>JAKANZ010000030.1 GCA_021823435.1 Microcaldota archaeon
TTCGGTAACGTGCCAGAGGGCGAGGTATACAAACACTATGGACTTGATGTTAGGGAGATGGCAAAGAAGAACGAGAAGAAGCTCAGGGCCATAATATCCGGCCGCGCTCACGCCGGATGAAAGAGCACCGAACGTCTCGTAAACAAATAAATAACTTCTTCATCAACAGTTAAGCCGAATCATAACCGCGATTCTGGATTACATGGCACAAACGAAGAAGGTAAAGGAACCGAGCATAGTCATAAGGCCGCTCGGCAGATTCGGGGGCCTCGATAACCTGCACCTAATGCTGATGGTGCTTGCGGTTCTTCTGGTAGCGCTGCTCCTTGTGGTATCGTACGGCAAACCGATACTGGTGCTGCCCAGCAACAACACCACTTCGACATCAAACACAACCGCCACGCATACAGCCGCCCAGATCAAGGCCATTGCGGAACGCATACTCGCAAGCTATGCCACTGTGAACAGCTCGCTTTCGCTCATACCCTTCATCTCAAACATAAGCAGCATGCGCGTCAGCTACCTGCCAGACAGCGGGGCCTGGTACGTGAGTCTTCTGGCCAAGAATCCGGTCAACAACGTCATCTTTTCTCTAGCATTCATGATAAACGACACCAACACGTCAAGGATAACGCCGCTCCTGCAGAGCGCGCGCCCCTCGCAGATATCCAACAACAGCGTCGTGTCCAGCGGCGTGGTCTCGCTCGCGGGTAAGTATGCCTGCAGCAACTCGACTCCAACCCACGTGTACTGGTTCATTGACCCATACGCGCCAGGCTCCGTGCAGAGTCTGATCAATGCGAGTGCAATAAAACGCATGTACGGCGGCAGCGTTAACCTGACCGTCAAGATAGTCATAGGGGCGTCTACGCAGCAGGTTGGTTCGCAGGTAGGCCTGGCCAACGCGCTCTACCTTTCCAAGTACGCCCTCTGCGCGTCGCAGCAGAGCGGTTTCTCAGCCTTCGCCTCGAATCTCAACGCGGCATACGCCGGTGCGTACATGTCGCAGAACGCTCTGGCCGGCATAGCAAGCCAGTCCGGGCTTAACGCAACGCAACTGGACGCCTGCATAAGCGCATCATCCAGCGTGCTCAGCACCCAGGCGTTGCTTGCGCAGTACTATAACGTCACATACACACCTGTCGCTGTGGTCGACTGCCACTACCTCACCATCCCGCAGACAGCGCAGGAGGCGCTGTGCTACGCCAACTCCACGTTGTGCTGATCCGTTGAAACACCTGATAGTAGGAATAGATCCCGGAAAGACGGCGGCCATCGCCTGCCTGGACCTCGATGGCAACGTCACAAGGCTCGCCACAGCGAGGTTCGCGGGATTGCAGTGGTTCGTAGACGAGATAGCAAGGGCCGGTACGCCGGTGATAATCGCCGGAGACAAAAAAAGGCCGGACTCGCTAGTGGAGAAGCTTGCGAGCATCTTCGACGCTGCGCTCTTCGTTCCGGTCACGGACATAAGCGTGCTTAAGAAGAAGGATCTGACCGGCAATGGCTTCTCGAACCTTCACGAGCGCGACGCGCTTGCTGCCGCGAGAACCGCTTACAGGGCCTACGCCGGGAAGCTTAGACAAGCTGAGAGACTTGCACTTGCAGGAAACGCGGAATCGGAAAGGGTGAAGGCGATGGTCATAAGGAAGTACTCGGTTCACGAGGCGATCACGCACAAAGAGGCAGGCAGGAGGCTCGTAAGGCGGGCCTAAAAGGTATATAGGCAACAGTTAAGAAGCGCCATCGCGACAATATCCATGATCCTCGTGGACTACTCGAAGAAAAGGCTGATAATAGCCGACATGGATGGCACTCTGACAGAGAGCAAGGCGCCGATGGACGAGGAGATGAGCTCCCTGCTTGACCAGCTGCTTCTGCAGAGGGAGTTCGCGGTCATAGGAGGCGGCAAGTACAAGCAGTTTCAAGATCAGTTCGTAGCAAAGCTTATCTTTAATCCATCCAGTCTGCCGCACCTTTACCTCTTCCCTACCTGCGGCTCCACCTTCTACAGGTTCAGCGATGGGGGCGGGGAGTGGACGCAGGTGTATGCTGAAAACCTGACCGAAGACAACAAGAAGAAGATAGGCGAAGCGTTTGAGCGCGCGCTCGCGGAATGGGGCTACGAGAAACCAGAGAAAACATACGGCCAGATAATAGAAGACCGCGGCACGCAGGTGACCTTCTCGGCGCTGGGCCAGGAGGCGCCGATCGAGTTCAAGACTGCATGGGACCCCGACCAAAGGAAGAGGCTCGGGATAAAAGCAATCATGGGAAAGTATATCCCCGAGTTCGAAATAAGGGTAGGCGGCACCACATCAATAGACGTGACCAGAAAGGGGATAGATAAGGCATACGGGATAGGCAAGATGAGACAGCACCTCGGCTACTCCACAGGCCAGATGCTCTTCATGGGCGATGCGCTTTTCGAAGGAGGCAACGATGCCCCTGCAAAAACAACCGGGGTTGATTGCCTGCAGGTGAGCGGACCCTCTGACACGAAGAAAATACTCCGCGAGATAATCGGTAGCAAACCAGCATAGATATGTTTTATATATTCTTACGAACAAAGAACAACCAAGCAACACGCCCAGAATAAATAATTCTTGTTTGCTGGTGAAACGATGGCTGAACAAATTGAAGAGATGGGGGAGAAAAGGGAAAGCAACATACCGGAGAATGTGGTGTACATAGGGAAGAAGCCCGCAATGAACTATGTGCTCGCAGTCGTGACGCAGTTCAACAACGGCGCCAAGAGCGTAAAGATAAGAGCAAGGGGAAACACCATCTCCAGGGCCGTCGACGTAGCCGAGATAGCAAGGAACAGGTTCATTCAGGACGCGAAGGTTGGCAGCATAGCCATCAATTCCGAGGAGCTGCAGAACGAGGACGGCACGAAATCCAAGGTAAGCACGATAGAGATACTTCTGGCCAAGTAACCGACCAGATGCGTCTTTTCCTGCAGCCGCACTCGCTCCATTCGGAATACAATTATAAGTCTGTAATGCGAAAGCAGCATTGATTTGGGAGCGGGGGCTCCTGGAGTTTTCAATGGCAGCGTTTACTCTTCTGGAAGAGAGCAGGGCAAAGCGCGCAGTGGAACTTCTGGCCAACGAGTACAAGGATGCGAAGTACTACCTCAGCTTCAGCACTCCGGTTGAGTTACTCGTCGCAGCCATTCTGTCTGCACAGACTCGTGATGAAGTAGTCAATGCGGTCACCCCAGAGCTGTTCAAACGATACAAGACCGCAAGGGATTTCGCCCACGCTGGCGAACAGGATCTGGTAAAATACGTGCGCAGGGTGAGCTTTGCCGGAAACAAGGCCAAGAACATAATAAACGCATGCAAAATCCTCATGGATAGATACGGAGGCGAGGTGCCAAAGAGGATGGAAGAGCTGGTCGAGCTGCCAGGGATAGGCAGAAAGACGGCGAACACGATACTCATAAACGCGTACGGCATAGTGGAGGGCATACCTGTAGATACATGGGTCATCAAGCTCTCGGGAAGGATAGGACTGAGCAATAGCGCAGATCCTGACAAGATAGAGCAGGATCTCGAAAGGGTCGCGGACCGCAAGCTCTGGAAGAACTTCGCGTACGTGCTCAAGACGCACGGCAAGAAGGTATGCCAGTCGCGGGTCCCGGTCTGCAGCCAGTGTCTCATAGGGCCGAACAGCAAGAACAGGATATGCCCCCAGAACGGGGTAAAGACAAGCAAGTGATGCCTTGGAGTTCATCTCTGAATTGCACACTCATTCAAGATACGCGGGCGCATGCAGCGAGAAACTGACGCTGCAGAACATGGATGCTACGGCACGCACCAAGGGGATAGGCATAATGGGCACGGCCGACTTCTCTCATCCAGAGTGGTTCAAGGAGATAAAGAAGAACATGGTGCCGCAGGGCAACGGCCTCTTCAGGCTCTCCGGATCGAACACTGGAGTGAACTTCATACTGAGCAACGAGGTCTGCACCATCTACCCCAAGGTGAAGGGCGGAACCGCCAGTGTTTTCGACCGAACGGGGAACGTCGCCAAGATACACCACGGGATACTTGTTCCCGACATGGAAACAGCGGAGCAGATAAGCGACTCTCTCGCAAAATTCGGCAATCTGTCAATCGACGGCAGGCCGCAGCTCAACATGAGCGCCGCGGAGCTGGTAGAGATTGTCCATGGCATAAACCCCAGGAACTTCGTGTTTCCTGCGCACAGCTGGACGCCGTGGTTCGGCGTCTTCGGGTCCATGGGAGGCTTCAACTCCGTGGAGGAAGCATACGGGGACCAGGCAAAGCACATCTACGCGCTGGAAACCGGCCTATCAGCGGACCCGGCGATGTTCTGGCGGCTCTCAAAGCTAGACAGGTACGCGATAATATCAAGCGGCGACGCGCACTCTCTGCCTAAACTTGGAAGAGAAGCTACTGTCTTCGAGTTCGATGAAGATAAGCTTTCCTACGATGCCGTCATAGGCGCGATGAAAAACAAGCAGGTAAAGTACACGATAGAGTTCTATCCTGAGGAGGGCAAGTATCACTACGACGGCCACAGGAAGTGCAACGTCTCGCTCAGCCCCGAAGAATCCGCCAAGTATAACAACATCTGCCCCGTATGCAGGAAGAAGCTCACGCTAGGCGTGCTGCACAGGGTCAACGATCTCGCAGACAGGGAGGAAGGGTACAAACCCAAGAACGCGGTTCCGTTCGTGCACGCTATACCGCTCAACGAAATAATAGCGTTCGTGAGCGGGAAGGGCGTCTACACGCAATACGTTTACGCGACGTACTCCAAGGTCGTGGAGAGGTTCGGCACGGAGATGAACGTGTTGCTGAACGCTGACATCGGCAGCATAAGCGAGGTCGATGCAAAGCTAGCGGAAGCCATAAAGAACATAAGAAAGGACATGGTCAGCATCAAGCCAGGCTATGACGGTGTCTTCGGCACGGTAGACGTGCTGAGCACCAAGGGGTCTGCAAAAGCAGCATCAAGGTACGGACAAAAAACAATAAGCGGGTTTGAATGAAGCAAGATCTGTCATCTCCGCTTCTCTTAGGGTATGTAATAAAGAGCAACTTTATTGTAGTTCTTCTGGTCAAAGATTTGGGAATAATTGCCCGGCATCTGCGGTCTGAGTACAAGCTGCCATTGCGGGCAGTTCTGAGTAGGATTGGAGCTGTAATTCATGTGTAGCGTCGCTCCTCCAGACAACTGTCATATCACATACGAATTATTCAGCAGCTCGTGGCAGTTGCTTAGGTCACCGTACTGCAGGAATCTGGTCAGGTTCTCATACCCCATGTACTCTACAACAGCGTTGGAGATCGCAGAATAATAGATTCGGGTGGAATTGGGCAGTGCCATCAGGTAATTGGATACGGACAGGAGGCCATACCTCTCATTCGCAAGAAGCTCAAAAGACCACTGCGCGGTTTGCAAACCAGTCAGGAGCAAGAACAGGAACAAGACGGCCAAAAAAGGGTAAACGAGTTGCCTCGCACTTGCCTTTGCACTATTCCAAGCCCGTGCCAATGCGATTGAGACCGTTATCGCCACGGCTGGCATGATCGGAAGGAGGTACCTGTCCAGTTTACCGACCATGTAATATGAAAACGGTGACAGTACGATGTGTTGCGGGCCAAATTCCAGGTACAGAAAACCGATCGCGAACCAGAACATTGTGAAATAAGCTCTCCGTTCACGCGTGAGCACCAGATAAGCCGCAGCAGCCACAAAAAAGTAGAAAATGAAACCCGCGTGATTGCTGGAGTTCAAGACATAAACCCTCTGCCACATCGCTATTGGATTAAAAACGCCAGCTCTCAGATCCTGCCAGATAATGCCTATCAGGGAGTACGGAAACATGAGAGCAGGGTAATACCCCAAATTCTGATTGAAGGCGTTGGCCAGCGGCGCGTTAGGCCCTATGGGGCTGTAATAACCGTTGTTTCCAAGCGTGTAGGAAAGTGTGACGAATGGATCATGGGGTGTGGTTGTAAGATAATTCAATACGCAGCTAAGTGCGAACATCAGCAAAAGCCCGTAGAGTACGTACATCGACCTCCTTATGGTCATGCGCTTCCTTGCAGTCTCAACCACAAGATAGGCAAATGCAATGATGCCGACGAGGCCGCCTTCGGGAGTGGTCAAAGCAGCTGCGTAGATCGTCATGCCACAGGCGAAATACCATTTCCTAGAATTCCTTCTAGTACCATACAGCAGCGACAGCATGGCGAGCGATGTGAACATCATCATGGGCACGTCAGAGGAAACTGTCGTCGAGTGTATCAAGACCAGAGGAGAAAAGGAGAGCAATGTGGCAGCAAGCAATCCGGCATACTCGTTGTAAAGCTCCTTTGCTATAAAGAAGGTCGTGACAACGGTCAGCAAAAATGAAACGAGCCCCCACATCGCAGAGGAAAGCAGACCCACGCCCATAATCACGAAAAAGAACGCGATAGGCAGCACAGTCAGTACTCTCAGCGCCATGGCGTTTCCCTCCTGAACGAAGCTGCCCTGTCTGGCGCCGTAGGCAAGTTCGGCGTAGGCTAGGTCATCTCCGTAATAGGCAGGCCCGGAGACGTATATTATGGAAAATGCGAAGTCGTAGAGTACTAGGGCTAAAAGAAGAAAATATCCGATCCTCCTCGGACTCATTTCTAAGTGGCTCCCCTCTCTGCCCATCAAACTTTCTGTGCTATTAAGCATATTTAAATATGAAGCATGGGTCAGGTGTTCTTAGAGGTTACAGGTTCTTGTCAAAATCAATTTAAATATTAGCCTCAAAAGTAATCTAATGCCTGATTTTAGAGCAGCACTACTAGTGCTGCTTTTCTCTCTGCTCTCTGTTAGCGCAAACGCGTACGTGACCACGATACATGCGCCTGCGGTCCTCACCAACGAAAACATCGGAAACCTGACTGTTTTCCAGCTGAACGTGACCCCCGGAAATGGCGCTGTCACGGTTGGCGGCCCCGCGTCGGTGGACGCTGACACGCTTGCCTCTGCGCAGACAGCCGCAACCTATGCCTCATCGTTCCTCAATCTTAATGAGAAGGACTACAACTTCAACTATACGATAGAGGACAAGAACATGAGCGTCTCGGGGCCAAGCGGTGGCCTTGCTTTCACGCTACTTGCTGTCGCCGCATTGCAGCACAGGCAGCTGGCGCAGAACTTCACGGTCACAGGTACCATAGAGGGCAACGGGTCCGTGGGCCTCATAGGGGGTGTCACTGACAAGGCGCAGGCGGCCAGCGCCGGCGGGATGAAGTTCATACTCGTCCCATACGCTCCGATGTCATCTTTCGAATATCTGCTCTACTATATCTCGCAGCAGCGCAGCGGTCTGCCCATGGCGATGGCCACCAACGTCTCACAGGCGTTGCAGTACGCGTTCTCAGGCCAGACGCCCCAGCTTCTCAGTATAAACCTTACCCAGAAGTACAACATCAGCGCCGCTGGGACATCTAATATAACATGCACAAATTGCAACACGAGCGCGTTCGACCAGCTGGTCAACCTGACGCTCAACTTCACCTCATCAACCATATCATCCATAGGCAGCAACTTCAGCCTGGCGAAGCAGCAGCTTGCTGGTAACATAAATGACTACGGCACGCTGGCAGCACATGGTTACCTATACACAGCCGCAGACCTCTCTTTCCTGAACTTCATAACCGCGTACACGCTTGCAAATGTTCAGAACTACACGCCTACAGGAGCGTCAGGCCTGCTATCAAACGTCTCCTCCTTCTGCTCCTCGCTCACGCCTCCTCCGCTTACAAACCAGAACTACGAGTTCGTGTTTGGCGGCAGGCTTAGGCAGTACTGGGCCAACTACACGCTCACAAGCGCACGCCAGACGCTCAGCTCGGAGCAGAGCACCGACGATATAGTGCAAAGCATATATACAGCCGCATCGGCTATGGGGTGGTGCGAAGCATCCTCGCAGCTCTACAACACGGCGGCGAGCATGGGTGGAGCCTACGTGCAAACATCCGCGAGCCTGAGGAACAGCGCGGCGAGCGCGATAAACAGGGCGAGAGCAGTTTCCAGCGGCATGTACCTGCAGACAGCCGTGCAGGCGTACAACGACGGCGACTACGCGACGGCGCTGTACTCGGCGACATACGCAAATACTTTCTCGCAGCAGGCCCCGAACGTCAGCGCATCGCAGCTCTATCCTGAGATCCTTGCAAACATAGCAAACGCCACTACCGGCACATGGCCGTCGCAGTTTGCGGCGCAGTCCGAGTTCTACTTCAGGCAGTCGCTCGTGTCAAGCGGCGCTAACGTAACCGCGGACGCGCAAGAGGCCTACAGCACCTCGCTTCTTGCGGCAAACCTGGCTGCCGACAACAAGATCATAAACGCCTCCTTTGTAGCGTCCAGTCAGGCCTCGGGACTTTCGCAGCAGGCAGAGCAGCAGATAACCAACATAGAGCAGAGCATAACGCAGATATACGCGCTGCTCCTCGTGAACGCGGTGCTCCTTTTCATAGTGCTTGTCGTGCTTCTGGTGCATATGCTTCCCCGAGGCAAGCGGGCATCTCTCAGGAAGAGGTAGTTGGTTGAAGGCTGACGTCTTCTGCACTCCCCAGATCTACGAGAACGCTTTCTTCGAGACGGACCAGTTCCTCGCCGTGTATAATGCAAGGCCCATAATCCGCGGCCACTCGCTCATAATTCCGAAGAGGCACGTGACCCGTATCACAGAGCTCTCGGCCGAGGAGCTTGCTGAGTTCAGGAAGATGCTCGAGTTGCTGCTTCCAAAACTGCTAAAGGCTTTCGACGCCGACTCGTACAACCTCTCCATAAACGCGGGCGAGCATGCGGGGATGGTGATAAACCATCTGCACGTACACGTGATCCCCAGAGGCGCAGGCGACCCGATGCAGGGCAAGCTGCTCGAGTTCTGCC
>JAKANZ010000002.1 GCA_021823435.1 Microcaldota archaeon
ATATGTACTCCTTTATTCCGAAGTTGAGCGAATTTCCAGCTATCGAATCTGTGTACACAGTGTTGTTGTTGGCGTCGAGCGCGTTCTTCAGGAACTCTGACGCAGCGCTGTCTCTGAGCGTCACCACGGCGCCTATTATCTGGCCCTTCTTTATGCCGAATTCTGGAAATCTCTTCTTGGCCTTGGTATATGCGGCTTCCCTGCCTGTGAGTTTCTTCAGCAGCGCGCGGGCGTTGTCGAGCTTCTCTTCGTTAGCGCCTATGCCCATGTTCACCACTAGCTTTTCGAGCCTTATATCGCGCATGGAGTTTGACATGATTAAGCACCTATCACCATTACGTTCTCAACAGGGGTTTCGAAGGTTCCGGCGCTGCTTTCCACCTTCACCGCTGCCACAGATGTGGCGCCTCCTGCCTTGATCGCTTTTATAGTACCGGTTTCGGAAGCGTGAGCTCCTTTTACAACCAGGCACCTTGCCCCGCTCTCGAATTTAAGCACAGATTTTATCTTGCGGCCGTCCAGCACCACGGAATCGTTGACCATGGTCTTCCCGTCGCCCGCGGAGAGGGACCCGTCATAGAGCCTGAGCATAACCTTGTTACCCTTGGCCAGGTATTTGCCCACAACCTTGAGCGTCCTGCTCTTGCCCGTGCCTTCTTTCTTTTCCAACCTTATATCGCCGTTCTTGCCTACATTCACAGTGTATAACTCCTTTGTTTGCGCCAGCGCAATCACGTCGCCAAAACCTATGGGATAGGATGCATCTGATACTTTGCTTCTATTCACCGCTATCTTACCTGACTTTATCATCTTGCGCGCCTCTCTGGCGTTCGCAGCGAATGCGAGCTTGTCCCTCAGGAGCACCAGCAGTGCTATACTCCTGCCAAGTGAGTGCCTGCCGGAGGTGGGTTTGGCTAGGTACTTGACCGTTTTCCTGCTCACCCTCGAGTAGGTGCTCGCAGCGAGCCTGTTCAAGTGCCTTGAGTTACCGTGCCTGGCCATATCGTCACTGCTTTGTTGCCTTCAGCGCTTGCATCTTTGCGCTCCTGAGCTTGTCGCCCAGGTCCATGTCTGTTATGTAAACGTTAGACGCGTTTATCGCGATCTGCGATTCTTTCCCCTTCGCGTTCTTGCGCGTTATGCCCTCCACAAAAACCACAGCGCGGCCAAGGTCGACGCCGAGCACCTTGCCCGTCTTGCCCCTGCTCGAGCCACTCATCACCTTTACCGTGTCTCCCTTCCTTACCCCTATGCTCCTCTTCTTCACTCCCAGCTTCGCAGCCAGTTCCTTTGAAATGTGAGCATTCACGAAGCTCTGTCTGAGGTGGTTGCTCGCGGTGTACCTGAAGAGCCTTTGCTTCCTGGGTTTGGCGCTTTGTATCATTAAAATCACTACACTATCTTCGACGCTATGCCGGCAATCTTAGCGTATCTTTCGACTATCTCCCTGGCCATCGCCCCTTTTATCTCGGTGCCTATGGGCAGGTTATCATCACCTACCATTATGCCCGCGTTGTCCTCAAACCTCACGCGCATGCCGCTGCTCCTCCTTATCGAGGCCCTCTGCCTTATTATGATCACGCGCACGGGCTTCTTCAGATAAGCTGGCGTACCCTTTATCACGCTGGCTATGACTATGTCGCCGAGTCCCGCCGCCGCCAGCCCGCCGTGTCTGTGGCCCTTGCCTATCTTGTTGATTATCTTGAATATCATCGCACCGCTGTTGTCGGCGCACGTAAGCGTTGACATGGGAACCAGTGTCCTCGTTATCCTCGATGATATTCCTCTCATGCGCTCATGCCTTCGGTTTGACTATGCCTGTTATTGCGAAGGACTTCGTTTTGCTCAGCCTTCGCGCCTCCGCCACATTGACCGTGTCTCCGGCCTTTGCGTTTATGCAGTCAGGATTGTGGGCCGCTATTCGCGAATGCTTTCTCAGATATCGCTCGTACTTGTAGAGGTAGATCGTGTAGTCTATCTTCACTATCGCCGTGCGTTTCGCCTTGCTACTTACGACCAGGCCAGCGAACCTCGTGCCCCGTGTCTTTAGCCGCCCGTGTATCGGGCACCTTGGGTCATCGCATTTGATTTCTTGCGTCACTCTTCCCTCCTCTTGTAGTACTTCATTGACTTCTCTATCCTGTCCTCGGGTCTGAAGTTTATTTCAACTCCGTTGACTATGAACGACTTCCTTCCCGCGTAAAAGCGAAAGGTAGACGTTGCTTTTACCAGCCTCTTGAGCCGGTTGCCCGTGTCTACTACGAGAGTGTTTTTGCTCTCGTCTACTACGGTACCGTGCAAACCAACCTGCTTCCTGTCGGCGCACCTGAGAACCCGCACCCTGAGCCCTATAAGCTCGTTGAGCACTATGTTCCTGTTGTTGTACGCGCTGTAATCGCTAGCTGCCATGGGGTTATTTGCTTATTAGTTTTTATAAGGGCAAGTATTTAAACTTATCATGGTGCGTGAGAGGGCAGGTGCTGCAAGTCGCAAGGCGCAGTCCGCGATGGAGTACCTCATGACCTACGGGTGGGCCATATTAATAATAGCGGTAATACTTGGCGCTCTCTTCCAGCTCGGCGTGTTCAACTCAAACTCATTTGCTCCGAAGGCGCCTCCCGGAGCATGCGTGGTCTACAGGCCCTACGGGCCTGTCGATGTGAGGCTAGTATCCTTGAGCGGCATTTGCAACGGGGAGCTGCCGCAGTACGTTGGAAACTTTAACAACTACCCCGGACCCGCTACGCAGTATATAGGTGTCAACCTTACCGCTTTCCAAAACCAGGGATCAACAATAAACGAGCTTACCGCGTCTGCTTGGTTTGCAGAGGACCAGCTGCAAACAAGCAATATCTGCGCTGTTGGATTGATGGGCCAGATGGAGGGCAACGGAGGCGGGTCGGCGGGCGTCGCTCAGGGATGGTCGTTCGAGGCATACAGGACATGTGACAACGCTCCGTTCATAAGTTTTCTGGCCGGAAACGGAGTTACGCAGGCGAACGGGGGTTTGTACGGCATAGGGACTTCAAGCCTGGAGCCCGATACGTGGTACTTTGTCACAGGCACGATAAATGGGAACGTCATATCGCTATATCTAAACGGGCAGTTTGTTGCAAACACCGTCGTCACCAGCGGCGTTGCAAATACGCAGTACCCATTCTCCATAGGCGTCTACGGATGGAACGGTTGCCTTACGTGCTTTGACTGGTGGCAGGGGAGTATAGCCAATATACAGCTATACAATACATCATTTTCAGCGAACGAGGTGCAGCAGCTGTATGTAGAAGGCATAGGAGGCGCGCCTACGCGGTTGCAGAACCTTGTCGGATGGTGGACGCTGGATGGGAATGCTAACGATTATTCAGGAAACGGCCGCAACGGGACGACAAAAGGTTTGAGTTATAGCAGCGACTGGACTTCGCAGTACACCCCTCCGTGAGATGAGAAAGGTCTCACTTCACTACTACCTTGTCAGATACCTCAACCACACGGTCGACGCTGTATCTTACAGGATTACCGAAGCTGGTGTTTATTATCAGCCCGCCGCGCTTTACGTCGACTCCGGCAACCTTGCCTATCATCGTGCCCAGCTCGTTGACCACAAGCTTGTTTTTCAGTCTCTTGGTGCGTAGCACGCGGACCCTCAGAAGGTTTGACACCACGGATATCGCAACTCCCGCCACTATCGCTGCCAGAGTGAATGAGAGGAACTGGCTGAAGTATATCTGTCCGAGAAGCCAGGCCATGAACGAGTACGCGAGCACCCAGACGATCACAGAAGAGCCTATGTAAACCCCGTACCTGAAGTTGCGGAAGATGTACCTGTTCGACTTGGTGTCTATTATCCTTCCTATCAGGTACAGGCCGAACATGAATGGCAGCAGAAGGAGAAAGCCTTCAACAGCATACGCTGTCGCGAAGCCGGTATCACCTGTTATCTTGAGTTGAGCAAGGTAGTTGCTCGCTCCTATGAAGACGCTGGCTATGAAGAAGACGAGCGCGCTGAGGTAGAAGACGAAGCTCATGCGTTCTATGCTGAAGCCGAAGCCGCGGAACGAGCCTATCAGTATATCCTCTAGGCCGAAGCCCTTTATCAGCAGGTAGAGGCCCACGAGCCCCAGCGGCACCTGCCACCCGAAACCCGCAGCGTAGCTTATCGCGAAAAGCAGAAAAAGTATTGCCGGTATGCCGAAGACTATCCTGGCATAGTGCGGTTCTTTCAGTTTCTCGAGCACAGCGACATAGGTGCTCTCAAGCGCCTTGTTCTGCTTCACAGCAACCATCTTCACGCTGTTTATCTTTATCCTAGACTCTATGATCGGAAGCACCTGCTCGTCGCTGGCTCCGTCGGTGATGAACATGCAAGAGTCAGCCTTGGTCTGGTCAATCACTCGTTCTATCTGCGATGCGACTTCGCGGCCTGCATTATAACCCTCGCTTTCCGCGCCTGTTATCGTGGCTATGTTTACGGAGTAGCCTTCCTCCTTTAGCTCGTCATAGAGCTTGACCGCCTGGAACATGGTGTTCGCGTCTGTATCTTCCGGGTCTGCGAGAGCAAGCTGGGTTGCGCCGTTGAGGTTCTGCACCCTGCCGATCAGCGGCCCGCCTATCCTCGTCTTCCTGTACAGGTCATTGTCGACGTCAACGACAAGGACAAGAAGGCGTTCCGACTTTTCAATCCCCCTTGATTTTGCCATACCTATAACCCTTGTGAATAGTAATATTTAAAACTGCACACAAGATACGGCTTAACGTCTATTTTTCCCGTTCCTGCTGCCTGCCAGCACCCTGCTGAACGGAGGGTGAAAACTTATATGAGCTTTATGTGTAATTAGGCAGTTCCTGTAATGGCGAAACGTGCGGATTGTCAATGAAAAGCGAGAGAGGGGACGGTGGAATTGGAGAGGTCAGCATAAACAGAAAGACAGGCGTGCCCACGTATCCGTTCACCGAAGTTTTCAAAGGCTTCGAGAAGGTCGATGCCGTGAAGGAGATATTCGGGAAGAGCACGAAGAGGACCCTGAACAATCTGAGGGTCTCGTTGTATAGGTCAAGACGCGGCGGCTATATGTGGATTGACGACAAGGCGGGATGCATCGTCTGCAACCTCGACTATTTGAGAAGCGCGAGCAAGACATACATATACCTGGATGTTATACACGAGCTGGTGCACATAAAGCAGCTGCACGCAGGCAGAGCTCTCTTCGACTCAAGATACCACTACCTCGACAGGCCCACAGAATTGGAGGCGTACAGGGTCGCCATCGACGAGGCAAGAAGAACGGGGATGGGGAAGAAGGAGCTGACGGAGTACTTGAAGGTGGAATGGGTCACCAAAAAAGAGTTCGCCAGATTCCTCGGCCGTTTCGGTCTGCGCTGAAATGCACGCTTCCATGTGAGTAAAAATAAATATCTTTAGAGGCAAGACATACTCCTATGCGCTACGATGGGTTTGAGTCTCTTCTCAGTGACAGCACATGGCGCAGAGGCATGCGCCACCTCGCTAAGAGCGACAAGAGGATGGCAAAGCTGGTCTCAGGGTTCGGGACGATAAAACGAGATTGGGGCTCTTCTGACCCGTACGAGTCCATACTAGAGTCGTTCATCTACCAGCAGATAGCAGGCTCAGCCGCAGATGCCATAGTCAAAAAGTTCAGGGGGCTTTATGGCGGAAGATTTCCAAAGCCTCGCGAGTTCTTGAGAACGCCTGAAAAGCGGGTAAGGGGCGCGGGCATATCCCCTCAGAAGTATTCATACATAAAGGACCTGTGCAAGCGGCTCGTCCGCAAGGAACTGGATCTCAAAACGCTTGGTGAACTACCCGACGAGGAGGTGATAGCAATCCTCGACGATGTAAGAGGCATAGGAAGATGGACCGCAGAGATGTTCCTCATATTCAGCCTCAGAAGGGTGGACGTTTTCCCTATGGACGACCTGGGAATCCAGAACGCGGTGAAGAGAAACTACGGACTTAGGCGCCAGCCCAGTAAGGAAACGCTTCGGAAACTGTCCGATGGGTGGTCTCCTTACCGCTCAATCGCCACTCTTTACCTGTGGAGAAGCCAGGATCAGGCACTGCCGAACGAGAAATGATATTTAAGACGTCAAATCCGAAGCGAAACCGAAATATTCCAGAATCTATTTTAAAAGGTAGGGGCATAATATCTTCCGAGGTGCAGACGTGACGAAAACATGGCAGACGAAAAAGAAAATATTGAAGTTGGTGTCCAAGAACGCTAAGACTCCCGGAGAGATAAGTGAGGTGCTCGGGCTTGCGCCATCTACAGTAAGCGAGCACATGGAGGAACTTGAAAGCATGGGGGCGGTAAAACCGGTTGATAACCCATTCATAAAGAAATGGAAGTACTACAGAGCGAATCCAGATTTTGATGTTCAGAGCGTTTCAAGCATGAAGAGGATAAGCAACATACCCCAGATCGCAGCCGCGCTCGTCATCCTGTTGGGCATTGTGGCGTTTCTGGCGCTGGGTCTGCCGGGACTTGGAGCCGGGGGGGTCGGGCATTCTGTTGTGTTCTCACTGACCGACCCTCCCAGTGTGCCAAACGGCACACAGGCGCTAAACGTAACGTATTCCTCGCTTAGGGCTCACTATACTGCAGCAAACGGGACCGCTACATGGGTGAATGGAAGCGGTAGTGGCAGCCTCGATCTTATGAGTCTGATAAATGCGAGTCAGGTCATAGGTGTGGGCAGGGCACCCGCGAACTCTATAATCAACCTGGTGAGTTTCACAATAACCTCAGCGTACATAGTGATTAATGGTACTGAACACAACGTGACCGTGCCCAGCGGTAGCCTAACTGTACCAATCACCAGAAGCGGGGCCGTGACCACAAACTCTAGCGTACTGATAGATCTCAGCCCGGTGGTGGCCACGATCTACACCAACAACTCTGCAGTCTTTCTGCTTGTGCCCTCTGTGAGAGCGGTACTTGTGGGTAATGGGACGGTGAGCGGAAGGGTAGGAGAAAGGCACGCTATAACGCGGCATGAGCAGGAGGAACTGAACTCCACCGCACCGGAGATAACCATAAGTTCTGCCAGCTTCAGCGTTGTTAACAATTCTACTGTGAAGATACAAGCTACTGTCAAAGACAACGCAAACGTGAGCGTTGACCTCAGGCACGTGATACTCTACGGACTGCCTGCCGTCTTTGTGACTCCCGATACGAACGGCAGCGTGGGCGCAGAAATAGGCGCAAAACCTGCGTTCCTGAATGGAACTGTTGGCATGGGAGTGAACGCTGACGCTGGAGGAGAGAGCAAGGGTATAGGAACCAGAGAGGATTCGTTGATGATGAACAGAAGTGAAGGCGGTTCGGAAGTACCCGATGTGATAAACGGAGTCAACGTGCACGTCTTCGGGAACGAAGCGATCAACGCGACGACGCACATGCCGATGCTCAACGCGCGAGAGACTTCGGCGCTCAATAACCTCGTCTCGGTAGGGGCTGAAGCACGGTCATTCCGGGTGCTGAACTTCCTGGTGACTGCAAACGGCACTCTGGCTCTGCCGTTTTTGAGCAGCAGCTGTTCGTGCGCGGGCAGGATCTGCCCGATGAAGGACGCTGCTTCTATCGCTTGCATTGTTGAGGGAGAGGGCAACGCAAGCGCGCTGGGATACACGCTGGCGCCTGGGACTTCTGTGAACCTTACCTTCTCTGCGCCCATAGCCTACGCCAACAATCACATACAGATAACGCCTGTTGTCGGAAGCAAGTGGCAGCTCGTGGTCCAGGGAGACGCGGGAGCGAGGGCAACGACAAACGTTATGGTGACAAGCGGTTAGGCGCCGCTTGCCCGAAGACGTCATCGAGCATCGTTTTAAATAATTTGTGAGAGAAGGTAGCAGGGGCAGAGGATATGGCATCATCAAATACAATATACTACATAGTCGGAGCTATTGTCGTGATCGCAATAGTGGGATTTGTGGTGGCCGGAGGCTTTGCTGGAGGCTCAACCGTAGCGGTTCAGCTGACAGACCCTCCCAGCGTGCCGAGCGGAACTCAGCACCTATTTGTAACCTACAGCTCTGTGCAGGTACATGTTTCTAGCACCGGCTCGGGTTCTGTGAACGCAAGCAACCAGTCAGGATGGGCGACGGCGCAGGGAAACGGCACGGTAGACCTTATGGCGCTGGTCAACACTTCGCAGACGTTGGCGAGTGCACACGTTGCAGCAAACTCAACTGTGAACCTGGTGAGATTCAGTATAAGCAGCATCGCGATAGTGGTAAACAACAACACCTACAACGTCACAACGCCCAACAACGAACTGACCGTGACTGTAACTGGAGACCAGAAGATAAACGCCGGTTCTGCAGCCGTGCTCATTGATCTCTTCCCCACGGTGACTGCACGAGGGGGTGCTGGAGCCACCACGTACATGCTCGTGCCTGCGGCAAGAGCCGTTATACTAAACGCGGGAACAAACGTTACGGTGAACACGAACGTGGGCGGCGTGGCCAACGTGTCTGCGACGGCGAGAAGCAGACTGGGCCTGAACGTGGGCTAGAAGCGCATCAGCGCTAAACGAGCCTGGAGAAATGCTTAATAATCGCTAGTTCTCATGCTACCACAATTCAATGTCATTGGCGACCGCTCTCGGATTCAGAATAAATGAGACCCAACACGAAAAGCAGAGGTCTCCAAACAATATAGGAGACTGGATACCCGGCAAGCCCATAGAGATACGGATAAGCGCGATGAGAGACAGGAGACACGTGGAGCTGGTGGCGGTTCACGAAATCGCAGAATACATGCTTTGCAAACTACTGAGGAGATCTGATGAGAAGGCAATCGCCTTTGATATCAACTACAAAGGTGAATTCAAAGAGCCCGGAGACGACCCCCGTGCTCCTTACCATGCAGAACACGTAATGGCCACTTTTGTAGAAAGGATCTGGGCGCGGATACGGGGAGTCAGTTGGTCGGACTACTCAAATGAGGTTGATGAGATCGTTTCGTCGCAGGTGCGCATCAACTAGAAACCCAGCTTTTCCTTGACGAGTATTACTTTTGTCCTTCCGGGCCTGTCACGCTCCAGAATAAGCACCTTGCCCACGTAGCTGCTCTCCCAACCATAAGCCTCATGCACGCGCCTACTCTCAAGCGGAAGAGCATACCCGTATATGCGCTCAAGGGCTTCGTCGAGATCCTTCACTATCTTATTGGTGCTAACCACTAGTATCACGTTCTGAGAATCGAAAGCGTACATAGATATCT
Organism: Microcaldota archaeon; assembly: GCA_021823435.1. GTDB lineage: Archaea > Micrarchaeota > Micrarchaeia > Micrarchaeales > CABMGC01 > JAJYVH01. Next base: position 9,246 of record JAKANZ010000002.1, read on the forward strand.
GGCTGCCGCTGGCTGATGCGGACACCAACTGACCGCCTTCGGTTATCGCCTGCACGCTTCCGATTGCGTAAGGCGTACCCAGCGACTTGCGGCGCATGTTGTTCCTCTCCTCCGAATCGGTGATTCCGTACAGTCTCTTTCGCACAGAGTCATATCTGCCGCTCTCCTCTATCTCCGTGGTCACGCCTATCTCTTTCATCGTGGTTGATGACGCTTCCATAACCTCGGAGCCCTGGGGAATGAGATCCAGCACCTTTCTCTTTGCCTCGGCTCCGTCGCTGACTACGAAAACCTCAATGCCTCTTTTCACAAGGACCTCCGCGACTCTGTCTACTGTCGCGTCATCTGCAAGCGCCTCCCATCTCATAGTGTTCTCTTCCCCTTGTTTGCTTACCATACGGTACAATATGCACGCTGTGGTATATAAATATATAGGACGTCCTATATCTATCAGAGGTAACCCCAGCTCAGCAGCATATCACTGTCCCTGCTCCATCTCTGCGCTATGTCAGAGCGGTAGAACATGTTGGGTATCATCACGTTGCTTACGTGAAGGTACGAATCCTTTATGGCGTCGGACATCGCCGCCCCCGATCCGGTTACAACAAGGGCGTACCCCGACTGGCCGGCTATGAACCAGTCGTCCTTGACCTTCTTTACCTCTCCTATGTGTATGCCGTCTATGTTCTGGCGCTTGAACAGTATTGCGGCGCCTTCGGAATACTTCTTGAACGCTTTCTGGTCTTCAAATGGGAATGGGGGTATCGCTATTACGATGCCGACCTGGAATCCTTTCTTTGATTTGAGCTGGATCTCCTCCTTTCCGTGGGCGAGGTCATAGATGAACTGCCCCCATTCGCTTGTTATGCCCTCCATCTGTATGCTTATGGTTGGATAACCAAGCCTGGAAGTGAACTCCAGCGGCCAGATGCCTCTGCTGTTCGCGATGCAGTTGATGTCTATATAGCCCACGTAGCCGCTTGCCGCAATTTTCTCCTTCATCTTGAGCAGCGTCGCCTCGAAAATAGGGCTGCTCCTTGTCCAGTACATGTTGGTGCCCATCTCTCCTGTGCTCGGCCCGATCTCGTTTGGAAAGAGCTTCTTGTGCTCGAAATTCACGCACACGGGCATTGCGAACTCCTTGCCGTTGAAGAACGCTCCGACAGCGACCTCCACCCCTTCGGCATATTTCTGCAACAGGAATTTTTTCATCTTCTTCGACCATGTTTCTTTGTAGTGCTCGAGCACCTGAAGAACGTCCTTGCCGTCGGGCTCCTGCCCGACGAATAGCAGCTCCTTCTCGTCCTGGATCTCGCCGCTCGGTTTAATCACGTATCTATCAGGATTCGCCTTGACAAACTTTATTGCTTCGTCAAATGATTCGAAATTCTGCCCCGGCAGTATCGGGACGCCAGCGGCCTTCAGCTCTTGCTGGCCGAATTCCCTGTCGAACTCGAGGTTGTCGGTATATGCCGTGCCTCCAAATACGAATTTGCCCTCTTTGCGCAACTGGTCTGCTTTGATGCCGAAGCCAACATCATCGAACAAAATAATATCGGCCCAGTCCTTATGTTTCTCCCATTCATCTACTTTTTCGAAGAATCCGTCCCCCACGTCCTTCTCTGGCTGATCATGGCAGTAGAACCTAACATCGTGCCCTTCCTTGGCCAGTTGCCACGCAAGATCAGCAGAGAGGGCCTCTTGCGTAACGAAGAGGAATTTGTACTTTGCTTTCTGGTCTCCGTTCTGAGCCATTGACTCTATGCAAAAGGTTCGACTCCAATTTATTTATACTTTCTCTATTTTATGCGCTCAAGCCCTGCTCATCGTTTCTTCCTTACTATCCTGTAGTTGAAGTACTCGCCTGGCAACGCGTTGGAGAGCGACGCGAACAGGAGCAGCAGGGCCTCTTGCCCTCTGGCCGACTTTATCCCTCCGAGGTCTATTATCGATTTCCAGCCGAAACTTTTGAGCAGCGCGGTCACCTTTGCTTTGGCTTCTGCGTCGTTGCCTGATATGAAAATGTCGTGCTCATCTGCCAGCAGTGATGGGTTGACCTGTATGTCGGTATTTACAGTGTTCAGCGCTTTGACCACCTTGACATTGGGAAACGCGCGCTGGACCTGCTCGCCCAGAGAATCTGTGTTGCTTACAGTGAGTTTTAGCTCCCCGGTCGAAAAGTCAAGCGGATTTGCTACGTCGACAAGTATCTTGTTGTTCAGGTTCTTCTCGCCTGCGGAACGCAGGGCATCAAGCGTGTGCTGGCCGTTTGTGCAGTTGAAGACAATCTCTCCGAATGCGGCCGCATCGGCAAATGTGCCCTGTGAAGCTTTCGAGCCGTTCGCTTTTGCCCAGTCTGCTGCGCTTTTGTTGTCAGCCGTCCTGGAGCCCATCTTCACCTCGTGCCCCAGTTGCACGAGCTTTGTCGCAAGATTCTTTCCAACAGTTCCGGTACCTAATACTGCTATTTTCATATTGTCCCCATCTATTGTACGCCTAAAAATATTTAAGCTAGAAAGATGACTGGGCCCGCCGAGAGCAGCACAGAGGCTCGCAGGCTGTTGGCAGCCTGCTCGCCCGCACCGCATCCCACAAGGACAAGCTACTTCTCGCACCCCAGCTTTATCTCACTTTCGACTGCGAGCGAGGGCTTCCCAAGAAGCCCGAAGCGAGCAAGCGCATTGTCGGGCGGGTCATTGGCTTGGCAAGGCAGGATGGGTCTTTGCCCCTCCATAGCAGCGACATCCGAACACATTTCGAGGTTCTGCCCGTGAGAGCCCACGAAAGCCACGTAGAGCTGCTGGCAAGCCCAGCGTTCGTTCATCAGCGCATACCAGAACCCGCAACCAAGCCCAAAGACTACATGCGGGAGCAACTACCGCTGATGGCCAAGTGGGAGATTGAGGAGCTTAGGAGCGAGATCAAGCAGCATTATCTCAGCAGGTTCAAGAGGCCCAGAATCGCCAAGTACGGAACGCTAAACAAGGGTTTCGAGGAGCAGGAGCTTAGGGTATTCCTAGCGCACATAGACAACGAGAAGCATCGCTTGCTATTCGAGTTTATGGCTAATCTGGGCTTGCGGGTGGGCGAGGCGGTGAGGGTTAATATCAAGGACATAAAGCCAGAGAGCAGGGAGCTTATCGTTTATACTGAGAAAGCTAGGCAGCCCGACAGCCTGCGCATACCTCTCCCGCTATTCAAGGAGACGCTAGACTTCATACATGCGCATACGCAAGAGATAGAGCAGCACGAGGGCTATATCTTCTTCAAGGACTTCAAGTACAGCAAGCATGGTTGCAACCACCTCGACCTTAACTATGTGCGAAACATCTTCAGGGAGTACATAACTGACGCTGGGCTCGATGAGACCTATGATGTGAGCGAAGAGCGCAATAGCAGAACGCCAAGACGCTTGCATCGCCTAACCACGCATTCGCTAAGACATTATGCTATAACCCGCTTTGCGAGGAGCACGAACGGCAATGTGGTGCTCACAGCACACTTCGCTCGGCACAGGAATCCGAGCACTACGAACACTTACATCGCATTGGACAAGAAAGAGCTTTATGATGTGATTGATGCGATTTCTGTGAATGAAGCGATATTGCTTAAAAAGAAAATTAGCGAAGAAAAAATCTAAGATAATCAAGCAGTTATTTCACCAAGAATGTGAGTTTTCAATTTCTTCTTGGCATCGAGATAATCGGCTACTGTTGAGCCCTTTAAGAATTTGCCAGATGCCTTGAGTTCCCCATCGCTAAGGAAAACCTCGTGTATCCGTGAATAATCTATGGCTTTAGATATAAGCAGTTTATTTTTCATTGCTTCTTTTGAATTTATTTCTTTGACGAGCGTATCAGAATAAAAGTCATTATGAATTTTCTCTATCTTTCCTTCGGCTAATATCTCTGCAAGTGGTTTAACAGTTAAATCTTTGCGGAAGAATTTAATTCCATCCCACTCTCTTGGCCCTCCGCCTCTTACTCTTACTCTATAAGAGTACAAATCTCCGAAATTAAATTGTGAGTCGTGTATTCTAGAAACGGTATCATCATATGCTCGTTTTTCTATATTTATTATGTTGAATAGAACATCTCCAGATGCTAGCTTACTAAGAATGTTATAGTTGTGTATCGCATCTGCGGGTGGCTTATGTCTGAAACTTATGATTGGTATTGTACTCTTCCCATAAGACAAGAGTTTATTCAAAAGCAATTCAAAGACTTTTGAGTCTGCATATCCCATATCTAAAACAATATTGAGTTGCTTGCCGTTATCCGCCTCTCTTTTAATTACGCTTTCTATTTCATTAATATTCGCCGTGGGTGTGGCACCGAGCGGGACTGTGACGGGTAGAGTAAGAATATCAACAGGTAGCTGGTTTTGAACTGCTATCAACGTATCAAGATATTTTTTAAAAAGTTCCTTGTTTTTGTATAATTCAGAATAATCAACCATTCTGACGGATGGGATAAACATTTTTAGCGTGGCGTGCTGGGCGCTTCTGAAAAATGTACTCGCCGTTCTAATTATATTTGATGGGGCTGTGTTATTTCGCACAAAGATCGAAATATCATCTATGTTCATTGGCTGCTCATATACGAACACAGGAGACTCGCTAAATAGAGAACGTATTTCTGGAAAGTTGTTTTTTGCGCGCAAATCAGTTTGGGTAATGGCTCTTATAGGGGTACGAAAACTTGTTTTGTTATCGATTTTAAGAATTCGTGAGCCTATCTTTAACTTTGGCTCTTTTAGTTTGGAATCAAATTCGTATATGTTTTTTAACTTTATTTTTATGCTCATGCTCCGTGTCGACCCCAAGTAACATCCATGTACAACTTCTTCACCGTTGATTTTGTAGTATATTTTCTGTATTCGGGTTTGCTATAAATATACCTTAATAGCCCAGCAGGAGAGAATTCGTCAAGTTCTTTTCTGGCCATTGTGATAGTCTTGGCCAGTTTCGAGTTGCTTTTTCTTAATTTGTTGAAAATATTCCTTCCTTTACTAGTGAGATAGTAGGCCTGATTATTGGAATTCTTTCTACCTCTGTAACCTAAATAGCCACTTATAATTAATGCATTAGTGAGTTCGGCGAGTTTGAAACTATATGGCCCTAAACGATATGGGACAAACCGCAGGTCTTCTAATTTTCTTTCATAATCCAGATATTCGTTGGCAACGAGAAATGCTTCCTTTTGTAGCCTTATGTTTCCATTGAGCTCTTTCTCGCTTGCTCCTATAAGCAGCAGTATCTGTTGCAAGGCATTCAGTTGATTGTGGTCTACTTTTTTAGAATGTTTCAAACTATCCGCATATGTTCTAATTATTATCTCTGCCTCTGCCCAATCCAATACTCTCGTTCCATCGGAATAGATTTTCATTTGATTACCTCAAAACTTTTCAATATGAACACTACTCCTCTTTTCCTATCATTCCCTTTTTCCACATGAAGCTTAATTTTCAGCTTTTTAAGGCGTATAGCCGTGCTTTTGCCAGATTTAAGTTTTGCAAGCATTCTATTTATCTTTGTACCCTGCGAATTGATGCCTTTTAGTAAAGGGCTGAAATTAGCATAGCCTGTTGCTGCCCAAGACCCAGCGAATATATCAGAGGGTAGAAAATATCGGTCAAGTACTTCAAATACGCCCCCGTTATCAAAGACGTAGCCACAACCAAGACATACGTAACGTGTCTGAAAGCGAGATTTAATCGAAGAATTAGAAGATGTCGCAGACGATACCCCCGCTGAGAATAAGGGTATGCCGCCTTTCGCTTTCGAAGCAGAACTTTTCGCAGAACCTGTGTCAATTACGCTGCCTTTTGATAATTGAATATTATTAGTACCACACTTAGGACAATATCGAAAAAATACTCCGTTTCTCCTCATCCGCTCGCTTTCTTTGAAACTTATATTCTAATCGCATCCTTGCTATTTAAATACTCTCGCAGAGAGCTAACAGCACTTTTCGGTTGTGTTTATGCCCCAAAAAAATTCTAATTTTCTAGCGCCGAACTCCTATTCTGTCGTCGATAATGACGACTGGGCCCGCCGAGAGTCGAACTCGGCTCTCCACTCTGTGAAAGTGGCGTCTTACCGATGGACCACGAGCCCTCATTTTTAATAAGTTCGCAACATATTAAATGCAATAAGTGGGGGCATGCCTTACTACACTGGCAAAGGGGATAAAGGCTACAGCGGCCTGTTGGGGGAAGGAAGGTTCGCCAAGAATGATCCTGTGATTGCGTCGATAGGAGAGATTGACGAGCTGAACAGCGCGATAGGTGTTGCGCTCTACTACACGCACGACGATCTGGTAAGAGCAAGGCTCAGGGAGATACAGAATGATCTTTTCATAATAGGCGCGAGCGTGGCCTCAGCGCAGAATGTAAAACTTGCGAAGGCGAAGCTCGGAGACGGCGCTGTGGGCGGACTGGAGGAGGCGATAGGCGACATGGGCAGGCGCATGCCCGAACTCAAAAAGTTTGTCATACCTGGAGGTTGCGAAGCAGCTGTACACTTGCATCTCGCCAGGGCGATTGCAAGAAGGGCGGAGAGGAGCGTAGTTGCAGCCTCGAAGGCACATGCGATAGACCAGAGGATAATGGGCTATATGAACAGGCTCTCCTCATACCTGTTTGTTGCGGCGCTGTACCTGAACTACATTGAAGGGGTTAGGGAGTCGCATCCGACCTATTAGGCGCGTTGAAGTACTCCTTGAACTTGTTTGTCGTGCTTACCCTCCAGCTCCTCCCCTGCCTCCTCCTTTCTATGAAACCATGCTCGAGCAGCTCCTTGATGTGGTCGTACGTAGACGCGCCAAAGACCTTGACCAGGTAGCTCTGCACCGAGTTCTTGTTCTGACTGACATACGCGAGCAGCTTTAGGGCGCCCTTGGTTATGTCCGGACCGCTGGCAAGCTGGCTGACCCTGCTCGCGTACGGTTCCTTGAGCGTGAGCATATATTTTTTGTCTATCTCCAGCACCTCGAGCGAGGTGTCCCTGGATGCGTACTCGGACCTGAGCTCGTTCAGCATCTGCTCTATGTGGCCCATTGACTTTATCCCAGTTATCCCGGACAGGTCCCCGACGCTGAGCGCGTTCGGTGACATGAAGAGCGCCGCTTCTATCAGCCTCTTGTAATCGAGCTGCTCGTCCATGCACACTCCTAGTTGAGCGATACCAGTATCTCGCCGAAGAACGTCTCCTGAAGCAGAAGAACCCTGTTCTTGTTTGCAAGGAAGAGCAGGGGTATGAAGACTTCGATAAGCGGGCTGCCGCCGTCTGCGCTGTCGCACAGGAGCGAGTACGTGACCATCTTGCTCCCGTCCATGTTCTTCTTGATCAGAGAGAAGACCTTCTCCACTTCTGCTTCCACGTTTGCGTGGCTGAATGTGAGCTGAACCGGCTTGGCGTCAGTCGAGCTTGCCTGCGCCTCCCTGTACTCCTTGAGTTTCATCGCCTCCTCGAGCGCCGCGATGAGCTCGTTGAGAGATACGCGACTCTTCGGGGGCAGTCTCATCCTTATGGAGAGCCCCTCCGCTGGCACAAATGCTGGCATGAGAACCTGCTCCTCGCCGCCTTCGTCTTCGTGCTTCTCCTCCAGCTCGAGCATGTCGCTCTTCATCCTCAGCAGTATCGCCGCTGCGAGGATTATGTTCGCCGGCACTCGCAGGTCCAGCACCTTCATGTGCTTTACTACCTCTATGTATCTCTCGACTATGTCGACGAGATCTATGTCCCAGGGATTCAGCTCGTTCTTCTTGACCAGCTCTACAAGTATGTCCTTCCAGGTAGCCTCACGAACCAGATCCTCTATGTCAAACTTACTAACGCTAACTGTGCTCTCGATCTCCTGCATCTTCTGTCGCCGTATATATGCTCTCGGTATAGTAATAAAAAACTTATCTATGCGCGCGGTTGCGGCTGTGCCCCTATTCCGCTATTTGCGGCGTTGAGTACGCACGCTTCTGGCGCGTCGTTATTCTGTTCTGCGTTCCAGTAGGCCATGCTGCTTTGCATACTGTCTGCCGTCGGAAGACGCCAGATAGCCGAAGCGGCTGCTCTCGGCCAGACCTCTCTTGCTCAGTTCGCGCAACGCGTTATCTACACTGGCAGGACTTTCATTCATCTCCTGTGCTACGACTCCAGAGCTTTTGGCCATGCTGGTGCGCCTCAACAGGTGTACTAGTATCTTTTTGGCCAGGGAATCGAGTTCGTATGCATCATACTCCTCCTTGCTGTATATCTCGTCTTGCGACATGGTGCGCGGCTTGGTGTCTTTTGCCTCGTCGTGCTTCTCGCCTCTCTTTGAAGCTCCTGAGTATCTGAATATCAGCGCTATCTCGTTGAGGTCCTCAAGGCAGTCTACTATCTTCTTCTTACCTGTCCCTTCTTCTATGAAGGGCAGCGCTCTATCCACGAGCTCCATCGCCTTCTCAATCTCGCCCTTCTCCCACTGCCCTCCAATGGCTTCTGCTGCACGTTTGCCTAGGGAATCAAAGGTTTCAGCCTGCGTTTGGTTCTTGAGGCGTATGTTCATGGCGGTTATTTCAGAAAGCAGGCGGAGCGTGTGCGAGCTTTCCTCGGGATACCTTTTCATCAGCTCCGCGAGCTTCAAGGCCGATTCGAAAATGTCCTTGTCCTGCCAGTTCAGCAGGCCCAGCGAGATCACTATCTCGGAGTCGTATGCAGATTCGCGCATGCCTGCCGCGAACTTCACTATCTTCTCGCCCAGAATCGCCTCTTCTAGCTTATCCGTGTAGAACCCCAGCGTCTTCCTTGCGTACAGGTACTCTATCACGCCTACGCTTACCGTGGGCCTGTATGACTGGGCTATCTTCTTGTAGATTGACCCCTTTTCCGCCTCCATAAAACACCTTTTGTGAGTGAGGAATGTTCGCTATGACTGTTGTGTATGGTGTTCGAATCCTGCGTTATTAAATGTTGGCTTTACGGCTTGATGCCGGCGCTTCGCCTCACCTGAACGCATTAATAGTTTAGCCTGGCAATAAGTATGATTGCATGTCTAGTTTTCAGAACGAATCAACGTATAGGAGCTACGTGGAGCGAGGCAACGAGGCCGAGTTTGACAAACTATTCGAGGAGGCTGTGGAGCGAGTGAAAAGGGAGGTGCTGGGCAAGAAGCACGGCATTTTCATAAACGGCAAGGAGATCTTTGCAAACGAGGAGCTGGTCGAGAGATCGCCGATTGATGGAGCTGTGATGGGCACCTTCCAGAAAGGCACGCAGGAGCATGCGATGCAAGCCATATCTGCGGCGAAGGCTGCGTTCGAGAACTGGTCGGGTACGGACTACAGGGAACGCGTGAAAATTATGCGTAACGCAGTTGAACTGTTCAGGAAGCACAAGTTCGAGATTGCTGCGATACTAAGCATGGAAAATGGAAAGAGCAGATATGAATCAGTCGGAGAGGTGGACGAAGCGATAGACTTCCTGAACTACTATTCCGATGAGATGCTGAGAAACAAGGGCTTCGTGAGGAAGACAAGGATAGGGGCGAGCAGCAAGCAGGTCACTGCTGGCTTCCAGGGAGCTCCAGGAAACGAGGAGAGGATAACTCTGCCTCTCAGACCATACGGCGTCTTTGGCGTGATAGCTCCGTTCAACTTCCCCGTATCCATCTCTACAGGAATGAGCACTGGCGCGCTAATAACCGGCAATACAGTAGTGTTCAAGCCCTCCTCTACCGACAACATGACGATGCTGACCGGCCTGAAAATCTACGAGATGTTCAGGGAGGCGGGTGTGCCGGAGGGCGCGTTCAACTACATAACTGGCCCTGGCTCGGAGGTAGGCAACGAGCTGGTGGTTAGTCCTGACGTGAACGGCATAGCGTTCACCGGCTCGCGTGCTACAGGGTTAGAAATGATGAAAAGGGCGCTTGAACTCAATCTTACGAAGGCGTTCATAGTGGAGATGGGAGGCAAAAACCCGACGATAGTGAGCAAGAAAGCAGACATAAACGATGCTGTTGACGGAGTGGCGAGTGCTGCGTTCGGATTCGACGGACAAAAGTGCAGTGCCTGCTCGCGCGTCTACGTGCAGGACAGCATCAAGGAGGAATTTGTGAGCAAGCTGATAGACAAGATGAGGAGCTTCAAGATAGGCGACCCGCTCAAGAAAGAGACGTACATGGGCCCGCTGATAAGCCAGAAAGCGCTGGACAAGTACAAGACAAGCATGGAAGAGGCGAAGAGCACGGGCAAGGTTCTCTACGGAGGAAATACGGTCAACGCCGGCTTGCAGGGCGCATACGTGGAACCTGCACTTATCGAGGTAGAGCAGAGCAACAAACTGATGCACGAAGAACTCTTCGTACCAATACTAGCGCTCGGCACATTCAAGAAATTCGACGAAGCGCTGCAGAAGGCAAACGACGTTGAGTTCGGGTTGACGGCAGGGTTATACAGCAAGAACAGGAAGGAGATGACAGAGTTCACCAGACAGGCGCAGGCAGGCGTGGTATACATAAACAGGCGAACCAGCGCGACCACGGGCGCGATAGTTGGCATGCACACGTTCGGCGGATGGAAGGGCAGTGGGCTCACTGGCAAGGGCACCGGCAGCAGATACTACCTTCCGCAGTTCATGCACGAGCAGAGCGTTGCAGTTGCGAAGTGACTCGCTTGGACAAGATTGAGATACTCATACGGGACTACCTCGAAAAGGCAAAGCTGATGCAGATAGCCACAGTGAGCAAGGGGAAACCGTGGGTTGCATCGGTGTGGTACGTGCACGACGATACGCTTAACCTTTACTTCATCTCGCGCAAGACCAGAAGGCATTCGCTGGAGCTCAAAGCTGACCCAAATGTTGCTGGAGCGATAACGACGCCGCATGTAATCGGGAGCGGAGAAAAAGCAAGGGGGCTCCAGTTCGAGGGAACGGCTGAGGAATGCGCGGGCAGAGGCATGGAGACAGCGAGAGAACTGTACATGAAAAAGTATGCCGGAGCGGAGGACATATCCCTAGAGGAGCTCAGAGATCCCAGCTTCATCGCCGCATTCTACGTTGTGCATCCAAGCGTGTTCGTGCTGTTCGACGAGGTAAACTTCCCGAAAGAGCCGAGGCAGGAGCTCAGGGTCGGAAGGAATGGGTGATATCGTGCTCACGAAAGCTTTCTATGAGATACTAAACAGGCAGCCCTACAAGACCGAGACGGTAGTGGTGGGAAGGAAGAAGCTGAAGGTCGAAGTGGCTGACAGTTTCATGAAGAAGATGATAGGGCTCATGTACAGGGAAAACATGGGCAAGACCGACGGCATGCTCTTTAAAATATCAGAACCGGGGGTAATGGCCTCAACGATAACCACGATCAACATGAGGTTCAGCATAGACATAGTGTGGCTGGACTCGGGAAAAAGGGTGGTGGATGTGGCCAGGAATGCCGAACCCTCACCATCGATATTTGCTTCCTACAGGCCAAGGAAGCCGGCCGCATATGTGATGGAGCTCAGGGCAGGAGCGGCTAAGAAACTCGGCATAGAGCCAGGCGATAAGGTCGCATTCCCTTGATGCATCGTCAGACGTTGATGCTGAACGCACTGGTATAAAAGGCAAATCAGCGCAGGCGTTCTCATTTCATGAGTGGAGAACTTAGGTTCAGGTCGCAGGTCAGCAATGTCGCGGTGCAGGGACACGTCACTGAAGCATTCGCCCTGGTGGGACTGCACGACAATATGGATGAGAGCTCAGGTCGTTATCTCCACCAGTACATCCTTGCCTACGACACCGCGAACGTCAGGCCGGAGCATATTTCTGAGATGGTGCAGAGCAAAATAATCGAGACTGCGGAAGAGACAGGTTTCGCGGCGAAGTTGCTGGAAATGCGCGGAGAGCACCGCGCCCTTAAGGCGGTGATCATCAGCGACTGGCAGGGCCACGAGGCCGTACTTGGAGCGAGGGAGGTGAAGAACAAGAGTCTTGAGGGCACGCCTTTCCACAGCACAATGGTCATTGGAGGTTTCGTGAAGAAGGACGTTGTAGACGCTCCCGGAGGCGGTGAATTTGTGTCGATGGTGGAAAAGATAAACGGAAAGACTGTGGACAAGCTCTTTGGAATGGAGAGCATGCGGGACGTATACTCGCTGATGAGAAAAGGCAATCCGAACTACATACAGTAACCAAGCCGCCGGCGAGGATTGAACTCGCGACCTTCTGCTTACCATGCAGACGCTCTACCACTGAGCTACAGCGGCCTGGTAAACAAGTTGCTAAGAAACCTTATATACCGTGTCGCCCTCGTGCACCTTTCCGTCGACCTTCAGGCCGACATCGTCGCCGGTCTTGCACGCGTCTACGTTCTTGTGGTTGATCTGCATGCTCGACACCTTCTGCGCGAGTTTTTCTCCAGCGCCTTCTATCTCTATGTCGTCCCCTACTTTCAACTCGCCGCTGAGCGAGACAACAGCCACACCCACATGTCCGTAGTAGTGCGTTATAATTCCCACCGCGTTCCTTTCGCCCATGATAGAAATAGGGAGCGGAAAAACTAAAACCTTCGCATTTCTGATGGGTATAAAAATATGTATTACATAACCGAGTTATATGGGGGCGGAATGAAAGGCGTAACAATAGCATTGGTCATACTTGCTCTTTCCTTCTTCGCGATCAACACCGTATCGGCTTACGGCTACGGAACATCAAGCATAACTCTCTCTCTAAGCGGCGCAAACGTCACGCAGGGCAACGGCACGTCTGCAGGCTATACTGTCAGTCTTGCGAGCGGGAGCACGTGGGGAACAACGCTCAGCGTGGTCAACAGCGGCCAGCTATCATCCGACGGGATAACTGTGAGCCTCAGCAACACGTATGCGGACCCGACGTACACGGGCACAATGACCGTATCAACGAGCGGATCGACGCCTGCAGGCACATACACAGTGACGCTCGCTGCCACCGGCGACGACCCGTCCCAGAGCAACGCTGCTTTCGATCTGACCGTACTGGCAAAGCCACTCCCGACTACAGTGCAGGCAACCGCCGCAAACACTACAATCAGCAATACCACCACCGTGCAGAGTACCACGAAACAGCAGACGACGACATCTCCTACCACGACCAAGAACTACGCTACAAGCGGCTATTACAGCTACACCGGAGGATCGGCTGCGCTGGCTTCGCCAGCGCTGATAGCGGTTATTGCGCTCGTGGCCATATACGGGATCTATGCCTATAAGTCAAGGCTCGCGAGGCTTACCATCATAGGTGCGGCGCTGATACTTATCGGCACGGTCGCCTGGCTCTATGGTGACTACTCAGGAGGCATACAGACGTACATCTGGGGAGGCGCGGCCGCTGTGGTTATAGGAACCGCGGCATGGACATACGGCGATGCTGGCGGAGGCACTTTCAAGCAGAAAAGCGCGAGCGGTGCTGTGTATCTTGGCATAGCGCTCATCGCTGTAGGCTTTCTGGCGTGGATTTACGGAGAGCTTGGAGCGCCTGGCGTATCGAGCTACTGGTGGGGCGGAACCACGCTGCTCGTGATCGGCACTCTCATCTGGCTGTATGGGGACGTAAAGGCAGGAGCGTTCCTTAGAAAGAGCAGGTAAGCTTTATCGGCTTCTTCCGAGGACCCTGTACCGCAGTTGCACCTCGCTCTTGGATATCTTTCTCGCCCAGAGCAGCTTCAGTTTTGCCTCGAAATTCGGGCCGTCGAAGAGTCTCTTGCCTTTGGTGAATACGGCAGGCTCAACGTCGAGGAAGATCTCGTCTACAAGACCATTCTGCATGAAGGCAGCATTGCTTGCGCCTCCTCCGGCAACAAGCGCCTGGCTGAACCCCTCTTTCTTGAGGATCGAGAGCGCTTCCCGCGGTCCGCTGGCGAATGAGACCTGGTTATGACCGCGCTTTCCTGTTTTGTTGTGAGTCATGACGACTATCCTGACGCCCCTAAATCGCTTTAACTCGCCTTCATTGACTATGACGTTGAATGTCTTATGGCCGACTATCATGTTGCCCGTGCTCTTTGCCTTCTTGATGAACAGCAGCCAGTCGCCGGGCAGCACAAAGCTAGTATCGTCGTTTTCTCTTGCCACCATCCCATTCGGCGTAACCGCCATATACATTACGACCTTCATCTCATACCCCCTTTTGCAGGGGGAGAGATTTGAACTCTCGAAGGCACTAGGCCACGGGATCTTAAGTCCCGCGCATTTTCCGTGGCTTACGCCATTCCAGACTCTGCCACCCCTGCACGCTCTAGTATTGGTGCTCACAATTTATAACGTTTGGATGGGCGTGCCGGGTTGAGCTTTTTTATCATAAGCAGCCTATCGGTATCGTCCTCATAATAGTTCTTTAGCACCCTGATTTTCTTGAATCCTAGTTTTTTGTAAAGCTTAACGGCTTCTTCGAACTGGTTCATGGTGTCCAGGATAATCTTACCGCATTTCGAATCCCGCTCGACCCTTTCGAGGAACTTCGTTGCTACACCATGATGACGAAATTCTGGACTGGTAAATACGGAGTCGATGTATATCGCGCGGGGGTTCTTGGTTGCGAACGCTACCATCCCCCCCACTATCCTGCGGCCTTCCACCGCCTTGTAGACGTATGCGCCGAGTATCAAGGGTTTCCAGAAGTAGATGAAGTTCTTGTCGTACTTCATGCCGAAGCACTTAGCTTCGAGTCTGATGAGGCCGTCCGCGTCTTGAAGTTTGGCCTGCTCTATCCTGATGGCCATCAGCTCTCCGATTGGCTATGCGTATGAAGGCGGTCCCGCCTCATCTGAAGACTTTCCGTAGTGCTCGTGCGTTTCCTTCGCCTTCTTAACCATGTCCCTGACACGCGCCTCGACCTCCCTCGCCTCGCTCTCCAATTCGGCGGTGTCGATCTTTATACCGAGAAGCTTGCTCAGCCCACTTATCGCAACCTCCGCGTACTTGGGATCCATTATGAGCGGGTTGACCTCAACAAGCAGGTCCATTGTTGGAATGTCGAACTCCTTCGCGCCTGTTATCAGCAGCGCGCTCACGCCTGCTATAACGCCCTCGTTCACGGGCTTCAGGCCCTGTTTTGCCGCCTCTTTGGTCATGCTTGGCTGCGATGCTATTATGTAAGCCGCATCCGAGGGCTTTTGAGACGGCATGCCGCCTATGGAGACGATCCTGCTTATTCCCGCTTTCCTGACAAACGAGAGAAGCTCCGCGGCGAGCTGGTATATGACGTGCTGTGGTATTGTGAACTCCGAGAGTACAACCACGAGCTTGTTTTTCGCGTCCGCATATATTCTTGCGGTGTGCATCGGCAGACCGTCGTGCACCGCTGCTATCGGAGGAAAGAGGTCGCTCTCTATGTGGCCGATGTTCTTCATGCTCAGCTTCTCTATCATATAGCTTGCGGCCATCGGGCCGACAAGTCCAGCGCCGGGGAAGCCCTCGACAAGCGTGTAGCCCCTAAGCTCGGCCTTCTCGTGAAGCACTATTTCTATCATTTGATCGTACGCGTAACGCATGAAAAGTATAAAAAGAGAGGGCTAGCGGACAGAACTCGTGTATTTTACTCTCGACATTACGACGATAAATATAAAAGGCTGCTCGATGTTTTATTACTCGGTGAATTGATGGCTGAAAGAGTAACCCGTGAAAGAATAGACAGGGAAGACGGCTACCTTTACTATCTGGGTAAGGATGGCTACGCCTGGAGAACGCCAATGAAGACGAACTCCCGAGGAAGAAAGGCGAGAGTGGGAAGCGAGAAAGTGAAGAGAGCCGAGGGCTTCCTTTATTTCATCGACAAGTCCGGCTATGTCGCTAGGGCAAAGATGAACAGGAGAGGAAGAAGGTAATTTCTTTGGGGGGCTCTGCCCCTCATTTTTTTTAAAGCGCACCATGTTCGGATAGGCGCTTGTGCTGCGCCTCTTTTTATTTCTTAGCATCTATTTGCTAGTGCCCGGCTTGTCCGGGAGCGGCTTGATGGCATAGCATACAGCTTGAAACGAAGCCTCATCGACTATCTGGTGCTTCTGCTCTTACTCGCAATAATGATAATCGGAGCCATAGCGAGGCAGTACGTGGTAATCCCGGTGGGCCTTGTGCTCTACTTCGCGTACGAGGTGACCAGGCACAACAGGCCCGAGGCGGCTTGGCTGTCGCCTCCAGGCGCCGCGTGGTGGGTTGCGCTCGTGGTTGTTCTGGCTGTGCTCGCGGCGCTATTGTTCAGCCTCTCTGGTTTAGGAAGTGGGAATGGAGCCCGCGGCCACGCTGCCACGTCCACCTCTACGATAGCTCCCGCACAGAACATAACGACATCGGCTGGCGCGGTGACAACTACGCAGGCGAGTTCCAGCAGCACCAGCACAACAGTGGGCACGACGAGCACAATAGTCTACGGCACGCAATCTGCCACTTCAGCCGGATCTGGCCAAGGATCAATATTCCTGAAGGGCGCCTACAGTCTTTACGTATGCGGCGGCTCCAGCACCAGCACTGTCGGCGTGTCTTGGAAACCGGATGTGTTTGTGCCCAACTACTCGTCAATAGGCATAAATTCCAACGGCACGTGCACGCTCTACAACGGCAACATAAAGGGACTGTTCGATTCATACTATGCGGCCCTCGCAGGAATCGGGCTCAACGCAAGCAACTACACGCTTGCGGCGGGAACGAATGTGACACGTATGTTCTTCTCCGTTGGGGCGCAGAATTCGTTCGTCGTTGCGATCGTAACGGGAAACACGCACAGCTTTGGCCCGTATCTTCTGACTTCTCCCGTGGTTTCATACCCGCCCGGTGCAAGCTTCGATTGCAATGTGACAGAGCAGCAGGACTCAACCGCGGTGAGAGAGAACGCGACCTCATTTGTGAAGAGCACGGTTTCGCTGGTAGTGTGCCCGCAGGCCTCGGCAGGTAACTATCTTCTCTCTGAGGCGAACCTCACCGACTCCTCGTTTGCAGTCTACGTGTTCAGGCCCCGCTAGACAGTTAGTCTGAATAGTTGACTATGTAGGCGTCTACTTCTTTATTGCTCAGCCTGGGATAAGACTTCCTGACGACGCTCAGTAGTTCGGTCGGGATTTTGTGCATCAGGTAGCTGTTTTCCAGTTTGCCTCTTACCGCAGCCATCGGATCATCTTCTGCACTTGCTACTGGCAGGCTTTTAAAAAGGCGGCAGTGGGGATACGCCTCGACGAACCGCTTTGGCTCTTGACGACGCACTTCGGCTATTGCAGAAGCCGTATGAGATAATAAAAGCGCTAAGAGGCATCGGCTGATTTAAATACCGTTCTGGCAGGAATTTTTATATCAAGAAAGATCTTGTCCTGCTGCATTTAAAAGCGCCTGAATTGATAGCTCACTTCTTATGGGAAGCGATCAGAGGTTCAGGCTGCATATCGAACCGCGTGAACTGATTGACAGGGTGCACTTCGCCTCTGAAGCTCGCGCGATAAGAGAGACTCTGCGGGATGCGAGCGCGGTAGTGTCGACGATTGACATAAACAGAATGCAGAAAGGGAAAGAGATTGGTGATATATCTCTGGAGATAAAAAAGATGCCGAACGCCGATCTGGAATCGCTTGTCAGAAGCGTGCCAAACAAAAAGGGGGAGCTGGTATACGCCTCTTCCATGATCTCTTCGGGCTACATCTCGCATGATTCTCTGCTGAACTATCAGACCTTTATTTACGTGCCCAAACTGCTCAGCCTCGACCAGCTCTCAGCTTTGTTCGAACGCTTCAGCTTCTCCGGAGTGCATAACTCCGCGGCGTACATAATAAGTTACAAAGACGGACACGAGAGCTATGTCGCATTCTATGTTCCTCCGTTGATTGAGACGATACCGAAGGGCAGTGTCTCGATCTCGCTCAATGAATTGTCAGCGAGAGCCAGGTCCGCTCCCGAACTCTCCGTCGGCACCTACAACGGCGACAGGCGAATAAACATGGAAAATATCGTAGACGCCTGGAATAGAATAATGGCGAACCGCGCGGTGATGTCGGTGCAGGTGGTAAGAGACGGAACACACAGGCTGTATCTGACTCATGCCTGTGGAGCGCCACAATACGTGGTGTCGATAAATGGCGTCTCTGGAAACGCGCCGAGCGTTCCCATACCCACGCAAACGATGGTCATGGTGGACTCAAAGCCCGATAGAAAGGCAGACAGGTATTTAGGCTTGAATGAAGAAGGATGGACAGACGAGAAGTTTGTTGGTATAGATGGATAGAAAGGAAAACCTCGTGCTGGTAGACTTTGACAACACGCTCTTCTTCGGAGACGAATCGCTCAGGCATGCGGAAAGGGACATGTTCGGGAGGCTGCTTGCCAAACGGGAGCTGAAATCTCTGGACAGGCGCGTTAGGTTCAAGCTTCACGCCCTGGCATACACGAAGTACCATCATCTCATACGACCGCACAGGGAGATGATTGAAAGGGTGAAAAAGATAGACGGGGCGAAAACGATCATAATGTCAGCGAGAGGCGAATCACTGAGGGCGCTGACGGAAGCGCTGCTTGCAGAGCAAGAGATAAAAGTCGATGGACTGCTGCTCAGAAACAAGCAAGAGATGAAGATGCACGACGAGGAATGGAAACTGATGCAGGTCAGACACTTCATGAGGCGCTACAGGCAATTAAGCGCGTACGAAGACAAGCTCGAAAACCTGGAGTACATACGCAGGCATATAAACGAGCCTAAGCGATTGCACTTGTTCCTGGTGCTGCCTGGCCGTGTGAGAAAGATAGGATAGATGCTGTGCGCGCTCTCCAGAAGTCGGATACGAGCTTTAGAGGATTTGAGAGGCCTAGCAAAATTATAAATGTATGAGATGCTTATGTCTGCTCATGCGGAAGCTCATAATTGGAGTCATGGGCCCAAGCGACGCATCTGAAAGTGCTACCAAACAAGCACGTGAGCTCGGAAGGCTTATAGCGAAAGAAGGCTGGCTGCTCCTGAGCGGCGGAATGGCCAGTGGAGTGATGGATGCCGCCAACAGGGGAGCGCACGAGGAAAGGGGCACCACAATAGGGATTCTCCCTACAGATGACTCCTCGCTTTGGTCGAAGGAGATCGACATACCAATAGTTACCAAGATGGGCAGTGGCAGGAATTTCATAAACGCGCTATCAAGCGAGGTACTCGTTGCTGTGGGCATGAGCGCAGGCACTTCCACGGAAGTGGCCTTCGCGATACAGCTAGGAAAACCAGTCATCCTGATGGAAAACAGTGAAGAAAACGAAGCCTTCTTCAGGAAGATGGGCAAAAAAGTGTACGCTTCGAAAACAGCTAAGGAAACGGTGAACCTGATCAAAAAACTCCTTGGCTGAAAGCAGGTGCCACATGCGTGGTACCTAATCAAACTTGAGATACATCATTATGTTGTCTATCTTGAGTTTCTTGCCTCTGAGAAATGCTCCGGGAAGCACGCCGTACACCTTGAATCCGAATCTCTTGTAAAGTTTCTGTGCTCTTTTGTTGAACCCGAAAACATCCAGTTTTACTACTTTGAACCTCTTCCTTGCCTTCTTGAGCGAACCTTCTATCAGCTGCGTCCCGACTCCCATGGATCTGTAACCCTTTCTCACAAGTATGCCAAGCGAGCCTACGTGCTTTGCCTCGGGGCTCTTTCCTGCCAGGGTTATGTCGCACATGCCCACAACGTGGCCGTTTACTTCTGCCACGCAGACGGCGGCGTCGCCTTTTTTAATCTCATTGATCAGCTCGTTTAGCCACTTCCTTTCTTTTTTGAGACTGGGCCTTCCTGCAGAGCGCGGTATTCCGATGTAGGGATTTGTCTTAATCTCCTTCTGAACCATAAGGTAGTTGGACATTAGGTCCTTCAGGTCACTTCTCCGAAGACCTCTGATTATAAGCTTGGGTTTTTGTTTTCTTCGCATTTTACTCCCGGATGAGCACGACGTGAAGCGCATTCAGGCCCGCAGGCTGTTGGCAGCCTGCTCACCCACACGGCATCCTGCAAAGGCAAGCTACTTCTCGCACTCCATCTTTATCTCTCTTTCGACGGCAAGCGAAGGATTCCCAAGAAGCCCGAAGCGAGCAAGTGCGTTGTCGTGCAGGTCATTCATTTGGCGAAGCCGGATAGGTCTTTGCACCTCTAATACAACGGGATCTGAACCTGCAACCAACGGCTCCGCAAACTGCATGCTAAAGACGTGCACGGAGGACATTGGCGGCGGCAAGACCACTAGGGCTCGCGCCACAGCGCCTTCTTGTACGCGATAACCACCAGCGCGATGCACACGCCAACAAGCACGACCCAATCCACGGCGAGGTTGAACGTCGATATGCTGATGAAGCCTATGGCGCTCTGCACTATCTCGGCCGCGTAGGTGGTGGGTGAGATGTAAGCGAGGATCTGGAACGGCTGTGGTATGTAGCTTATTGGGTAGTAGACCGGAGGAAGGGTCGTCAGCACGACAGACAGTATGCCTGTGAACCCCCAGCTTTGCAGCACGTCAGAGGTGAACGTTGACAACACGAAGCCTAATACAATGGAGAATATGAACGATATGCCCATTACAGCGACAATTATGAGCGATTGGACCAGCGTGGGATGGATGAATATGGCTGCAAGGACAGCAAGCACGGCCATGACGGGTGCTGAGAACACAAGCTCGGACAGGCCCATGCCAGCGACGTACGTGAGCGATGTCGTAGGCGAGCTGACCACCATGTCCTGAAGCTTCATATCGTTTTTCAGGTGGGAGAGGTCGGCCTGCAGGCCTATGCCCGCGGTTATAGTGGTCATAATGAGCGCGCCTTCTATGCCCACCTGCAGCAAGCCGCCATGACTTACCAAGATTATCACTATCAGGATGGAAAATGGGGCCAGAAGCGTGTTTATGAACATCACCGGATAGTTCTTCATAGCGTAAATCGAATTAACCAAAACAGACGCAAGCAGCTGGCTGCCTACGCTTCTCTTCATCACCATTCGTCCCCACCTCCGGACGTCTCCTCGCTCTCTATTGATTTCTTTGCGAAGCGGTAGAATATGTCCTCGAGCGAGACCGGGTTTATCGTGAACCTTGCCTTTTCGCGTATCAGTTTGTCAGAGAGCTCAAATGCTTTCTTCTCGCTGGTCATCAGCTGGTGGCCTCCCTCAAACTTAGTTGTCTTGTAGCCTCTCAACGACCTGGGCTTTACCTCTTGGGTCACGCGTATGCTGTACTGCTGCCCCGCCTTCTTCCTGAGTTCGTCTATGGAACCCATCGCCAGCAGTTTGCCCCGGTCTATGATCCCTATGCTGTCGGCGAGCAGCTCTGCTTCCTCCAAATAGTGCGTGGTGAGGAATATGAGATAATTGCTCTTCAGCCTCTGAAGTAGCCTCCACACTTCAGCACGTGATATGGGATCAAGGCCCGTGGTGGGTTCGTCAAGGAAAATGATCTTTGCCTCGGAGGCGAGAACAGTGGCGACAAGTACCTTACGCTTCGTGCCACCGGAAAGCTTGTGGCCCAGTACATTCTCAAACTTGCCGATGCCAAGCTTCCCCAAAGACCGCCTGGCGCGCGTCAGCGCCTCGTGATAGCCGAACCCCCTATAGAGCAGATACGACAACACGGTTTGGCGCGGCGTAAGCCACGGCATTACCCTTGCCTCCTGGGGCACTATTGCTATCAGTTCCCTTACCCTGCCGGGCTCTTTGACCACGTCGATGCCGTTAATCGTGGCGCTTCCTTTGCTGGGCATAAGCTCCGTGGCCATTATCCTCATAAGAGTCGTCTTTCCTGCCCCGTTGCGGCCTATCATAGCCACTATGCCCCTGTCGGGAAAGCTGAAACTCATGTTCCTCAGGGCATACGTCTTCCTGTCGTAGGTCTTCGAGATGCCTTTGCAGACAACGCCTCTCATCAAATCAACGGTTTAACGCAAAAGTGTTTCCGAAGAAGGTATTTATTTATGTTAACAGACCATGGAGGAACCTGCTTCGCAAGGTTTCCCAGGCGGGCACGGCGGGATTTGAACCCGCAACCAACAGCTCCGCAAGCTGCCGTGCTATCCAAGTTACACCACGTGCCCTCGGTGCTTTTATATACCTTGCTTTATTAATAAGATTCTACGCTTCTTTGAAGTGATAAAATAGGACCACTAGCAGGCAAAGTATGTGTTTCGTGCGGCAGGCTTACCTCCGCGTACACAGAATTCAAATGCCCTAATTGCGGCAAAAGCGACATAATACGCTGCAAGCAGTGCCGCGAAACGTACAACAAGTACAAGTGCAAGGAATGCAACTTTGAGGGACCCTGATGGGCAACGTAGCGGTCCTTTTCCGAGTCTACGCGCAGGAAGGCAAGGAAGAGACGGTCAGGAAAGAGATAGTTGACAAACTGAAACCAAAAGGTTCGCAGCTTGAAGATGTCGCCTTCGGCATAAAGACGATAAAGGTACTTTTCATGCATGACGACTCCACGGGTAGCTCGGAGATAGAGGAACAGCTAAGAAAGATATCTGGCGTAAAGGAAGTCGAGATTGTGGAAGAGAGCCTTGTATAACAGCTCTCTGAAAGAGTTATATAGTTTTGAAACTTAGTGTAAACGCTGGGGGTCTGATGATTGATTCTATCGAGCTAAAGAACTGGAAGACGCACAAGGACACCAGACTCAAATTCTCCAAGGGCACCAACATACTACTCGGCCAGATGGGTGCGGGCAAGAGCAGCATAATGGATGCTATCTCGTTTGCGCTGTTTGGCACCTATCCCGCGATACAGCACAGACGTGTGGCTGTAAACGAGATAATAATGAACAGGCCAGAGCAGCAGGATCACGCACGTGTAAGCGTGGATTTCGGAATGGACGGCGCTGCATACCGTATCGAGCGCGATCTGGAACTCAACGGTTCTACCAAGGCCAGCATAACCAAGGATGGTGCGTACCTGCAGTCGCAGTCGCAGCGGGTCAACGAGGAGGTAGAGCGCATACTCAAGGTCGATTACGATCTGTTCTCAAGAGCGATATACTCTGAGCAGAATAGGCTGACCTATTTCTTGGAGCTTCGGCCCGCAGAGCGCAAGAAACAGATAGATGAGTTGCTCGGCCTTGACAAGTTCGCTACTGCACAGGAGAACGCCACATCGCTGGTAAATAG
This sequence comes from Microcaldota archaeon, assembly GCA_021823435.1. GTDB lineage: Archaea > Micrarchaeota > Micrarchaeia > Micrarchaeales > CABMGC01 > JAJYVH01. Next base: position 32,326 of record JAKANZ010000002.1, read on the forward strand.
GATAAAGGATATTGTATCGGAGAGCGAGAAGGCGATAGCCAACTTTGATGTGAAGAAGCTCAGGGAACAGCACAAGGCGCTGCTCGATGAAGTGGAGAAGATAGCCAAGGAAAAAGAGGGGTTGTCGAGAGAGCTTGAGCTTCAAGAGAAGAAGAAAGCGAGCCTGAACGAAGAGCTGGAAAAGACAAAGGAGATGTACAACAGAAGGATATCGCTTGCAAACGAAATCGGTAGGCTGAAAAGCAAGATAGAGGTCATAGAAAAAGAGATCGAAAAGATAAAGAAGAGAGGCATTGCTGACAAGACGTCTCTGGAGAAAACGGCGTCAGAGAAGAGGAAGGGCCTTGATTCTCTTGTTGCTGAGGAGAAGAAAGCAGAGGAGGCGGAGAAGAAGACCTTCGAGGAGATGGCGCGGCTCACTGCCGAAAAAGGCGAGCAACAGAAATGGCTCGCAGAGCTGGAGAAGCACTTCAGCAAGTGCCCTATATGCGAGAGGGAGCTATCGGGGGAAATAAGGAAAAGGATAGTGGATGAAAAGACCGCCTTGATAACCAAACTTGAGGGACAGATTAAGGAACAGAAGAACGAGAACCTCAAACTAAAGGGGAAGAGAGAGGAGGCAGCTGATGCCGTCTCAAAGGCGAAAGAGGCGCTGACAAAGCTTGAAATGGAAAAAGAGACCGTAGAAAGGCTCGAGGGCTACGTAGCCGACAAAGGCAAGTCTGCCAAGATGCTTGAGGAGAAAGAGCAAGAGCTCGGCAAGATAAAGATCGATGAGGGAAGCCTGGACAAGATGCAGAAAGAGTTCACGCAGATAAATGTCAGGGTAAAGGAGCTTGATACGAAACTCGGAATGAGTGAGAAAGAGGAGAAAGAGAAAAAGGCACAAGCTGAGGAAAAGAAGAAGGAAATAGAAACAATAGACAAGATGCACGAGGACGTGAAAAGCAAGAAAAATGCCGTTGAAAGTCTTGTGAAGTTCAAGGATGCGTTGGCAGAGACGCAAACGGTGCTGCGCACCAGGCTGATCGGCTCGATAAATAATATTATGCAAGAGATCTGGCCTGACCTTTATCCATATGGAGATTACCGCGGCCTATTGCTCGAACCCACTGCTGACGACTACGTATTGAAGGTGAAAACTTCACTGGAGGAGAACAACGGTTGGTCAGATGTAGATGCCATTGCGAGCGGAGGTGAGAAGAGCGTGGCGTGTCTAGCCATGCGTGTGGCCTTTGCGCTTGTCCTGGTTCCGAATCTCAGATGGATAATACTGGACGAGCCGACTCACAACATAGACCAGCAGGGCCTGGAGAAGTTCGTGAGGGCAATAAATGAGGTTCTGCCCCGGCTTGTGGAGCAGGTCTTCATAATAACGCACGATGAGATGCTCAAGCAGGCGGTCAACGCGAAGATATATGTGCTGTCGCGAAACAAAGAAGAGAGCGGAGGCACGATGGTCGAGGCCTACTGAAGCTAAGGCTTTTATTTTTCGTATGCGCTGTTGAGACACATGCGAAGAAGGACGGCAAAGGCACAGTCCGCAATGGAGTACCTCATGACTTACGGGTGGGCGATACTCATCATAGCGGTTGTATTAGGAGCCTTGTTTCAGCTGGGCGTCTTCAACGCAGGAACGTTCGCGCCGCGGGCTCCGCCAGGAGCCTGCCAGGTCTTCAGGTCTAACGGCCCGGGCAGCACTCAGTTCATCAACCTCGAGGGCGTATGCAGTGGGGAGCTGCCGCAATATGTGGGTGTCTTCAACGGACAAAGCGGATACGTGAATACTGCTGTAGATCCGGCTGGACAAGCAGAAATAACAGTAACCGTATGGGCAAATCAAAAATCCTTAATTACATCCGGGCCGGGGCCCTGTCAAGACGCAGTAGCTGCGTACAACAGCCTAGGATTTTCTTTTATAGTGAGAACTGGTGCCAGTGGTTGCAACTCCCCAGGTGCTCTTAACGTGTACATCGGCAGTACTGCAGGCAACAATTGTGCTGGTAACAGTGCGCTTCCACTAAGAACGTGGAGTTCTTTGTCCCTAGTTTATAACGGAATTGATCTTGTTGGATACGTCAACGGCATCGAAGTGTGCTCTGTTACCGCTACCGGGTCCTTGACTGAGGGAGGACCGACAAGAATCGGAGTAGGCGCAAGTAATGGAGAATTTTTCAACGGTTCCCTAGCCAATATTCAGATCTACAACACCTCGCTCTCGCAGGCAGAGATAACCGCGCTCTATGACGAGGGCATCGGTGGTGCTCCGGTCAGACTACAGAATCTCGTGGGCTGGTGGCCTCTCAACGGGAACGCGAACGACTACAGCGGAAACAACAACAACGGAGTCCCGAGCGCGGTGACGTACACGAACCAGTGGAGTTCAGGGTATACTGCACCGTGATTACTAAGTACTATAGCATTCCCAATCCTAAGCCGCTTTCCTCCTTGGGCTCCCTGCCGAGCACGGACGTGCCACTAACTCCTGTGAATATGCCTATTATCTCAGCCTTGCCCATGTAGTCGGGGTCGAGCCTTGCACCCCAGGTCACGTTGGCGTTTGTGGCTACGCTATCCGTAAGCTTGGTCGCTATCTCGTTGGCTTCGCCAAGCGTGAGGTCGGGGCCGCCGATTATGTGGAGCAGCACCCCACTCGCCTTAGAATAGTCAACATCCAGCAGCTTGTTCTTGAGCGTCGATTTTACCGCGTCATCGACCTTGTTGGACCCTTGGCCCATGCCGACGCTTATCATCGCCAGACCTCCCGCGGCCATTATTGTGCGTACGTCAGCAAAGTCTAGGTTAATCAGGCTCGGCTGGGTTATCGTTTCTGTTATTCCGCGAACAGCTTTTGCAGTTATCTCATCGGCAGTCATGAAGGTCTTTTCTATGGGCAGGTTGGGATACAAAGTTACAAGTTTCTGGTTGTCTATTACAACGACTGTGTCAAGGTTCTGCCTTAGCTTCTCTATTCCCTTCCTCGCGGTTTCCAGCCTCACCCTCTCGAGGGAGAACGGCAAGGTGACTATGCCTATAACTATAGCCCCGGCCTCCTTGGCGACCCTTGCGACAACAGGCATGGCCCCAGTGCCCGTGCCTCCACCCATTCCCGCTGTTATGAAAACAAGGTTTGTATCCTTGAGCAGAAACTCTATCTCGTTCCTCGATAACTCTGCCGATTTCTCTCCTATATCAGGAAACCCTCCGGCGCCGAGCCCGTGGGTCAGTTCCTTCCCCAGAATCAGTTTTGTTATGCTTGGATTCAGCATGCCGAGGTGCTTTGCGTCGGTATTGAAGGCGAAAAGGCCCGCGCCTTTTATGTCCATGAGGCTGAGTCTCTGAACCGTATTGTTTCCGCCGCCTCCCACTCCGACCACAGCTATCTTCGGTTTGAAGTACTCGAACTCTTGAGGGATTGTGCCTTGTGTTGGTTCTACCGGGTCGCCACCGTACATTTTACCACGCATTATACTCGATGGCAAAGATAAAAATACTTTCTTGCTAGGAAGAGAGCAGTTCATCACTGTCGTTTTCCGGGAGTTCGTACCACCTTGCCCTCTCGCCAAGTTTTGCCCTGAGCTTCCAACCCGTGCTCTTCGGGTATTCATTCATCATTGACACGAGCTTCTGGGCTCTCGGCACGATTACGTTCTCGCTGTCAGAACCCGTCGCGCGAGCGTGATCTATCATCTCATTGATACTCTTGGCGAACGTAGTATACAGCCCCCAGTCCTTTGAGCACAGCGCGGCGATTTCATCGCCACGTATGCAGCCCAAACCTCCTTTCTCCACATCGAAGTCGTGGAAGCCCAGCATCAGGTCCTTGTATTCCTTCTCCGTCTTCTGCACTACCTGCAGCTTCGTCATCATGAGTTGGGTTATGGGAAGCGTGTACGTGTCTGCGAGTATGCTTGGCCTGAAGTCGAATTTGTGGCACATTGCAAACTCGTTTAGGAAAATGTCTATCCTGAACTTGTCTGCAGTGTTATAGTAGATGAGCCTTTGGCCCATATTGAGTTTGTTGAACATTTCGCGCGGCTTGTAACCCAGCGACTCCATTGCTTTCTGAATATTTTTGGTTTCTTCGCGTCTTCCTATGAGGTCTATGTCCTTGTTCTCTCTGTAGAAACGCGGATCGCGGCAGCTCGGGCACAGTCTCTTGAACGCCAGGCCGCCAACAGCCCTTAGCCGGGCTCCATGTAGCTCTGCTGCTTCTATTATGGCGGGCGCGGCGTCTTCTATCACCGCCTGATTTACAGAAACCCGGACTCCTTGTGCTGCAGCAACGGGCCTGAGAACCCTAAGATCTGCTTGTGGCAAGGCGCCTAGGGAAGATGCGTGATCTTGGCCTCTGATTCTCGTTTGTTCGCTTATCCCATCCCCAAAACTGAAGAAGGTTGTTGAGTTGTTAAATCTTTTAAAGTCTCGTTGCGCAAATTGATACATGATTAACTCGAAGCTTGCCGAAATGCTTGAGGAAATAGCAGACATGCTCGAGCTCGAGGGAGAGAAGTACAGCAGGTTTGAGGTGCTCGCCTACAGGAAAGCCGCGGTAACTATAAGCGGCCTCCAGGAGGACGCTGAGGAGATTTACAAGAAGGGCGGCGTAGATGCGCTGATGGAGCTGCCCGGCATAGGCAAATCCATGGCGGGTCACATAGAGGAGTACATAAAGACAGGCAGGATAGGCAAGTATGAGAAGCTGAAGAAGAAGTACCCGCTCGACATAGCGAACCTTACGAAAATCCAGGGAATGGGAGCAAAAAAGGCTTTCAAGCTCTACAAGGAACTGGGGGTGAAGAATGTCGATGATCTCAAGAAGGCGCTCGCGCGGCACAAGATAAAAGACCTGGAGGGATTTGGAGAGCAGAGCGAGGCACAGATGCAGAAAGGCATGGAGTTCCTTGAGAGTGGCGGAGGAAGGATGCTGCTTGGTTCCGCGCTTCCGGAAGCAGAAGCAGTAAGAGACAAGCTGCTGAAATCTGGGCTTGTAGAGAAGGCGATAATTGGCGGATCCACCAGAAGGATGAAGGAAACTGTCGGCGACCTCGACATACTTCTGATCTCAAGCAAGGGCCAGAAGGTTATGGATTTTATCACCTCAATGCAGGAGGTTGAGAGCGTTATCGCGAAAGGCCCAACGAAAACATCGGTCAGGCTTAAGATAGGGCTTAACTGCGATTTCAGGCTCGTAGAGAAGACCAGCTTCGGGGCTGCGCTGCAGTATTTCACGGGCAACAAGGACCACAATGTCAAGCTCAGGGAGATAGCGATAAAGAAGAAACTCAAGCTCAACGAGTACGGGCTTTTCGATAAGAAGAACAAGAACCTCGCCGCTGGGGAAG
>JAKANZ010000031.1 GCA_021823435.1 Microcaldota archaeon
TTCGAGAAGATAAGGACTGCGAAGAAACCGACCAGGGTGAGCTCGCTCGTCGAGCCCGACTACTGGATAGAGCCAAGATACGTGGTTACCGTCAGGGCTGACGAGATAACCAAGTCGCCGATGCACACGGCGGGCAGGCACAGGGAGGGCGACGAGGATGTAGGCTATGCACTCCGTTTCCCGAGGATAGTCAGCAACGGCGTGCGCGAGGACAAGAGCCCGGATGAAGCGACCACGACGAAGGAGATACTCGAGATGTTCAAGCAGCAGCGCAAGACCAAGCTTGCAGACACTGCAGCATAGCGCCTTTGAGGAAAATAGACGATAGCCGTAGCCCCTGCCAACTGATTTAAAAAGCTGTTTCCGAACCCACTTCATGGAAAGAGCCAGACAGGGCATGAAGCACGTGATTGAGCTCGTTGACTTCGACGGAACAGTAGGCAACACGGTTATGCCGAAGATAGAGGCACGGTTGCAGCCTGTCCTGAGAAGGCACGAGAGGATGGCCAGGGTAGCGGCCAACATACTCTTCATGTTCGGCGACATAACGGGTGCTGGAAAGAAGCACGTGGAGAACTCTGAGCTCTCGAGCCAGATGCTGGACAAGGAGCTGATTGAAACACTGAAGAGACATAAAGAGGACGGAGTAGAGATAGTAATGCGCACCTCAAACGGCCATTCGCAGCGCATACAGAACCTATTGGCGGAGAACGGACTGGTCGTCGAAGCCAGACACTGCGACTCAGATAAGAAGGCAGAGGACACGCTAGAGGTGATGAAGAAGAACCCGAGCAAGTGCGTGATACCAGTAAATGACAGTCCGTGGGAGACCAAAGATGAGATAAGACGGGGTTCGCGCCGAAACGCGGTACTATTCAGCAAGATGCACAACTCCCTTTATGTGCGTGCGGTTGGAGGCGCATACATAACGAACGTGGCCACAACTGAAACATTTGATGAAACGGTAAGACGGGTCGCAAGGGCCTAAAAACCGCTGATTTTTGGCAAGATTCAGCTACCAAATCATATACTCAGATATATGTGCCATATACCAGATAACAGCATATATACCGCAAGTTTCAGCATCTTTATAAACTCGACGGCTACAGAAGATATTTAAACTTAATTGCAAGATGATAATTGGCGATCAGATGGGCGACTTTGGAACAGAATTCTTGGGTACCAGCGGTTCGGGTGCTACTCCACAGATAAAGATAGTCACGATCGGAGTAGGCGGAGCAGGAAACAACACTGTCAACCGACTCCTGAAGGTTGGAGTCAAGGGAACAGAGTTGGTTGCGGTAAACACCGATGTCACTCACTTCAAGATAGTGGATGACCGTATAAAGAAAGTGCTTATAGGTAAAACCATAACGAAAGGATTGGGAGCGGGCGGAGACCCGAGCGTGGGCATCAAGGCCGCGGAAGTTGACAGGCAGGTGCTCGAAGAGGTGCTTTCCGGCTCGCAGCTCGTATTCCTGTGCGCGGGAATGGGAGGAGGCACGGGAACCGGAGCCGCTCCTGTGATAGCGCAGATAGCGAAGGAGACCGGAGCCATAGTTGTGGCGATGGTAACATACCCGTTCGACCTTGAGCGAGTCAGGAAGGTCAAGGCCGAGGAGGGCATACAGAATCTTAGGAAGTACTGCGACAGCGTGGTCATAGTCGACAACAACAGATTGGTCAGACTTGTGCCAAACCTGCCCATGAACGAGGCATTCGCTGTGGCAGACGACGTGCTTGCAAAGGCGATCGGAGGGCTTGTGTGGACAATCACGCAGCCGAGCCTGATCAACATAGACTTTGCTGACGTGCGCGCGATAATGGGAAGCGGAGACGTGGGCTTCATATCGGTCGGCACGGGCAAGGGAACGGACAAGGTCACGAGCGCGAGCGAGTCTGTGCTCAAGAACAAGCTGCTTGACGTGGACTTCGAGAACGCGAAGGGAGCGTTGATACACATCTCTGGAGCCAGCGACCTTACCCTGGGCGACGCAATAAAGGCGGGTGAGATAATCACCGAGCGCATGGACCCCAAGGCAACTGTCAAGTGGGGCGCCAGGATCGTGCCGGGCTATGAGGGCCAGCTCGAGATCGTAGCAATCGTCACAGGTGTCAAGGGAGAGAGCATACTCGGCAAGTTCGCGGAGAAGAAGGAAACAAACTACGCGGGCCTTGACGCGATATAGGTGAATGGGATGGCAGACGAATTCGACTATGATTCATTCACGCCGCGCGTTGCGGTGGTGGGAGTTGGAGGACAGGGAAGCAACCTTGTGAACAGGCTCTTCAGCAACGGCATAAAGAGCGCGCACACGATAGCCATAAACACCGACCTTGCGCACCTCAACGTGGTTAAGGCGCACAAGAGGGTGCTGATAGGCAGGGAGATAACCAACGGCCTCGGGGCTGGAGGATTCCCGGAAGTTGCGGCAAAATGTGCTGACGTCAGCAAGGGCGACCTGGAAAAGGTGCTCGAGGGCTACAACCTTGTCTTTATCGCGGCCGGAATGGGAGGAGGAACAGGGACAGGAGCCTCGCCCACTGTGGCCAGAGTGGCAAGGGAGATGGGAGCCACTGTAATAGCGACGGTCACGTTCCCGTTCGACCTTGAGAGGAGCAGGAAGGTCAAGGCGGAGTGGGGAGTGCAGCAGCTAAGCAAAGAAGCCGATGCGGTGATAGTGGTAGAGAACCAGAAACTCCTCGACTACGTGCCGAACCTACCGATGGAGAAGGCGTTTGAGCTATCGGACAACATAACAGGCAACGCAGTCAAGGGCATAGCAGACACGATAATGCTGCCAAGCCTGATCAACCTGGACTTCGCCGACCTCAGGACCGTGGTCAAGGGGACCGGAACAGCGGTGATAAGCATAGGCACCGGAACCGGTACGGACCGCGCAGAGCAGGTCATACGATCCACAAGGACGCATCCGCTGCTCAGCGTCGACTACGAAGGAGCAAAGGGCGCACTGGTGCATGTATCCGGAGGAGCAGACCTCACCATAGAGGAGGCGACGAGGATAGGAGCGGGCGTCACTGAAGGGCTCGCGCCAGACGCGAACGTGATCTTCGGCGCAAGGCTCATACCGGAGCTCAGGGACCAGATACGCGTCATGAGCGTGGTGACCGGTGTGAAGGCGAAGTTCGGACTAAAGACCAAGCTGGAGAACGTGGAGAGGCTCAGACTGGACAGCATAGAGCAGATCTGGTAGGCGTAGAGCTTTTATGCCTTTGTTGCTAGTTTAGCGTTAGCAATGCGCTGGTGCAAGATCTGTGGTGTGCTCGATACGCAACAAGAAATCACAGTCCGCGATGGAGTACCTGATGACCTACGGATGGGCTATTCTCATCATCGCCGTGGTTCTCGGAGCCCTATTCCAGCTCGGCGTCTTCAACGCCTCTACTTTCGCCCCTCGGGCTCCGCCGGGCGCATGCCAGGTCTTCAGGCCGAATGGGCCTGAAACAGCCACGTACATCAACCTTGAAGGAGTGTGCAGCGGAGAGTTGCCGCAATATGTAGGAGTTTTCGCTACTAATACAGCAAGCGGTTCGCAGGGCGGAGTTCAATCCCATGTAATAACTCCGTCCATAACAAATCTCATAACGGGCAGCTTTACATTCACGGCATGGCTTTACCTCTTACAAGGATGTCAGCGTGACCAGGGCATAGCTGGATACATCTGTATTCAAGGAAATGCATGCGGCGGCTTCTACTCGCCCGCATCATGGTATAACTGTGGGCTTGGTGTTGGCAGCACTTGTGCCTTTCAGTGGCCCGCGGGCACTTGCGTCGGAGTGCCGGATCAGTACTCAGGTTCGTGGGTGTTTTATGCAGCAAGCTACAACAGCCAAACGGGTTATGCGTACATCAGCTTCAATAATCAGGTCTATGACTCAAACACGATAGCAACAGGCATAAACACAGGAGGAAACGGAGATTTTGGAATAGGTTATGTTTATGATGAAGGCGCTGGCGGAGGACCATTCGTAGGGGACATGGCGAACCTACAGCTCTACAATGCCTCACTCTCGGGCCCAGAAGTCGGTGCTCTCTATGACGAGGGCATAGGCGGTGCTCCGGTAAACCTGCAGTATCTTGTGGGTTGGTGGCCGCTGAACGGAAATGCCAACGACTACTCTGGAAACAACAACAACGGAGTGCCCAACAGTGTCACCTATACGAGCCAGTGGACCTCATATTATACGCCTCCATAGGCGCTAACGCACGTTTTATTTGTGTGCGAGGCACGCAAGGTATTTTTAACCTTCTTGACTTATCTAATCTGAATTTTATCGTGGTTATTTGGCAGAGGACACGAACTACAACCTTAAGTCCGCGAAGGAGATAGGCAAGGGAAGCTTCATCATAATCGACGGGATACCCTGCAGGATAGTCGACATAGAGACCTCTGCGCCGGGGAAGCACGGTGCGGCGAAGTCCAGAATAACCGCCATAGGCATCTTCGACGGCTCGAAGAAGACCCTTCTGCTTTCCGGTCACGGAGAAGTGGAGGTGCCCGAGATAAAGAAGAAGAGGGCGCAGGTGGTCTCGATCACTGAGAATACCGCACAGCTTATGGATCTGGAGAACTACGAAATCTTTGAGTCCGTGGTGCCCGAGGAACTGCGCGGGTCGGTAAAGGCAGGAGCAGAGGTAGAGGTGCTGGAGACGATGGGAAGGCGTGCGATAACAAGAGTTGTAGGTGGAGGATGATGGCAATAACCAAGGCAGACATAGAGAACGATTTTGACAACAAGCTTCTCAGGCGCAGGGAGCTGCGTGTGGCGCTCGAGTTCGACGGCGGAACGCCTTCGAGGGAGGAGATCAAGAAGGGCCTCGCCGACAAGCTAAACCTGAAGCAGGATAACCTGGTGATCGTGAGGGCGGGGCAGCTGTACGGAAGCAGGAAGGGCAGCGTACTCGTGCACGAGTACTACGACGCCGAGGCCATGAGAATGGCGCAGAAGCACGTGCTTGAGAGGCCGAAGGCGAAGGGCAAGAAGGAGGCGAAGCCGCAGACCGCAACCGCGGCGGCACCAGCGGCGAAGGAGGGAGAGGCAGAGAAGAAGTAGGAATGGGGTTAGCATGGCAGAGGACAAGGGAGCGAAGAAGGAGACAAAGAAGCAGTTCAAGCCATACAAGCCCGCTGCAAAGTTCTGCCCTAAGTGCGGGTCGCGTATGGCAGACCATGAGAACAGGTTCGCGTGCGGCAGGTGCGGCTATACCGAGTGGAAGGAGAAGGGAAGGTAGATTCCTTTTGCAAAAGAAGAGCGATCCGGCCAGGAGCGTGACACGCGCCGTATACTTCATAGTGATATTTCTCGCTTTCCAGATACTCTTCAACGCTGTTCCCGCATATCTTTACTACTCCTCTGCGATAGACTACAACACGCTGGGCTTCGTTTCCACCGCCGCCGTCTCGCTCGCGTTCTCAGCTACGGCAGTCACATACCTGTACCTGGTCGAGAAGAGCAGGAAGGGGGTCATCGAGAGGCTGGGGCTGGGCAGAGACAAGCTGACGCTCGGCAACATCCTGATAGGCGCCTTCCTATTCCTCATAATCTTCGCGCTTGAGATCGTGGTGACTCTGGTGAGCAGCACCACTGGCGTGCAGATAAACACAAACGTCTCCCTGGTATTCGCCGGGGCTCCGGTCTGGTTTCTCCTCTTCGCCTCGGTGCTGGCGCCGGTAAATGAAGAGGTGCTCTTCAGGGGGCTCATGGTCCCGCGCCTGGGCGTGGCGGCAAGCGCGCTGCTATTCGCCATCCCGCACCTCACCTATGACTCCACTTTCGCGATCGAGTTCCTCGCCGCGTTTGTCTTCGGCCTGCTTGCCGGCTACGTGTTCAAACGGACCAATTCCCTGTATCCATCGGTCATAGCGCACATGCTCGTCAACACGCTAACGCTTGCTTCGATGTTCTCTTTCCTGATCTAGGCGCCTGCATGCGAGTAAAGGTGATACTGATTGAGCCTAAGTACCAGGTCAATCTTGGCTACGCGGCGCGAACTGCGAAGAACTTCGGGCTTGGGAAAATGTACGTGGTGAACCCGAGAACGAACCTTCGCGGAAAGAAGGCGAGAATGTACGCAAAGCATGCGTACGAGCTTCTCGAGGACGCCAGGGTGTACAGGAGCCTGGACGAGGCGACCAGAGACTGCGACGTGCTTGTGGGTACTACGGGCATAATGCAGAAGGCCAAGGCCAACTTCAAGAGGATATACCTTGCAGATGACGCTGTCTCGAGACTGAAAAGGATGAGGGGAGATGTAAGGGTAGGCCTGCTCGTCGGGAGGGATGATACCGGACTGAACGGTGAGGAGATAGAGAAGTGCGATATGCTGGCATACATAGGCACCAACCCCGACTATCCAGTACTGAACGTATCTCATGCGCTGGCCATCTTCCTCTACCTTCTCAGGCACGAGGAGCTGCGCGCATACAGCGACGAAGGCATGCGTGCAAAGCGGCCTGAAAGTGGAGAGATGCAGACGCTGCTCGCGCTCTTCGGTAGGATGATAAGCGGGAAACATATAAGGAACAAGAGGGCGGTGCTAGGGGTGTTCAGGAGAATGCTGAGAAACACGCAACCAAGCAGTCAGGAACTGCACGCGCTGATAACAGCGCTGAAGTAGCTACTGCGTCGCCGCTCTCTTCTTCTTTATTATCTTTACCTTGGCTGGCGTTATCAGGATGCGCGTGTCGTCTATCTGCGCTATGTCGCCGTTTATCTTCGTGGTATAGTCCTTCAGGCGCGCTATCACGCTGTTCCTTGTGTTCGGCCTCTTCGCCAGCTCCTCTATGCTCAGCAAGAGTATGTTCTTCTTGGCGAGCTCATCCTCTATGAGCTTGAGCTCCTCCTCGCTTGATATAGAGACGGGCTTGACGTACATGTCCGCAGGTTCATGCATCACGTCAACCTGTTCCATCTCAGCCGAGTTCATATACTCTTCTATGTTCAGATCCTTTGACGAGGCAACGCCAAATGCTTGGCCTAGTTTGTCGAAAACTCCCATTCTTTCACCGGTCGCAATCACTATATGCTATGTATCTGCTTTTAAATCTTTTCTTTCCGGCGTCGGTAGTGGTTTATCTGCCGTCGTTATGCGAGAAGCGCACCTATCTCAAAAAATATGCAGGGGCTATGCGCCTTGAAGCTGGTCGAGTATTCTTTTCGCGACCTCCTTGCCGAACAGCCTCTGCACCTTCTCTGCCGAGCCAGGTTGCCTCAGGTCCGAGACGTGTTTTATGCCGTTTGCGTACATCACTCTTGCCCTCACCCTTCCGACCTGCTCCAGGCGAATCAGGTCGAGCAGCTCCTTCCTCACGCCGTACTTGGTCCTGACGCGCAGCTCAAGCAGCTTTGTTATGCCAAGATGCATCAGCTTCGCTATCTCAGAGCTCGCGTACAGCATCCAGTCCGCGTTGTTCAGCTTGACGAAGAGCGTGCCTGGAGTGGTGCCGTATTTTCTGACGAGCTCCCTCTCGGGTATCTCGTTGGCCCAGTCGCGCATCATCAGCGCCGTGCTCAGCGGCTTTATCGGGTCGTAGTAGCTCTCTGCCTCGTAGTTAACTATCGAGTTCTCCAGCAGGCTCTCGTAGTTGAAGAAGAGCTCGTTCGCCTCCTCCGTGGCCCTCACATGAGGCCTCATCTCTATGGTGTTGCAGACTGCGAACATGTATGAGACGTCGTCGCCAGTCTTTGGCAGCGTGTCTATAAGCCACTTCGCCGACATCGGGTCTATGTAGAGCTCGCTGACCCTCTGGCCCATACGCGTGGGCTCGTATATGCTGCCACGTTTCTCTATAAAGCCCCAGGTACAGAGTTCGTTGAGCACATCTGTGAGTATCGATTCGAGTTCTCGCGTGTTTGAGAATTGGTGGCCGTACAGGGTCTCGTTCAGGAAGGAGAGTATGCCCTCCTTTGTCTTGAACATGCGGGAAGAGATAAAGGCAAGGGTGTGCATGCGCAGGACGGGCTGAACGCCGAGCTTGGAGCTTATTGGCTCGAGGTCTGCGTTGATGTACCTCTCGTAGAGGTCCATTATCTCGGCATGCGCCTTCGCGATAAGCAGCGCCCTTCCCTCCCTGTCGTACTTCGGTCTGCCCGCGCGGCCAAAGAGCTGTGTGACCTCATTGACGCTCAGCTTTTCAGAGCCAGCGCCCTCGCTGTACCTGCTCGTGTCCCGAATCAGCACCGTATGAGCTGGGAGGTTCACGCCGAACCCCAAAGTTGTTGTAGAGCATATGGTCTTTAACAGGCCGGATTTGAACGCGTTCTCTATCGCATGCCTCTGCGCGTTAACCAGTCCGCTGTGGTGGAATGCCGCGCCTTTCGCCACGACCCTGGCGAGTTTCTCGCACTGCACGGTGGGTTTGCTGAGCGCATGCAGTATCTCGTCGCCGAGCTCGGCAAGCTTTGCGCGCTCCGTTACTGTAAGCGCATCGTTGGTTATCTGCGAAAGCCTCTCGGCCCCGGCCTCCGCGTTCCGCTTGGTGCCATAGAATATGAGTATCTGCTTCTTGCGCTCGAGCGTGTCCTGGAGTATCCTTATCTCTGGCGTCGAACTTGTTCCCTCCAGGTCTTCCTCGCGGTCCAGGTAGTAAGCCTGGCCGTTGAACGCCACGCCTTTTTCGAGCCGCACGGGTCTGTAATCGCTT
>JAKANZ010000032.1 GCA_021823435.1 Microcaldota archaeon
TCTTAATCGCGCAGGGGTGGCAGAGCTTGGCCAAATGCGGCGGGCTTAGGACCCGTTCCCTTTGTGGGTGCGAGAGTTCAAATCTCTCCCCCTGCACCTTTCACGCACATTTTTATACCTGAAAAATCCATCCTGATGCATGGCAGGCAGTTTGCCAATCAGCGTCATAATACCGACGTACAACGAGGAGAAGTACATACGCAACGTTCTCGACGGCCTGCGAGATCAGAACTTCCGCGATTTCGAGATCATAGTGGCTGATTGGAACAGCACAGATTCCACAAGGAGGATAGCCGAGCAGTACGGCGCTCGCGTCGTGCCCGTTGAGGCGAAAGGCATAGGGAAGGCCAGAAACAAGGGCGCAGCGGCTGCACGCGGCAAGGTGCATGTATTCCTCGATGCTGATACGAGACCGCGCAGTGGCCTGTTGCAGGCTTACAACGAGGCATTCAAGGCGAATCATATCGTAGCCGCCACGGGGCCGATACTCCCCCTAGAAAAGACGAACAGAAGAATAAACTTCGGCTACAAGTTTGTATCAATATTCTTTGTTAAATTATCGATACTGTTTGGTCAGCCTTCGATAGTCGGCTCTAACTTCGCGGTGAGAAGCGACGCTTTCAAACGTGTGGGCGGATTCGACGAGAGGTACCTGACGTACGAGGATTACGACCTGTCGCTCAGACTCAGGAAGGAAGGCAAGATAAGCTACATAAACGGCGCTGTAGTGCACGCGAGCACGCGTAGGGTAAAAGAGTGGGGAGTGTTCGGTTACTTCGCCTATCATACGGGAAACATGCTGCGCTACCACCTGCTCAAGAAGCCGAAGGAGGAGTACGCCCCCATAAGGTGAGCCGCCTCGTGAAACGAGCCCAGCAAGGATTATAAGCCTTTTCAGCAAATAGCATAAGAGCTCTTTATTAGACCCACATCAAATGATAGGCGCTAGCTGATCTGATGGAATATACTAAGTTTGAGAAGGCGAGGATAATAGGCGCCAGAGCGCTGCAGCTCGCCTACGGGGCCCCGCCCCTGATAAAAGTGCCGGAAAGCGTTACCGATCCACTTGCCCTTGCAGAACTTGAGTTCGCAGAGGACGTCATACCGATAGTGGTGATGAGGGGCAAGGTGCAGAAGTAATGACCGAACAGTTCGACGTCATAGTGGCTGGAGCGGGCATGGCTGGCGCGCTCGCCGCGATAATGGCCGCGAGGGGCGGCGCCAAGACAATCCTTCTGGACAGGAACGACCAGCAGGAGGCGGGCAAGAAGACCAACTGGGGGTGGGTCTGCGGAGACGCGTGCGCTAAGGCGCATGTCGACTTCATAGAGAAGGAAGCAGGGATAAAGCTCACTGCGCCGGAGCTAGACCATAAGGTCGACGGCGTGTACGTGCTCAGCCCCGACATGAAGAACAAGTTCCTTTTTGACGGCGAAGGCTACACGCTCGACAGACCGAAGTACGCGAGGAAGATGGTAGGCGAGGCGATCAAGGCGGGCGCTGACTACAGGCCAAAGCACGAGGTCGAGGGGCCCATCGTGGAGAACGGCGAGCTAGTCGGGGTGTTTGGCAAGGACCAGAACACGCAGCACGTCGAGATACGCGCAAAGATCATAATCGATGCGCTAGGTATGGCGAGCACGCTGAGGAGGAGGCTGCCGCCCAACGAGTACATAGAGAAGGACGTCAGCACCGACGACATAGAGTCCACGGGCAGGTACATAGCCAGGTTCGATCACGTTAAGGAGGATCTCAACTACTATGACCCGAAGAACGCGATCATACACCTCAACCAGCAGCTGGCCCCCGGAGGCTACGGCTGGGTCTTCCCAAAGAGCGATGGCAAGATAAACATAGGCATAGGAGTAGAGAAGAAGAGCCTGGACATAAGGAACAAGAAGCTGGGTAAGAGCGACACGCTGCACAAGCTGATAGACGAGTACGTGGCCTGGGTGCCCACTCTCAAGAACATGAGGGTAGATGAGACGGACCACAACGGGAAGGGCTACTGGTCTGTGGCCGTGCGCAGGCAGTTCGACAGCCTCGTGTACAAGAACTACATGGGCGCTGGAGACACGATGACCATGCCGAATCCGATAAGCGCCGGAGGCATAGGGCCTGCGATGGTAGCCGGCATACTCGCCGGCAAGACGGCAGCCGAAGCGATAGCGGCCAACGACACGAGCATGGATTTCCTATGGAGGTACAACCAGAGGTTCAACGACGCCTATGGCAACAAGACCGCCGGACTTGAGGTATTCAGGATCTTCCTGCAGAGCCTCAACAACGAACAGATCAACTACGGTATGGAGCACTTCCTCACCAAGGAGGAGACGACGGCGATGGCCTACGGGCTCGTTCCAGAGATAACACTCGCTAGCACTTTCAACAAGGTGCTGAGCGGACTCGGCAACATAGGCGCTTTCAAGAACCTGCTCTTCGCACACAGCAAGATGAAGAAGCTCATAGAGATATACAAGAATTATCCGAAGAGCACCGGAGATTTCAAGGCGTGGAGGCAGGCAGTTGCCAAGGAGATATCCGAGGCGAAGACGAGATTCCCGGCCAATCCGATCTAGGTTCCCGGAAGGACTGCCTAATTCTATCCCAGTACCATGAGATCTCTCACGCTTCCCTCAAGTCTTCCTCCAATGCCGTATACTTTCGCGTCTTCGAAATTAAAGAAATCGTGCTTGAATGGCGGAAGATAGCTCTTCACCTTAGGGTTTAGGGCGCTGCCTGTTATGAGCGCATTGAACGAAGGCGTAACTATCATCTTGGCGCCCTTGTTATAGTCCGCATATTTTTCCGAAGCCATATGGGTCACCTCCGAAACGATCCATACTTTTTCTAAAGATCCATTCCTCAGCAGTGCATAGTGGCCATGGCCCACGACCACGTATCGTTTCCTCATCGCCTCTGCCGAAGGCCATGAGTTTCCGTGCGTTAGCGCCACCCCGCCTATGAGAAATTCGGTCGCCACTGGGATCTTGAATCCCATGTTTGCTAGCACCTTCTCCAGATCGCCATCGTGGTTTCCCTTCACCACTCTGGTGTCTATGTCCGCTATGGCGTCAAAAAACGTCTTCAGCTCTTTATACTCCGCAAATCTCGGCGAGCCTATGCTCTCCTTCACGTCTCCTAGTAAAACAAGGCTTTTCGCCCCGGCTTTTTTGTAGGCGTCGAGTAAATTTTCGGCCATGCGCTCCGTCGCTTGCTGGAAGTAGAAGCCCTTCTCCCTGAGCTTGAGATGCATGCCTATGTGCAGGTCTCCGGCAACAAGCACCCGTTCCCGCTTTATCAGCAGCGCGGGTGTGTTTTTGACGAAGGAAACAAGCATGATACCGCTTTGTCTGGCAGGTTTATTATAGTTGACAGGCCATTCTGTCTGGGATACATGGCCGACGCCTACAAGATAGGAAGGATATGGGGCATAGACATAGAGTTGCACTGGACCTTCATAGGCCTGCTGCTGCTTACCCTGTGGCTCAGCCTGCCAAGCGGGTTCCTGTTCCTGCTTATCGTGCTACTTTTCGCATGCGTGCTCATACATGAGCTTTCCCACTCTTTTGTTTCCCTGGTCAACAATGTGAGGGTGAGCAGGATAGTGCTCCTGCCTCTCGGCGGCGTCTCGATAATAGACATATCAGAGATCGACCCAAGGATAGAGTTCAACATAGCGGTGGCCGGCCCGCTCATGAGCCTGCTGCTCGGCGCCCTCTTCGGCTTCCTCGCGGTCTTCTCGCCCCCGGGCGTGGTCACCGAGGTTCTTCAGTTTCTCTTCGAGATAAACATACTGCTTGGCGTTTTCAACCTGCTGCCCGCGTTCCCCACCGATGGCGGCCGCGTCTTCCGCAGCTACCTCGAGAGGAAATACAACGAGTACACAGCCACGATGATGACGATAAAGGCAAGCAACATAGTCATGGGCCTCTTCATCGCAGGCACGTTCGTCTTCGTGCTCCTCATAAACGCGCCATTCTACTACAAGGAGTTCGTCTTCCTGTGGAACCTTCTGATAGTCTTCTTCCTGTACAACGGAGCGCAACAGGAGAAGCAGACGATGGAGATAAAGAGAGAGTCGAAGGGCGTGAGACTCAGTAACCTTGCCTCAAAGCACTTCGTGCTGGTAAAACCAAGCAGCAACGTGCAGGAGCTGTACAATGCGGTAAAACAGACAAGGGAGCACCTCCTAATAACCAAATTAGACGGCGGCTACGCCTATGTGAACCTGCTTAGGAAGGAGAAGTTGAAGCCAGACCTTTGGGCAAGAGACATGGCGATAAAGATACCCAGCGTTGACGTTAACGAGAACATAGTCGATGCTCTCGAGTCCATGGAGTCCAACGAGTCAGGCATAGCGGCGGTGACGCGCAGGGGCAGGCTCGTAGGCGTGGTCACGCTCTCTCACATACAAGCATTTCTCTCGCTGCATATACTCCGTGCGCGCAAAGGCAAGTAATTTAAATCCTCTTTATCTAGAGAATACTGCGACCAGTGGTTCAGTGCTGTACCTCAAATCCATGAGCGTAGACAGATTCAAATCTTTCAAGCACATCAGTGTTATATTCAACAAGGGCTTCAACTGCGTCGTTGGGCCCAACGGAAGCGGGAAGAGCAACATAATAGACGCGCTTCTTTTTTCCCTAGGCGAGAACTCGCTTCGCAGACTGAGAGTCGACAGGCTGCAGTATCTGATACGCGAGGGCTCGAGCAGAGGCTCTTCAAGCCTTTCCAAGGCGCACGTGAAGATAGAGCTTGACGGGGACGAAAAGCTGGAGATAACCAGGGGCATACGCGCTGACGGCAAGACGGTCTACCGGCTCAACGGTAAGCGAATGACCAGGCAGGAGGTCCTGGAGGTGCTCAAGAGGCACAGGCTTCACATAGACGAGACGAGCACCATAGCGCAGGGAGAGATAAACAAGATAATAGAGGCCAACGCAAAACAGCGCAGGGAGTTCATAGACATTGCCGCGGGCATACAGGAATTCGAGTACAAGAAGAAGGAGGCGATGTCAGAACTTGAGAAGGTGGGGGTCAGGGTGAGCACGGCTCAGGCGATGCTCAATGAAAGGCTCACATTCCTCAACGAACTCGCGAAGGAGAAGGACGCGGCGGAGAACTATCTTGAACTGAGCAAGAGGCTGAAGTCGCTAAACTACAGCATACTGATCAAAAAGCAGAAGGCGTCGCAGCTATCACTCGACGGCTATGCGAAAGAGCTTGCTAAACTCGAGGCCGAGAAGACGGCTGTAGAGGCCAAGCTGTCCGAATATTCCAACAAGATAGCAACTCTGTCGGCGGAGAGGCAGAAGATATCAGATATGCTCACGAGCAACACTACCACGCTCGACGGGGTGAACAAGAAGCTTGCAGACGTCGGCAACGAGCTGAGCGCGCTTGAGGTGAAACTGACCACGGGCGTGTCCACCATAGAGGAGGCGGAGAGGTTGATCGCAACGCTAGCAAGCGACATAAAGAGCGCGTCAGACCGGGTCGCAGCCAGCGATACCGAGCTTTCAGGCATGAAGGCCCGATTGGCGGAACTCGAGGTGCAGGCGAAGAAGCTTGGCGCGTCTAGTGGCTCCGGCGACTCGGGGAAGCACGTGAAAGAACTCGACACTTCCATTTCATCTCTCGAGAAGGAGCTGGCGCGTGCACAGGAGAAGGTCGCAAAGCTGCAGACAGA
This sequence comes from Microcaldota archaeon, assembly GCA_021823435.1. Taxonomy (GTDB): domain Archaea; phylum Micrarchaeota; class Micrarchaeia; order Micrarchaeales; family CABMGC01; genus JAJYVH01. The sequence goes on from JAKANZ010000032.1 coordinate 5,693, forward strand.
GAAGACTCTCATAGAAGCGAGGAAGGCGGGCATGGCCAGCGAGATCTCCAGGCTGGCAGTAGAGATAGACGAAGAGATGCGCTCTGCGTCAGAGCTCAGGGAGAAGGTGCAAAGCGAAAAGGCGCGAAAGGAGCGCGCAGAAAAAACCGCGAGCGAGCTGCAGTCCCGCGCCGACGAGCTCAGAGACACGCTATCTAGACTTGACGCCGAGATAATATCACTGAAGGAGCAGCGCGCCGCGTCACATTCTAGGGACGGGATGGCCCAGAGCAAGCTCAGGAATGCATTCTCGAGCACGCCAGGATTCTTCGGCACTGTAGCAGACCTGTGCAGCTATGATGGCAAGTACGCAGAGGCGGTGGAAGCCGCGGCCGGATCACGCTTCAACTACTTCGTGGTAGATACGATCGATACGGCCAACGAGATGATACAGTATCTCAGGAAGCAGAACCTAGGCAGGGCAACGTTCATGCCACTTCGAGAGCTCCGGGTGGAGCAAGAGGAGAAGGAGAAAGGGCTCCAGCCACTTGCAGGGCTTCTCAAGTACGAACCCAGGTTCACGAAGGTCTTCGGCTACATATTCAACAACACCTACCTCGTGCAGAACGTAGATGAGGCAAAGGCGGTTGGCATAGGCAAACACAGATACGTGACCGCATCCGGAGAGATAGTGGAGAGGGCCGGCATACTGTCCGGAGGCTCCAGGGCCAAAGTACTTTCGCTCGCAAGCATAGAGAAGAAGCTCAAAGAACTAGAGAGCGCCAGAACTGTGGGGTTCTCGGAGGCGAAGGACATAGACGCAAGACACTTCAACAGCAGGAAAGAGGCCGCAGAGGCCGACATCGAATTCGCGACCGCGAGCTCATCTGTACAGGATTACAACTCGAGGATAAAGGAGCGCGGAGACAAGAAGGCAAAACTCGAGTCAGAGATGTCTGCAACAGAGAACGACGCGGCGAAATCAGCCGCAGAGCTGATCTCTGCAACCAAGTCATTCACGCGGCTGTCCAAGGATCTTGAGCAGAGGAAGGAGGAGCGCAGCGTCGCCTACAATGAATCCATAGAAGCGGCGAAGAAGGGAATGAGCAAAGAGACTGCCGACAGGCTGGCGGCGGTGAACAAAGAGATCGAGGGCATAAAGGTGAGAAGCGCAGAGCTGCAGGCGTCGAGCAGGATGCTCGGGGATAACGAAAAACAGAAGGGGAAAGAGCTGGGAGAAAAACGCGACCTTGTCGAGAGAAACAGGAAACTGCAGGCAGACTATGCAAAAAGAAAGACTGAGCTGCTCAAGGAACAGGAACAGATAGAGAACAGGATGAAGAAAAGCAGCAAGAGCAACAGGGAAGCGCTTGAAAGGCAGGATGCCATCGCCAAGGAACTGGAGAGGCTCATAACCGAACAGGCTGGCCATAACGCCAAGGCCGAGGGGATAGAGAAGCAGGCAAACGATGTGCGCGTGCGCCAGGGCCAGGTGGAGATGAGGCTCAACGATATAGCGGCGGAGCTTAGCGCCTATGGCAATACCGTTCCGGAGATGCTGAACGAGGACGTAGAGAAGATGGAGAAAGAGTCTGGCGTTCTCGCTGTGAAGATAGAGGCCCTCGGCAACGTAAACCTCAAGGCGCCCGAAGCATACGAGGAGAAGGCTCAGAGCGTCAACGAGGCGACCACGAAGGTAAACATACTGGAGGGGGAGAAGAAGGCGGTGCTGGCGATGATAGAGGAGATAGATTCCAAGAAGCTTAACGCCTTCATAACAACCTTCAACGAGGTTAGCAAGAACTTCAGCAAGCTCTACAACTTCATCTACCCCGGCAAGGCAAGAATAGAACTCGAGGACCCGAACACTCCGCTTGAAACAGGCCTGAGCATAAGGGTCGAAGACGCCAACTTCGTGGGTCAGAGCAGGGGACTGTCTGGCGGGCAGAAGTCGCTGCTATCACTCATGCTGCTCTTCTCTATACACATGTGCAAACCATCGTCGCTCTACCTCTTCGATGAGATAGACACCGCGCTCGACAAGGAGAACTCGCAGAAACTCTCGCTGCTGATAAAGCAGATGGCCAAGGAGGCACAGTTCATCGTGGTCAGCCACAACGACTCGCTTATCGTGAACGCAGATGTGGCCATAGGCGTGACCAAGAGCGGCGGCGATTCCCAGGTATACGGCATAGAAATATCAAATGTTAGCAAGAAATAGTACTGGTTGTTTCATTGAGAGACAGGAAGAAGAGGAAGGAGTCTAACCTCTCGTGGCTTCTTTACCTCCTGCTTATAGCGCTCATACTGATCTACGCGCTCTACGGCAACGTGGTTGTCGGGGGCGTGGCCGTTATCCTCATCGTAATCATACTCGTCTTTGAGATCAGGACCAGCATATCCACCGAGGGCACTAAGAAGAGCCTGATTGATATAGGCGTCGCAGTTGGCGCCGCGATAGCACTGTGGATAGTGCTCAGCGTGGTGCTACAGACTCCGGCTCCCGTAGATGCGGTTTCCAGCTGCAGCATGCTTCCCGTCCTGCACAGGGGCGATCTCGTCGTGCTTCACGGTCTGGGCAACGTATCAGCATTCGTGGCGCAGAACCACGTGCCTGTCATAAACGTAAGCAGGCATGCGTTTGACCTGATGCAGGGAAACATGTCCAACGAGTTCCTGGCGTACTTCGCCTACGTAACCAACGCATCGCGCATCGCCTTCGCCATAGCCAACAACACCGCATACAACGTCAGCCTGTACAACACGCAGTGCGCCTCCCAGTACTCATACCTGGGCGAGCCGTACAAGATAGCGGAGTGCATGGTAAGCGAACAGCAACAGGCGCAGAACCTCATAAGATACTCTTATGCGCTTGGCAGCGTGAACATCGGGGGCCAGGTGTACAAGGCGGTCTACACCTCGCAGATAAGCGTAGGCAACGTAACACTGAGCGAGAACTACAGCAACCCGACACTAGTCTCTCCGGC
>JAKANZ010000033.1 GCA_021823435.1 Microcaldota archaeon
GATCGGTGCTCACTACCGCGCGCACTATTTTACCTATGTCGCCAGGCTCCATAAATTCGCTTCTTGGTTTTCTTGTCCCCTTCCACTCGTCGGTAAAGACTGCTCCAGGGTATATTACCGTGACGCCTATGCTGTATTTTCTCAATTCTGCTCTCAAGCTCCTAGCCCATCCTCTTAACGCCAATTTGGAAATCGAGTAGATAGTGCCATCCTCCTTACCCTCCGCTGGGTATGAGTCCAAGGCCCAGACAGACGAAGTTATTATCACTCTTTGGTTGCGACCCTTTCTGAGCAAGGGTAAAAGTCTTTGAGTCAGATAGAACATTCCGCGCGTGTTGACGGACATTATCTTGTCATATTTTTCAAGTGACACTTTCCCTGTAGAGCCCGGCACGTATATTCCTGCATTGTCGACAAGAACGTCTGGTATTATTCCCTTCGAGATGCAGAAATTGTAGAGCGCATCTACTTTCTTGTTGTTGGCTATGTCACAGGTGAAATAATCTACTCTGACCTTCCTCTTTACTGATATCTGATGCGCAGCCTTCTTGAGCCTAGCCGAGTCTTTCGCAACCAGCAGAAGGTCATAACCCATATCAGCCAGTTCTTCGGCTATGCCCCTTCCAATACCTCTGCTCCCTCCCGTAACTATTGCTGTTATTTTCATCCTAGCATCTCAAGGAACTCGGGATCCTCTAGGTATTTTATCACAGCGTTTCCGAACTTGACCGCCTCTGCGCCGTCCACGACCCTGTGATCGAAGCTGAGCGATACCGGCAGCACCTTGCCCACGACAACCTTGCCTTCCTTCACGACCGGCATGTCCTTTATCATGTGCACTCCAAGTATGCCCACCTCTGGATAGTTTATCATGGGTACAGAGAGGAAGCCTCCGCCAAGGCTGCCGATGTTCGTTATGGTGAACGTGCTGTCGTTCATCTCCCCCAGTGTTATTGTCTCGTTCTGTATCTTCTCGTGCAACTCCTGTATCTCCTTCGCTATCTGCAGTATGCTCTTCTTGTCCGCATCCTTGATGACCACCACCTTCAGGCCGTCCTTCGCCTCCGCAGCGAGGCCTATGTTGTAATAATTCTTGACTATTATCTCCTGCTTCTCGTGATCGTAGCTGGCGTTGAAGTGCGGACTCTCCTTCAGCGCCTCGACCACCGCCTTGATTATGAAAGGCAGGAAGGTGAGGTGTATATCCATCTTCTGCACATTCTGCTTCTCCTTGGTGACCATGCCGTAGAGGTTTGTCGCATCGAGTATGTCCATGTGCACCGCCCTCGGAATGGTCCACGAGAGCTCCATGTTTCTTGCTATCGCTTTCCTCGTCTGCGTCATGGGCTCGCGCACGACCTTTTCGCCGTGCTGCTGCTCCAGCTCCTCGGAGAACTTGGGTATGGGCCTCGACTTGAGCGAGGTCTCGTGCACCGCGTTCCTCACGTCGTTCTCGAGTATGCGGCCGTTGGGTCCCGTGCCGGTTAGCTTTGAAAGGTCTATGTTGAAATCGTGGGCAAGCTTCCTTATGGCAGGAGTTGCCATCGCCTCCCTCGCCTTCTGCGTGGGCTGCGGCGGTTGTGCTGCAATCTGCGTCTGCTGAGGCTGCGCCTGCTGTTGCTGCTGCGGCTTCTGCGGCTGGCTTGGCTGGTTTGGCGCAGACCTAAGTTCTTCGGGAGAACCTATCTGAGCCACAAGGTCGCCGACGTGCAGCGTCGTGCCCTCGGGTGCTGCTATCTTCAGCGTACCTGATATCGGGGATGGGACGTTAACCACAGCTTTGTCCGTCTCTACCTGGACCAGCGACTGGTCCTCTTTTACCACGTCTCCTTCCTTGGCCAGCCATTTCCTGACGTGACCTTCTGTTATGCCCTCTCCGACGTCCACAAATCTGATCTCCTTCATGAGCTAAGCACCTTGTCTATTGCAGCCCCTATCTTCTTCTCTGTAGGATAGTAGTATCTCTCGTAACCCGGGTCAGGATACGGCAGGCTCGGAGCCGCAACTCTCAGTATCGGCGCCTCAAGCTCGTATATCGCCTTTTCGGCCACCCTCGCCGCAATCTCAGCTCCCACTCCGAAACTCTGCTGCGCTTCGTGCACTATCAACAACCTTGTCGTCTTCTTGACGCTCTCCACAATTGTAGCATCGTCAAGCGGGTTTATCGTACGCAAATCTATTATCTCGGCGTCAACCTTCTTGCTCTCTACGACATTCTTCACCGCGGGCATCATCACCCCGTAGCTGACTATAGTCAGCTTGCTGCCTTGCCTGACCACTTTCGATTTCCCAATGGGCAGCTCGTAAGCATCCTCAGGTACTTCTTCCTTGAAGAGCCTGTAGAGCTTTGTGGGCTCGAGGAAGATCACCGGGTCCTTCAGCTTTGCAGCGCCGAGCAGAAGCCCCTTCGCATCGTAGGGGCCTGACGGTTCGACAACCACGAGCCCGCCTGCATGCGCATACATCGCTTCCGGGTTTTCCGAGTGGTGTTCGAGTGCACGCACCCCGCCGCTTACAGGAGTGCGCACTATCATAGGTATGCTGATCGTTGACCTGGTCCTCATCCTGTACCTGGCTGCGTGGCTGACCAGCTGGTCAAAGCCAAGGTACATGAAACCTGCAAACTGTATCTCTGGGAGGGGGTGCAGGCCGGCTATGGCCATGCCTATCGCTGTGCCTATGATTCCCGACTCTGCCAGCGGGGTATCCATGACCCTGCCTTCTCCGAACTTCGCCTGAAGGCCGTCTGTGACCCTGAACACACCCCCGTCCCTGCCAACGTCTTCGCCAAATATGATTGCCTTGTCATCCTGTTTCAGTATTGTGCCAAGGGCGTTGTTGATTGCGCTAACCATGTTCATCTGCGTGTCCATCACCTACTGCCAGAAGTTTGACGCTGTTGCGGCGTCTTCCTCATCCTTGAGCTCCTCGGGCATGAAGCTGTAAACGTTCTCGTACATGCTCCTCGGATCCGGCTTGAACTGCTCCGACTTCTCCACCGCCTCGTCTATCTTCTTGAGCTGCTCGTCTGCAATCTGCTTCTCCAGCTCGTCGTTCCACAGGTTCTTTTTAACCAGATAGGCCTTGACTCTGGCTATCGGATCGCGCTTCTGCCATTCCGCCACCTCTTCATCTGTCCTGTATTTTGTAGGATCGTCTGCTGTTGTATGCATGCTCATCCTGTATGTAACGCACTCGATCAGCGTGGGCCCGTTCTTTGAATTTGCTATCGCTTCGCTCACCGCTTTGTACACTGCAAGCAGGTCGTTGCCATCCACCTGCACACCCTTTATCCCGGCAGCGATTGCCTTCTGCGCGAGGGTCTGCGCCGCGGTCTGGTCCTTCCTTGGTACGGATATGGCCCACTGGTTGTTCTCTATGACCGTGACAAGCGGTGCCTTCCAAACCCCGGCGAAGTTGAGCGCTTCATAGAAGTCGCCTTCAGACGTGCCTCCGTCGCCGACATAGGCTATCACCGCTGCATCCTTGTTCATATGCTTAAGCGCAAACGCTATGCCAGCCGCGTGAGGCATCTGGCTTCCAACAGGAACACAGACAGCTGTGCCGTTGAAGTTTTCCGGAATCTTGCCTCCGTCTTCGTAGCCCTTCCAATATACGAAGAAATTGTCCAGCGGGAAGTTCCGCACAAGGAATATGCCGTGCTGCCTGAAGTTCGGAACAAACACGTCCTGGTTCCTGAACGCGAAAGCGCTTCCTATCTGCGTAGCCTCCTCGCCTATGAGCGGTGCGTATGTGGCCGCGCGACCCTGCCTTTGAAGGCTCAGCATCTTCGCGTCGAGCGCGCGGGCGAAGAGCATGTACTTGTACATGTCTGTTATCTTCTGGTCTGGCAGGTCCTTTGGGAAATTGGCCTGGTCGATGTTTCCCTGCTCGTCCATCACCTGCAGGTAGTCTATCGCCCCCTCGAACACTCTCTTAATCAGAAGAAAACCCACTCTGGTATCTGAATAAAAGGATATATTCGTTTGCTCTTTATCCGCCACCGCTCGTGTAATACACCTGCAGTTTGTTGAATGCGACGTAGGACACCGCACTTATGGAGAATGCGATGAGAAGCGCTTCGAAGAATTCCATAGGGCTTATGCCCGATAGGAAGGCCTCGGCAGGGTAGTAGGACGCGAAACCTACTGGTATGAGGAGCGTGAAGACGAGTTGACCCACGAACCCGTACACGATTAGCGGGTACTGCGACGCCTTCTGCACAAAGCTAAGAAGTCTGTTGACGAATTGCGCGCTCCTGAGCAGGTGGTAGAAGAGCATTATCAGCATGAGGGTAAATAGCACGAGCGTTATGCCTCCCACGACAAGAAGCACCACGTAGGCGAGCAGGCTCACCGGAGTGACGCCTATCTGGAATGCGGAGTAGAGCAGCACCAGGAAGGCGCCGAGTATGGCGCTAGCTGAGCCCAGTCCCTCCTGAGACGAGAGGAATATGGAGATGCGGCCGTACGGGCGTATGAGGTATGGGTCCATGCCCCCGCGCCTCAGCAGTTCCATCAGCCAGCCTATGTTCACGTTGTAGTAAAGCGCATTCATGACTATGGTTGCGGTCGAGACCAGAAAGAGCATCTGGTAGTAGTTCCACCCCGCTATACCGGCTGACACCGTGTAGATCACCGCCACCGTGAGGTAGCTGTAGACTATGCCTATGAAACTGTCTATCAGCCATAGCGCCGCCTGTCCCCTGTACACCAGGAAGCTGCGCCACCAGAAGTACTGCGAAAGCAGGTAGAACTTTATGTCCCTAATGAGCCTATTCTCCATCTCAGCCACCAACAGAGGTTATCTTGCCCCTCACCCTGTTCCAGACAAACGCGGAGAGTATGAAGAGCGGTACCGCCCACGCCGCTCCTACAAGCAGGCTCTGGATTATCTGGCCCGTGCTGACTATGCCAAGCAGCGTGGCTGCCGGGGTGTAGAGCGAGAGCTGCATGGGAAGCACGGCGAATATGCCTCTGGCCCAGGAAGGCAGGAGGTTGAGGGGGACTATGCCACCGCCGAGCAGCATGTAGAGCGAGTCGGTTACTGCAATTATGCCCCAGATGTTCGTCAGATATATTGCCATGGTGCCTACCAGGAAGAAGATGAAGGTCGAGATGATGAACGCAAGTGCCATCTCTATCAGGAAGAAGGCAACGGCCTGCAGCGTGAACACGAAGTGCCCTATGAATGATATCAGTATGATGAAGGGCAGCGTAACGGCTAGGCCCGCGAAGAGGTTGTTGCCAAGAGAGTTGAGGAAGACCTGTGAGGTGTATGCTACCGGCTTGACAAGCGCTGTTGTTATCGTGCCGTTCTGTATGTCATCCTGTATGTTCTCAGATATGGGCACGTTGAAGCTGACTATAGCTATCGCGTTTATCAGGAAGAAGTATATGTACATCTGCGGCAGAGTGAAGCCGCCTATGCTGGTCACGTTCGAGTTGAGGTAGACTGCGGTCCACACTGCTATCATTATGAACGAGGCGAATATCCTGAAGCCCAGGGAGATGAAGTAGTCCTTTTTGTAGGCGAGTTGCTGCTTGAAGCCGATTACCAGCACTGCGAGGTACCTGTCCACTCTCTTCAACACGCCCATCTACCTTTTCTCCCTGTCAAGTTTTGCGTAGAACTTGTTGAGTATGAAGTTCAGCCCAGGCTCGGCTACCCTGTAGTCCAGTACTTCCCTCCTGTTGAGCAGGGCAAAAAAGCTCTTGGTCTTCAGCTTGCTCTTACTCACCTCCAACTTCACCATCGTGCCGTCCCTCTCAAGCACCCTGCCGAACCTGGAGAATCTGATCTTGCCGGGTTCAGAGACGTGAAGCTCCACGTGTCTCTTGTCCCCGAACATCGCCTCAAGCTTTGGCCTCGTATCGTCGAAGACGACCTTGCCCTTACTGAGCAGTATGACTCGCTGCGCTATGCTTATGTCCTCGACTATGTGCGTGGTGAGTATGAAGGTGGTCTTGTACCTGGCCTGCAGTTCCGTGACAGTCTTGCGCAGTGCTATCTTCGAAGGCAGGTCTACGCCTATCGTGGGCTCGTCCAGGAAGACTATCTTCGGGTTGTGCAGCACGGATGCCATGAAGTTGCACTTCATCTGCTCCCCGAGAGACATGGTTCGCACCTGCCTGTTGTACACGTGCTCCAGGTCGAGTATCTTCAGGAAGTATCTCATCCTCCTCGTGTACTCGTTCCGCTCTATGTTATAGACGCCTCGCATGTACTCGAACGCGTCTACGGCTGGCAGGTTCCAGAAGAGCTGGCCGTGGGCCCCGAGCACCACGCCGAGCTGCTGCGCAAGCTCTATCCTCTGTGTCCACGGCTCAAACCCCAGCACGCGAACCCTGCCAGAGTCAGCGTGGAGTATGCCAGACAGTATCTTTATCAGAGTGGACTTCCCGCTGCCGTTCCTGCCGAGCAGCGCCACTATCTCTCCGGGCCTTATCCTGAAGCTCACGTCGTTGAGGGCGCGCTTGAAGTACGTCTTCCTCATCAGCCTTGTGACAATGCTTCCGCTACGTCTGACCTCGTGGGCCTTGAACCATTTGCCTACATCCTCCACATCTACCGCGTAGTCTTCCATAAGCGTCACATCCGCCGCGCTGCTAAGAGGCTAGCACAGCAAAGAACCAAAAAGACGTATGTCGCCTGCTTACCGCTAACCTTTCATGAGGAACAGGTTGTTAGCGTCATGCAAACACCGACCCTTGCTTATTTCCTCCCTTCTTTATATACCTTCTTCTCTTTTCCGTCAAGGCAGCACTGAGGATCGGGGAGCATTAATTAATATTCGGGGAACAAGTATACTGATTTGATGCGCAGTCTTACGCTCATGAAAGGAAAGGACGCCTATTCCCTACAGATTGCGAATGCGCGCGGTTTTGTCTTTCCGCGATCTCTGCCTTTGGGAAACTCGATCAAGAGCGGCATAAACAAGGTCCAGGCGCGGCTCTCTTCCTTCGGCTACCAGGATTTCTCCGGAAAGGAACTCTTCGACGCGGCTACATACACGCTCAGGAAGCCAGGAAAGATGCTCAGACCTGCGCTGGTGCTGCTTGGGGCGAAACTTATGGGCGAAGATGCCGCAGATTTTATTGACATGGCCGTGGCCGCGGAGCTGCTGCACACCGCATCCCTGGTTCACGATGACATCATAGATGGCGACTCCGTGAGAAGGGGCGTGCCGACGCTTCATGCGAAGCGCGGGAGCGAGGTCGCACTGCTTTCCGGCGATGCTCTCATAGCAAAGGCGGTGTCGCTTGCATCGCGTTATGGCCCGAGAGTGGTGAAGAAAGTTGCAGACGCGTCGCTAGATATGTGCGCCGGTGAGTTATTGGATTATTCTTCGCAGAGGGAAGGCAAACCTATCGGTGTAAGGGAGTATCTGCGCGTAGCCAGGTTGAAGAACGGCGTGTTTATGGGTACCTGCGCCAGCGCGGCCGCAATTTACAAGCGCAAAAAAGTGGCGAGCCGGCTCTATGGTTTCGGGCTCGGCCTGGGAGTGGCGTTCCAGATACGCGATGACATACTTGAGCTTGTGGATGAGAAGGAAGCGGGGAGAAATGGCGGAAGCAAGATAACCTCGGGCTACACCAACATCGTGAGAATTTTTGCAAAGCAGTTCGGCATAGGGCAGGACGAAGCCGTAAAGAAAGCCGTTGGCCTCAACGACTATTTTGCTGACAGGGCGCTGCATTTCATGGAAGGCGCCACCTGGAGCAGAGAACTGTCGAGGTACATAGACTTCGTCAGGGTACGAGGCGCGTGACTATTTCTCTGCCACCATAACGAACGCTATGCCTGAGGCGAGAGGTTTCAATCTTACTCTTCTGAATCCGGCCGCGCGGGTTTTTTCCGCGAGGAGATGCTTATCAAACTTCATTATGCTGTCAACGAGCCAGCTGTACTCTCTTCCGGCGAACACGCTTGAAAGACGCATGAAGTAAGAATAGGCATCGAAGAAACGCCGTTGGCTTGGCTCATCCGGAGTGGCCATCTCCAGCACAACAAGCCTGCCGCG
>JAKANZ010000034.1 GCA_021823435.1 Microcaldota archaeon
AGATATGTAATCACGGATATCTGCTTCCATAGCGCCAGATCTCAGGGTTGCTTCTTCGCCTCAACTTCCTGCATGAAAGCCCTGACCGCCAGGGCCGCCTTGATTCCGCTTCCCGCGGCGGTGCCTGCCTGCCTGTATACCTTGTCAGCGACATCGCCAGCAACGTACACGCCCTCAAGATCGGTCTTTATCTCTTCCTTTGTCACCAGGTAGCCCTGCTCATCAGTGCGCAGCTGGCCCTCAAAGAGCTTGGTGTTTGGTTCGTAGCCTATCGCGAGGAAGACGCCGTCGATAGGCGTCTCGCGTTTTTGTCCTGTGGCCACATCCTTCAGTACTACTGACTTTACTACCTTGTCTCCCTTTATCTCCTCAACGGTTGTGTTCCAAAGGACCTTTATCTTCGGGTTTGACATGACCCTTTCCTGCATTATCTTGCTCGCCCGAAACGCATCGCGCCTATGGACGATGGTTACGGTGCTTGCGAATCTGGTAAGGAACAGCGAGTCCTCCATCGCGGTATCTCCACCTCCGACCACAATCACATTCTTGTTTTTGAAGAAAGCGGCATCGCAATTATGAAGTGTGCTGTTAGGTGTTACGTACGTATTCTCTTTATCTACAGCTAGATTGTATACAAGCCCATTGAAATTTCTTGATAAGACGCGCTTTATGGGAAGAAGAGCATAACCATCTTTTAGCCAACCATGATAGTTCCCTGTTTTCCTGGCTCTAATTTTCTCATGCTTTTCTCCTAACACCTTGCTCATTCTCTGAATCCAAGGCCCTCCGACTCTTATCTGGTATACGTTCTCCTTAAATTCCACCAGTCTTTCTCCTATTCTAGAGAACCTAAGGGTTTTTTGTTTTCTTTTCTCTATCGTAGGTAGAATCCCGAGCCTGAGAAACACCATCTTTACCTGCTCAAGCAGCACTCTGGAACTCGTGGTTATTACAAAATCTTCCTTCCTTGAACAGCCGTCACCCCTCCAGTAACCTTTTATCAATTCTTCTTGGAGGTCTGCAGGCAGGTAAAGGAAAAACATCGGCAATCTTTTGTCACTAGAGTATCTTCCGAATAGTTTTTCAAAGAGCTTACTTAGTATGAGCGAATATACCGTGACACGAGCTACAGAACCTTCAATCCTTATGTGAGCTTCCAACCCGAATAACTTTTCGATAAGGCGTTTTGTATCCCTGATATATTCGTATTCGTCATTCTTGAATGCGAAAGAAATTCCTCTTTTATGAGCAAAACCCTCAGCAAGGTAGTAACCAACTAACCTGGCGAGTTCATGATTTATTGAAACCTTTGATTTGATTCTATGCGCAGTTGGGCTCTCTCTAACAAAATACACTCTGCCTCTGTTATCGACTTTCATGCTTAGTTCTTCCGCTATGTCGATAAATTTCCTCGCTTTAACCGCTGACGGAATTGGATACATTACCATTTGCCCTGGCGCCAACTCTTTGGCCGGTACCCATGCCGGTTCTGACCACTTGACTTCGTGATAACGGGCGCCAGTTCCTCTTTGCAACTTCCTTATTAGAACAGGATGATTGGGTGTCATGAAGGTAATCCCGTCTCTGAAAAAGCGGGATTTTATTCCAACAAGTTTGCCTTTAAACCTGCGGCTCATCACTTCTCTTACACGCTCAAAAGTTCCTTTGTCGGTAAGGACCTTATCCCCAACTTTTACCTCTTTTATAGGTTTTACCGAAGGATTTGCAATCACCAATGACTCAGGGGGCAGGCATGTCGCGCAGCTCGACACCCCCCTGCCCATGAACTTTTTCTCGGACTCAAGCCCGAGATATTTTGCGTTTGCCCCAGTGGCTATGATTAGCGTATTGGTCTCGTACACCTGCTCCTCCACCGTGACCTTTATGGGTCTTGACTTGAGGTCTACGGCTGTAACGTCCTTGTCCACGAATCTTGTGCCGAACTTCTTGGCCTGCTTCATCAGCATCTGCATGTACTCCGGACCCATCACTCCTTCGGGGAAGCCGGGTATGTTCTCAACGAGAGTCGTGAGTATGAGCTGGCCTCCGCCATTGTAGCCGCTGATCACTAGCGGCTCAAATCCTTCTCTCGCGGTGTATATAGCAGCAGAAAGACCAGCCGGGCCTGAACCCATGATTATTACTTTCTCGGTCATAAGCAGCACTGTTAGTTGCTCATGCGAAGTATTTAATTATTGATATGAGCTAGAAACTGGGCGACTGGTTGGCCATCTCACTGGGCGAATACAGCATAGCCCTCGACTCGAAAGACGACGAGGCTAACGTCAACTTCGTTTCGCACGCGCATACAGATCATATCTCTGGTTTGAGAAAAAACAAGAAAGCCCTCGCCAGCGAAATCACCAAGGACCTGGTCGAGAACAGGAGCCACATTGAAATGGAGCTCATAGAAGAGCCCGAATGCGTCGAGCTCCTCAATGCGGGTCACATGTTCGGCTCAAGGCAGCTCTTCGTGCAGAACGACCTCTACGGCTATTCCATACTCTACAGCGGCGACTACCAGATGGACGAACCTGTTCTGGCGGAGAAGCTGGAGACCAAGCAGGCCGATGTGCTCATCCTCGATTCCACGTATCCGTATCCAGAAGTTAGATTTGATGACAAGAGCGAGGTCATAGATGCAATACAGTTCTACACGAGGAAGAAGACCGAGCACGGCCACGTTTTGTTCGGCGCGTACACCGTGGGCAGGGCGCAGGAGCTCGTTAAGATACTAAATGACGCGGGCATGATACCTGCTGTGGACGAGAAGATAGCCGCTGTCAATAAGGTGTATGAAAAGCATGGCGCACGTCTCGAGTATGCACCGCTTGAGCAACCAGAGAACAGCCCCGTAATCATAGTGAGCCAATCAAAGCTTGAGGCCACACGCGAAGCGATAGTGGCCAAGAGCGTAAAGCGCGTCTATACGGCCGTGGCTTCAGGCTGGGCCAAGATCTTCAGGTTTGACACCGACGTGCAGTTCAACCTCAGCGACCACGCTGATTTCCACCAGGCTCTGGAGTACATAAGCGCATGCAGCCCGAAGATCATCTTTACCTTCGGCTCGAACGCAAGGCCATTCGCAAAGCAGCTAGCAATACGAGGGTATGATGCGAGACCGCTGGTTTATACATCAGATGTAAATAAACTGATACTGAATCATTCCTAAGGGTGACGTTTTGGGACATAGGTTACTGTTATATCTAAAATGGTTGAGCAGGAAAAGGAGTCTCAAGAAGGCAGTAAACGAAATCGAGCTTATTATAAAGAATGATTTCAAGCCTTCACCCAAAGGATTCGCAGTCAAGTCAATAAGAGAAGACAGGCAAAGAGAGCATTGATTCATAGTACGTGCTACTTTATATTTAGTTTTAGCAGCAAATAACATCATGCACTCAGCGACCGTGCTTCCTCTCCACGGAGGACGCGCTCCCAAATGGCTTTTTGGTAGAATGGTCAAGCTGGGCGAGCTCATCTCCAACGTGATAATGGATGAGTTCGGACCAGACGAGCTTCTCAGGAGGCTGAGCGACAAGGACTGGTTCCAGGCGCTTGCATGCGCGATTGGCTACGATTGGCACAGCAGCGGCACCACCACAGTAACCATTGGTGCTCTAAAGGAGGCACTAAACGACAGCGGTGAGATATTCATAGCCGGCGGGAAGGGAAAAGCCGGAAACAACACGCCAGAGGACATAAGGGAAGGCGCCGCACGGCTTTCGTTGTCGAGCAGCATAGAGAACTTCGTGGAGCACAGCAGGCTCTCCGCGAAGGTGGACGCGGCGATGGTCTACGACAACATAGGAATATACCACCATTCGTTCCTTTTCGCCAAGAGTGGCAGGTGGGCCGTCGTGCAACAGGCGATGCAGCGCGAGGGCAATAAAGCAATAAGGTTCCAGTGGTTCAGCGACCTTGCCAACGAACACGACATAGCTAACGAACCGCACAGCGGCCTAGAAACCAACCTGCGACAGCAGACCCTAGACCTTACCTCGAATGCTAACACATTCGCGCGCGAAGGCATGACCGAGGCACTCGAAGAATACAGAAGGGTGGTTGCGGGAAACTACCCTGACAGGCACGGCATAATACCTCAGATAGATATAAGCAGAAAAGGGGTTGAAGCAGTAAGGAAGGCGAGCGAGGTAGACCCGAAGAACTACAGGGAGCTGCTGCTGGTGAGAGGCTTCGGGAGATCGAGCATCAGGTCGCTTGCATTTGTCGCGAGCCTCATCTACGGAAAGGAACTGGCCTACAGGGATCCGGTCGCATACGCGTATAACCTTGGCGGAAAGGACGGCATACCATTTCCGGTGAACAGGGAAACCTACGATTCCGTAATAGAAGGAATGGATTATATAGTTGACAAGGCAAACATTGAACAGGGGGATAAGTACAGAATATTGAAAAGGCTGAATGCTTATCTCACCAACGCCCACGCGTGAGCATATGGCTGAGGACGAAGAGGAGGCAAGCAAGACATACCAATACCTGGTACTGCTGCTCGGCCTAGCTTCGCTCACGATGGCCGCCGCGACGCTCTACTCCATGGAGGTTTTGGGCGTAAACTACGGGGCCGGGCTCGCAATACTCGGACTCGCAAACAGGACAAGCGCGACCATCAACGTTACGCAGATAACCGCTTCGGTCGGCACTCTCCAAACGGGAATCCGCGAAAACTACCTCGCGGCTATCATCGCTTTCGGCCTGCTCGGCGCGTCGCTCGTACTCTACGTCAGCAGATACAGACGCTTCAGCTCGGTGAGCAGGCGCTACACCCTCATGCACTTCACTCTGACTCTGCTTTACATAGGCATCTTCTACCTCATCCTCTCCAGCCTGCAGATCAACTACCTGACCAACCTTTATTTCCTGGTCATCTTCGCAGCGGTAGCCATCGCCTTCGTGATAGACGTGTATCTGCAGCTCGGCATAAGCACGAAGAGCCCGCTGGGCTCAAGGACGAGAGGCGGAATACGCATAGAGCCCGATTCTCCATACAGCAACCTGCTCAATCTCCGCGACACCCTATTCTCGAAGCTGAACGGCGACGTGCGCATAGTGGACAAGCATTTCAACTCTGCTGCGATATCCAACCTCCACAGGCTCCTTGAGACCAACCTCACCAACATAAAGAAACTGGAGATAATCTCTTCGAGAGAGATGTTCGATGCGAAGTTCAACGACAACTACACAGACTTCAAGAACGAGCTCGGCAACAAGGGCGTTTCGCTGAACTTCCTGCTGATGAGCGATGCCGATGCAGTGGCGCAGCACGAGAGGTTCGTCTTCGACGACTCCAAGGCGTACAAGATACCTCCGCTCAACATAATCAACAAGAAGAGCGAGCACATAGTCGGCCTGAGGGTGGGCGAGGCAAGGAGCAGGTTCGAGGCGCTGATGAGGAACGCGACGAAGTACGACAACTACGTGGTCAAGCAGGCGAGGGGACCAGGCTAAGTGTGTAATGCCAAATTATATTAAGAGGCGATGAGACCTACTTGTATGGTCGAGATGGCTTCGGAGATACGGAAAGCAATCAAAGAAGTAAGTGGGAAGCGTGCTGTAATGGAGGAAGCGATCTCACTTGTAGTGCGCGACGGCGAGAGAAAGATTGTTGATTTGATAGCCAGAGAGATACTCAACGGTATAAATTCAGGAATCGGTGTTTACAAAGCCGAACTTAAGATACTTAAGGAAGTATCGCATGAGAACGGCTTATTGATCAAGAGCGAATCTGATTTTGTTCAGGCAGGTGTTTTCACATCCGCCCCTGGATTCGACGCTCTTCTTAGTTCAGACGAAGGTAAAATGGCAAGGTCTTTCCTTAAAGACGATCTCGAACTTACAAAGGAAAGGTTTGTTGGCTCCTGCAGCGATGCGGCTCAGATTATAGAGCTGACAGACCGCGGTAAAGCGGTACTTACGGCGCTGCGTATACCACTTTCTAAGCCTTAGGCTTTCTGCCAGGTGGCTTCGGTACCTTAAGGTTCGGGAAAGCCTTCTGCAGCATCTCGGCATTGACGTCGAAGTCAAATGCCAAGTTCTGGACCGTCTTCCTGAAAAGGTACGTAGAGGCGATCTCAGCGAGTTCTTCTCTGCCTCCCGCCGCTCCTTTAACAACTTCTTTTACTTCTGCGGCTCCAAGCTTCTGGACCACCTCAGCGAGAGACCCGAAACTCTTCCTCTTGCCGCTGGTCATTGTGTCAGCATACGCATCAAGCTTCGCTGTGTCTATTCCAAGAAGCTCGAACGACTTCTTGTCAACGCTCTGCCTTATGCTGGACATCTGGAGGACTATCTCCTCGGGCTTCGTGCCCTCGGCTATGCTGATCTTCTTTACGGCTACCCAGTTCTTGTACTTGGCAAGAAACTCTATCGAGTCGCTTTCCGGCATGAAGCACCTAGGCCTGTGCCTGCTGCTGTATCAGATAGTAGCCCGAAGCCTTCTCCCTCACTATCCTCTTCACAACCCCCTTGTTCGCGAGAATGATCAGGGCGTTGGTCACCATGCTCTTCGGCCTGTTCGTCTTCTTCGTTATGTCGTCTGCCGTCTTCATGGCCTGCTCCTTGGTGGCGCCAAGTTCCTTCATCGCGTTTACGATGAGCTGCTCTATCGGGTTCAACTCAACCATTCGATCACGTTGATAATCATGCGCATGCTAATAAAATCTACTTCTTTACCCTTATCTCCTTGTGCTTCGGCCTCAGGTAGATGGAGCCGCACTTCCTGCACTTCTCGCTCCCCGCCTTGTTCCTGGCCTTGCACTTCCTGCAGACCCAGACTCTCGTCAGGGCCTCGTCTGCTAGTGGAAATTTTCCCATCGGCTTTCACCAAAATGAGCGATAACAATGGGCGAAAAAGGTATAATAAGCATGCACCTCTCCGGCGCGCTACTCCAGCTCCACGTCCAGACTCGGTTTCATGGGCATTGCCCTGCCGGCCCTCTGCGACTTGGACTTGGACTCGATCTCCACGGAGACGTCGCAGCCCAGCTGCTTCGATATATACGTCGATGCCTCCTGGAGCCCGTCAAACTCCTCCATCTGCGTTGCTGTCACCTCCCTTAGCTCGTTGATCCGTTTAGCCAGCGTTCCCGCAAGCTTGGCCGCCTGCTCCCTGTCCACGTCCTTCTCGCCCTGCATGCTGTCTAGAGCCTTGCCCACATCCTTCTCCTTCACAAGCGCGCCGAGCAGCTTGCGCTTCCAATCAGATGCTACCGCAACATGGAGCCTCTTTGCCTTCTTGCCCGTCTTCTTCTGCATGAGCGCGATCACCTGCTTCGCGTCCTCTATGGTGCTGTCTACCAGCTCCTCCTCAGCCTCTATCTTCGCGTTGTACATGCCCTTGTCCGCGGCAGGCCACTTCTCCAGCGAAGCGAAGGTCCCGTTGCCCAGCATGTGCCACATCTCCTCTGCCATGTGGGGCGCTATGGGCTGCAGCATCAGCACCACTTCGGAAAGGAAGTCCCTTACCACGATTGCGTTGTTTCCGCCTCTTGCGAAATACCTACGCAGCTCGAGAACCGAGTCGTAGAGTATCGCTGTATAAGCAGACCTGAGTTCCAGCAAGTCCATTGATATGCCGGCGCTCTCGACCTTTTCATTCAGCACAGAATACAGCCAGTAGTCTATGCGCCT
>JAKANZ010000035.1 GCA_021823435.1 Microcaldota archaeon
CCTTTTCCCTGCCCTCGACAAGGGACTTCGCAAGTCTTACGCGCTCCAGTTCCGAGAACCTCTTCTTCACTAACGCAAAGCTCCTATCATCAAGCCTAGCCAGCCAGGAGAGATCCCCAATCCCCGACGCAGATATCGATGTTTTTTCACGTGCCATAAAACCACTAATATGCGATTACCTCCTGTTCCCGCTCCTCCACTTCTGCTTGGACCAGCCCTGCGGCTTCCGGAATCCCTGCGGCCTCTGTTGTTGCGGCTCGCGACCCAAAGGCGGCATGCTCTTCTCCTTCTCCCTTATCCTCTGAAGGTTCTTGTCTATCGATTCGCGCAGCTGCTTGCCTATGAACCTCTTAGATATCGAATCGGCGCGCGCCGCTATGCTCAGCTTTGTGGCGAAGAGCCTTGCTATGCGCCCGCGGCTGCGCCTGTCAGCTTCTGTTATCTCTTTGAGCTTGAAAAGGACGCCGTATTTCGGCGGCTTGCTGCCTGAGCGCAGGTGCCTGAAGAGCGCCTTCTCGGCTCCGAGCAGTTGCAGCGTGCTTGACGGCATCAACGCGAGCTTGTTGAGAGATCCTGCTCGCGCCAGGAGTTCTGCCGCGAGCTTGTAGTCGACCAGATATGATACGTTGGGCATGAGCTTCGGCACGTTCTCCTTCAGGTAAGCGTCGATCTCCTTCTCCATACTTAGCAGTTGCACCTCAGTGTTTGCTAGCGCGCTCAGCGCCCTGTACTCGCCCTGGTCCGGCTCCGCGCCCACGCTCTGCCTTATCCGCATCAGCGCGTCCTCGCTCCTGTCGCCGAATACCTCGCGCAGCGTCTCCTGGCTGGCGCCCTTCTTGTTGGATCCGGCCTGGAGCACGAACTTCGTGTACTTCTCCGCGCTTCCGATCGTGAGCTCGGGGAAGTAGATGCCGTACCACTCCTCAAGGCGCTCATGGATTAGGTTGCGTGTCTTCTCTATCTCGTTGTATGCGTTTATCGCCTGGGCTATCGAATGCTCGCCTGTCGAGTAGGCCTTGCCAACCGCCTGCTTCGCAAGCCCGATGAGTCTATTCCTTTTCTCCTCCGCGGTCTCTACCAAAAAAGCCCCAAGATACGTGGGGAGTTAGACTATAAATATCTTGCATCAGCGAAATGAAAGGAGGAGATGAAAGGGCAACGCTCCAGGAAATCGCAGAGCGCGATGGAGTATCTGATGACCTACGGCTGGGCCATACTAATTATAGCAGTTGTCCTCGGCGCGCTCTTCCAGCTTGGCGTCTTCAATGCAGGCACCTTTGCTCCAAGAGCGCCACCCGGCGCGTGTCAGGTCTTCAGGCCCAATGGCCCGATGACTTCCTCGCTAATAAACCTGGAGGGCGTGTGCAGCGGCGAGCTGCCGCAGTATGTAAATGTCTTTTCCGGAAATGCTGGCAGCTTTGTTGGCGTTGGAGAACACCAGAGCCTGCAGCTTAATACCTATTTCACACTGAGCGCATGGGTTAATCTAAACGGACAAACCCAAACAGGAGGTGCATGGGAATCGGTTGTAGACGAAGGCGCTAACGCAGGCGGAGACGGGTACGGCCTTGTGGTGTATACCTCTGGCGCGCCTCCGTATGCTATTGCTTGTTTTGCCCATGTCACTGCTGACAACTATTTCCATGGCTCATTGACAGTTCCATCAAGTGGATGGACCTTTCTAACATGTACTTTCACGGGTTCCAATCTCAATGGCTATGTAAATTCAAATCTAGATCCAGCCTCACTATCACTGAGCGGTTCTCAAAGCACAGGCAATTATAATTTCAATATGGGTGCTGATTCTTCAGGTAATGAACGCTTTACTGGCGAAATCGCAAACATCCAGCTTTACAACACTTCGCTGTCGGCGAACGAGATACTGTACCTCTATGACGAAGGCATCGGTGGTGCGCCGATCAAACTTCAGAACCTCGTGGGTTGGTGGCCGCTCAACGGAAACGCGAACGACTACAGTGGGAATAACAACAATGGCGCGCCGGCAGGCGTGACTTACACGAACCAGTGGGCGTCGGGTTACACGCCGCCGTAGGATCGGCACTCAATCGCTATGATTTCTGTATGACATCGTTGGTTCCGGTAACGCTCTCGTGAGCTACTGTTGTGTTCTGCAGTATTACCAGGTTGTTGTTGCCGCTCGCGGTGAGGTTGCTTATTCTGCTGTTGATGAATGCCACTCTGTTGTACGTGCCCTCTATGCTCAGCACCACTGTGCTGTTGTACATGGTTATGTTGTTGTAGTTGCCCTCGACCTTGAGAGTCGCGTTGCTATTGAATATCGCCAGGTTGTTCTGCGAGCCTGTCGATGAGACGTTGATCAGCACATCAGAAAGGGTGAAGAGACCTGCAGTGTTGTTCTTGCCGCTTATCGATACTGTCTTTGTCGCACTCAGGAGCGACAGGCATGCGTTGTTAGTGTTGCTGGAGAGCTTGTAACTGGACTGGTTGTAGTTGCTGGAGTTAAGCGCTACGGCGTATGTGCCGGTCATGTTTGCGTATGTTATGTTGACGAGAGCGGCGCAGTAGTCCGCCAGCGTTCCGGCGCTCAGGCTTAGCGATGCTGAGCCGGGACCTGAATCGGTTATTGTGGGCGATGAGCCCGATCTCGGGTTTAGGCTTACTGTGGCAAGGAACAGGCCGTAACCCAGAAGATTGAAGCTGACGTTGACCGCTATCTGGCCGTCGGATTTGACAAACGCATTTGAGAAGACCAAGCCCACGTTTGCATTGCTGCTTCCAACTGGAGAGTTGTACGTGCCGACGTACGTCTCTGATATCTGGCCTCCGCTGCAATCGCCTCCGCTGAGCGAGCAGTAGCCCACACGCGCCGTAAGATTGCCTGAGGCAACAGTGCCTGGCCTCTGCTGTAGGGCCGTCTTGGCGAAGCAGACGAAAGTTTCGCCGGGGTTTATCCTGCCCGTAGTGCACTGCGGAGTGACGCTCTTTCCGCCAAAGAAAAGGTTGAGCCTGAGGTTGTTTATCGGGTACTCCTGCTCGTTGTTCCCGATGAAGGCAAAGAAAGTGGATGTGGTGTTGGAGACAAGGGCTATGTTCTGGCAGCCTATGCCTAGGTCAAAGCTGCAACTCGACGGAGCGAGATTCCCTATTGCTGACCCGGTTCCGAGTAGCGCGTACGCGGCAACGAGCATAATTCCGAGGGCCGCGGCGAACGCTAGCAAGTATTCCAGCGACGCCTGGGCCCTGAGCCCCTGAGACGTTTCCCCACCCCACCTACCGAAATGCCCAATAGTGCTTATGCATTTCCGCCTATTTAAAGATTGAGATAAGATTGCAAAAATGCAACTGCAGAAAACGCGATGCGCAGGTAAACCTGCACGGAAGCGATATAAACTGCGTCGTGGCCAAAGTTAAAAACGAGGTAAGTGTGATGCCCTTCCAAGGCGAATGCTTTGCATACCTGACAGGCAGAGGAAGAGCCTGAGGCCAGTGCTAAGAAGGGCGCTGAACGACAACCAGATCCTGCTCCTCAACGCGATAAAGCACAACTCCTTCCCAAGCGTCAGCTCTCTTCTGAATCATGTCTCATCGTCGCACGGAGTTCCGTTGTCAACGCTCAGGCTTAACGTAAGGGTAATGCTGGAGCTGGGTCTCGCTGAGGTAAACAGTTCGCACGCAGAACTGACCGGTCTGGGAAGGCTTGTGCTGGAGATGTTGAATGATAGGTGAGACCATAGAAAGAATGAACCAGAAAGTAGAGAGGCGGAGTTGAGACCGGAAGGGTACTGGCGAATGGCATAAAAGGGTTATATGCAAACTGATAGCGATGTAGGCATGGCAAACCAGAAGGAGAGCAAGGCTTCGGACGTAGCGGCGAGGCGCGGAATCTACTTCCAGGCGTTTGGCATCTACGACGGCGTTGCCGGTTTCTACGACTACGGACCGATAGGCGTAAGGATAAAGCGCAGGTTCGAGAACGCTTGGAGATCGCTCTTCGTAAACAGGACCGGAGCGCTTGAGATAGAAAGCACAAACATCGTTCCTGAGCCTGTGCTCAGGGCGAGCGGGCACCTCTCGGCTTTTACAGACCCCATGGTCCCGTGCACCGTGTGCAAGACCCCGTACAGGGCAGACAAGCTCCTCGAGGAGTACTACGAGAAGAAGGGCATGCCTGACGAGGCCGCGAAGGTAAAGAAGATGGACATGGCACAGATGGAGAAGAAGCTTGCAGAGCACGGCATAAAATGCGAGAGGTGCGGGAACGCGCTCGGCAAAGTGGAGAAGTTCAACATGACGTTCAAGACGCAGGTTGGCCCGACCTCCGGGGGCAGCGTCGCGTACCTTAGACCTGAGACCGCGCAGAGCATCTTCGTTGACTTCATACACCTCTACAAGACCTACGGGCTCAAACTTCCGGCTGGCATTGCCCAGGTCGGAAGGGCGTATAGGAACGAGATATCTCCTAGGCAGCAGCTTGTGAGGCTGCGAGAGCTGACGCAGATGGACCTCGAACTTTTCATAGACCCGGATGACGACCCGAAGGAGATAATGGGCTTCACGGTCAGCGAGATGCTGCGACAGAAGGTCAGGTTCGTGGCAAAGGGAAGCGAGGAAGAGAAAGAGGCAGGCCTTGACGCGCTTCTCAAAAACGGCTCGGTGCCGAACAAGTACATGGCGTTTCTCATCTACCTGCAGGAGAGGCTGATGCAGGAACTGGGAGTGGACAGGAAGCTGTACAGGTTCAGGGAGCTGGAGAAGGAGGAGCTGCCGCACTACTCGAAGGGCAACATAGACCTCGAGATGAAAACCTCATACGGGTACATCGAGCTGTCCGGAGCCGCTCACAGATCCGACTGGGATCTCTCGCAGCATGCAAAAGAATCGGGCAAGGATCTGGCCGTGCTCTCTGAGAGCGGCAAGAAGATAACCCCAAATGTGATGGAGCTGACCATAGGAGGCGACAGGCCCGTGTTTGCGATACTCGACAACAGCGTCGTTGACGACGACGGCAGGGGCTGGTCGTGGCTCAGGCTCAGCGAGAGGATAGCACCTTACAGGTACGGGGTGTTTCCGCTGCAGAAGGACGACAAGCTGATCGCAAAGGCGAGGGAGGTATACACGCTACTGCAGGACAAGAACGCCGACTGCTACTATTCCGAAACTGCAAGCATAGGCAAGCGCTACGCCCGCGCCGACGAGATAGGTGTGCCTTACTGCATTACTATAGACTACACAACGCTTGAGGACGGCACGGTGACAGTGAGGGACAGGAACACCACGAAGCAGGTAAGGAAGCATGCCGGAGAGATTTGATCCGCTTACTCCAAAGGCAAGAACCAGAAAGCTTCAGTCTGCGATGGAGTACCTCATGACCTACGGCTGGGCGATACTCATCATCGCTGTAGTTTTGGGAGCGCTCTTCCAGCTTGGTGTCTTCAACGCAGGCACGTTTGCACCCCGCGCGCCGCCAGGAGCCTGCCAGGTTTTCAGACCAAACGGGCCAGGTAGTTTATCTCTGGTTAATTTAGAGGGAGTGTGCAGCGGCGAACTGCCGCAGTACGTGGCTAGCTTCATACGTATAAATAATCAATATATATCAACGGGCACTACTGGTATTCCCTCCGGTCCGTCTTCATCTAGCGCGTTTGCATGGATGTACGTTTCAGCCTGCCCAGGTGTAGGAAGTTGGTATGCTGTTTATAGCTCCGGAACCAAAGTGAATTATGAAATGGAATTCATTGGAGTGAATGGTGCATCTTGCGCTGTAGCGTTCTATGATTTTGCCGGCGGATATTACAGCACCATGACCGTTCCGCTAAACACATGGACTTTTATTGGTTACACTTACTCTGGCGGTTCTTCAGTAACGCTCTACGAAGATTCAAACAGTCAAACAGTTTCGATTGGCGCAGCTCTAAACATTGTTCTTGGTGTCTCCTGGATTGGTAACGACCCAACAACCGATTATATGAACGGCCAAATCGCAAACGTCCAAATCTACAACGCTTCACTCTCAGCTCCAGAAGTCAACGCACTATATCTCGAGGGCATCGGCGGCGCGCCCATCAAACTTTCCAACTTAGTGGGGTGGTGGCCGCTCAACGGAAACGCGAACGACTACAGTGGTAATAACAACAACGGCGCGCCAAGCGGCGTGACGTACACGAGCCAGTGGACCGCAGGGTATACGCCTCCGTGATCGTAATGGGACAGATGAGAGTCACGACATTTAACCTTGCGCACACCGTCGAGAGCGCTCAGCCGCTGACGTTCTTTGGAGACGAGAGAGGCGACGGCAAGGGGATGACGTACACGCACAAGAACAGCATGATTGAAGTGGTGCAGAAGGGAAGCCTGCTTGATTACAGGGCCTACGGCAACATCAAAGGCCCAGAACTGAGGAATGAGGTGATCATGAGATTCGGACTGGGGGACGACATGGCGCGTATATACAAGAGCATAGCCACTGACGCTTTCATGAAGAAAGCGATTGACAGCTATAGTGGCCTGCGCATAACACGAAACGATCCCTGGGAAACGGCATTGTGCTTCGTCATATCGCAGTTCAACAACGTAAAGAGGATAAGGGGTATTGTGAAGGGGCTTGTTGCCAGCTATGGGGAGGAGCACTCTTTCCTGGCTGGAGGCGCACAGCTTCGATTCAGAAGCTTCCCGACGCCAGAGTCGTTGGCTGAAAGGAGCACAGACGACCTGATGCGCCACGGGGTGGGATTCAGGGCCAGATACATAAAGAAACTTGCACGCGAGTGCAGCGAGTCTTTCGACCTGAAGAGAATCGAAGGCGAGGACTACTCCAAAGCGAAGGAGGAACTCATGTCCCTGGATGGCGTCGGCGACAAGGTAGCGGACTGCATACTCCTCTTCGGCTACGGAAGGCTCGAGGCCTTCCCCACAGACACGTGGATAAAGCGCATAGTCGAGCACGTGTACTTCAAGGGACGGAAGCGGAGCATACGCGAGATACACGAGTTCGCTGAGGAGAGGTGGGGCGGGTACGCGGGGTATGCGCAACAGTATTTATTCCATAATGCAAGAATCAATAAGCTTGGAAAGGTGCTTAGATGAGAACGGTTCCGGACATGAGGCGCGTGGAGAAGAGGCTTGTGGAGCTGCAGGAGATCG
>JAKANZ010000036.1 GCA_021823435.1 Microcaldota archaeon
TTGTGGAGTTGGCCTGAAACACGTAAGAGGGGACGAAGTATGTTTTCGCATGCGGGCAGAACACAGAGAGAGTGTTGATGATCCTGGGAACCTTTTCCTTCTCTGCATCGGCGTTGTCCTTGAAGGCGTGGACATGCAGGTAGATGGGAATGAGGCCGCGCTTCATCGCGTACCATGCGGCTACCGGCGAGTCTATGCCGCCAGAAAGCAGCACCACAGCCTTGCCCGAACTGCCAACAGGAAGCCCGCCGGCTCCCCTCTGCCTGTCAACGGTCAGAAAGGCGGCGTCTCTTGTTATGCTTATGTTAAGCTCCCTCTCGTGCCCGCTTGTCATCGGCTCCACGCCGACGTCCTCGGCGACCTTCTTCAGGTCGTTCACAACATCGATCGAATTGAATGAAAGCTGCTTGTATGATCTGTGCGAGTTTATCCTCACGCTCTTGGGCTTCGGCTGCGCAGAAAGAAGCATTTTTGCCGTAGCCGATATGCTCCTGCGTTCGGGCTTCGCCACGATGGCGGTTTCAAACGCGCTTATGCCGAATACGCTGCCCAGCCTTTCACGCAGGCCATTTTCATTCGCACCCTTCCCCGGCCTTAGTATAAGCCTGTCGAAGTATCTTTCCAGTGCAAAATCGGCGCCGCGCAGCTGCTCCCTTATATTCTTCTCGAGCAGCCTTATGTAGTCGTTCCTGTTGCCGCCCTTCAGCCACAGCTCGCCGAAGTGAACAACTATAAGGCGTTCTCCTTCGCTGAACTCCATGAAAAGGATTAGGTAGCGCTACTTTTTGGCTGTTTTGGTCAGCTCCTTTATCTCTTTTGCGCGCTGTTTCTTCTGCTGCACCGCATCAAACTCGTAGCAGCGGTCTGAGCAGTAGTAACGCACTGCGCCAGTTCTCCTCACGTACATTATCCCGGATCCCTTCTCTATCTCCTTGGTGCAGTAGGCGCACTTCATGTGATCACTTTATGTTGATCGGCTTGTCCTCCCTGCTCGTGTCGCCGAGGCGTATCATGTCGCCGACCTTTGCCTTACCGCTGAGGTTTCGCCTTATGACCCTTCCCTTGTCCTTGCCCTCCAGCACCTTGCACATCGCCTGTATTATTGAGCCGAACATCCCCGTCTTTCTCGGTTGGATCTCGACTATCTCCGCAAGGTAGCCATCGAACTGCCTGGGCTGCTCTTCCGCCATGCTAATATCCTATTATCATTGCGCTGCTGCCTGCTCCGGTGCCGGCTGCTCTGTCTTGGGAACCTCCACAGACTTGGCTTCCTGCTTCTTCGCCTCTCTCTTTTGGGCTGGTTTCTTGGGTGCTTCCTGCTTGGGCGCCTCAGTCTTCGCTACTGCCTGCGGTTTCGCACCGCCACCCATCTTCCCGGAAGCCCAGTTGGCCACCTCTTTAAGCTGCGACTGACCCTCGCCCGCTTTCTCTACGGCCGCTGCTGCGCACGGAACTCCCAGGCCCGCTGCCTTGCCGAGGTCCTGCTTCGTTGGCACGAAAACGAAGGGGATTCTCTTCTGCTCGCAGATGGTCGGTATGTGCATCACCACCTCCTCCGGCTCCACGTCGCCGGCGATGACCACGAGCGTCGCTATTCCGCGTTCCACGCTCTTCGTGACTTCGTTCACTCCCTTCTTTACCGTGCCGCTCTGCTTTGCTAGTCGCAGCGCTTCGAGCGACTTGTCAGCTATCTCCTTTGGTACTTCGAATTTCACGTATGCTTTTGCCATTTAGACACCTCGTTTCATTGGTGCAACATAAAAAGTCAACCGAGAACATCGCCCTCAGTATCATTTGTTGCCGTAGTATATGCCAGAGAGGATTTTTAACCCTATCTAAGGTAGCTGAGTATCTCCAGAATTGCCGCACGCTGCACGGACAGTTTTTGCTTGAAATCCTCGTTCAGCTTTATGATAAGATTCTCGTAGGAACCGTGCGGCGTTCTCTCCAGGGGGCGCAGTACCGCTTTCTTGTCCTCGCTGGTTATTACAGCAGCGCCGACCACGTCCTTCCCGAGCGCGAATATCGAACCAAGATCGGCCATGCTGCCTGTGCTGCCTGTCCAGAAGACGTCTGCGCCTGAAGCCGCCATCACGCTTCTGAGATTCTGACGCATTATGTTTATGCCTCCTTCCGGGTCCACCTGCACCGTCTCGTCTCCAGGGTAGTAGGAGTTGATCTCTCTTTCTTTGTTCTTCTTTTTCCACTCCCTTAGTGCGTCAACCACTTCCTGGGGCGCGTCCCTGACGGGGCAAATCATGAACGTTGACCGTCCTCCAGCGTCAAGGAAACTGCGCGTGTTGTTGCGCATATCTCCATCGATTACCGCCTTCCCCTCGTCAAGGTCGAGCACTACATTGCTGTGCGACTTCTTTCCTGGAGTCCTCTCAACCTCGTTTATCAGGACTATCCTCTTTCCAAGCGCGATCGCCATGCCCAGATCGAAAAGAAGGTCGGGGTCCGGATACTTCCAGAACATGTGCACCTCATCGGCTTTCTCCATTGCTTCGCGGTCCCTGTAGAATGCGCGTATGGCAGCGTCAGGGCTCATCTTCTTTTTATCGCGAGGCGTATAGGTTCGCTCCCTGCTCTCATTAGCGAGGACAAGTTCGTGGTCTATCAGGAAGGCGCGCTCGTGCTCCGTAAGGTTGCTTCTGGGGCAAGAGATGTAGACCGATTTCTGTTTTGTTACGTTTATCATGCAACGTCAACTAATGCTGCCTTGCCTGGTTTTTAATGCTTTCTCGCGGTTCGTTCAGAGCCTAGTCCAGGTACTCCTGCGGCGTGGGCGGCTCCTCCTTCTGTCCCTTCCTCTTCCTTATCTCCCTAACGACCTCGTTCTGGAGCTCTGCCGGCATCCTTTCGTATCCAGCGTACTCAAAGTACCAGATTACCCTGCCTGCTGTCGCGCCCCTCAGCTCGTTTGAGAAGCCCTTTATGACCTCGGCCACGGGCATCTTCGCTATTATGGTGACCGCTTCGCCCTGCTGCTGCACCTCCTGCACCTGACCACGCCTGCTCTGCAGCAGCGAGATTATGTCTGACATGTATTCCTGGGGTATGTTGAAAGTGAACATCTGCTTTGGTTCCAGGAGTTCGACCCCTGAAAGAAGCATGCCGGCCCATATCGGTCTCCTTATCGCTGGCATTATCTGCGCCGGACCCCTGTGCACCGGGTCTTCGTGTATCGTTGCGTCTGTTATAAGCACCTTGACCCCGTAGCATCTCTCTTTCGCAAGCGGGCCTTCGCGCACGGATTCCTCGAATCCGTCTATGAGCAGCTCCTCGACTTCGTTCAGGTACTGCACTCCGTGCGTCGCATCTATGAGCACGCTGACGTTTGAGACGTCCCACAGGCCTCTCGCCTCCTCTCTTGGCATTCCCGCCGCCACAAGTTCTTCGAGATACTGCTTGCCCTTGGGCTGGCCTTCCTTTATCGTTCCGTTCTCTATCAGGTCTATGACTCCTTTCTCGAGCGGCATAACCGTTACCTCGAACTTGGAGTGCCTGTTCGGGCTCTTGCCCTCCACATCCTCCGTCTGCTTCTCAATGGTTTCCTTGTACAGCACTATCGGCTCGCTCGTGGTTATCGGTATCTTGAACTCATCGCGCAGCTTCGTTTCTACGACCTCAAGGTGCAGCTCTCCGTTTCCGCTGACCAGGTGCTCTCCCGTCTCCTGGTTCAGTGTAACAACGATTCCGGGATCGGTCTTTGAAAGTTCTCTGAGCGCCTCTATCAGCTTCGGCATGTCCCTCGATTCCTTGACCTCTACGGCCTTTGTTATGACAGGCTTCGCGTAGTGGGTTATCTGTTCGAAGGGCACTATGCTATTCTCGCTGAGCGTGTCTCCTATCTGCAGGTCTTTTATTCCCACAATCGCCGCTATATTGCCGGCAGACACCTCGCTTATCTGTACCCTGTCCGGCCCCATGTATAGGCCGACCTGCTGCACCTTCTCAGTGTTGGGCCTCCCGGACACATACACCTCTGTGCCCTTCTTCACCGTGCCGGAGAACACCCTCCCTATTGCCACTTCTCCGCCGTGCGGGTCGTAGCTTATCCCGAATATGACTACGTTTGCCTTCGATTTCGCATCCACGGCTAGCATCGCCTTTCCGTCCTCGCTCTGCATGTCACCGTGCCAGAGATGCGGTATCCTGTAAGCCTGGGCCTGCGCGGGGTTGGGCAGGTGCTCTATCATCATGGTGAGCGTTGCCTCGTCGATCGGCGCTATCTCCTGCAGCCTCGCTATGTCGTTCTTTTCTGTCAGGTCGAATATCTCCTTGAACGTGACCTTGTACTTCTCCATTATCCTCTTGGATATCGCCCACTTCTCGACAGCGGAGCCTATGCAGACGCTGCCGTCATCGACGCTTACCCTCCACTTCCCAGCGAATTCCTCGGGCGCGTAACCGTCTATGAGTTTGTTGACGTCGTTTATCAACTTAAGCAGGCGGTCGAACGTCTGCTGGGGCGTGAGCTTGAGCTCTGTAAGCAGCCTGTCTACTTTGTTGATGAAGAGCACGGGCTTGGCCTTCTCCTTCAGCGCCTGTCTCACCACCGTCTCGGTCTGCGGCATTATTCCCTCAACAGGATCCACCACTACCACCACCCCGTCCACTGCGCGCATCGCCCTGGTGACGTGGAAACCGAAGTCCACGTGGCCCGGGGTGTCGATGAGGTTGATTATGTAGTCGTGATCTTTGTAGTTGAACGATAGCGATATGTTGGCCGACTTTATCGTCATCTTTCTGTCCCGCTCTATCGCTTCGTAGTTTGTCCAGAGAGCCTCGCCGGCGACCGTCTTGGAGATTATGCCAGCCTTTGCGAGGAGGGAGTCGGTGAGAGTTGTCTTGCCGTGGTGCACGTGGGCGACTATGGCCACGTTCCTTATGTGCTGTACGTCACGCATTATTTTGGCGACTTCCTCGGCTACGAACTCCTTTCTCACCATAGCAACTACCTGGCGCTTCTCGCTATTCTTTCGAGTTCGACTTTCTTCTTTATCGCGTAGCTTGTGGGATCCCTGTTGGCCGCAAGTATGAGCTCTTCAGCGAGCGCGTCGGCGAGGCTCTTCCTGCTCTTGAACGCGCCTATGAGCGAAGAGAGCGCCAAATTCCTAAGCGCTACATCAAGTCGTCTGGCCGCGCTTATGCCCACGGCGACGTTGTAGTTTATGCCTCCGTATCTGATCCTGGTTGTGTCCTCTATCGGCGCCGAATTCTCGAGCGCGTTGACAAGCACCTGCACCGGATTCTTGCCCGTCTTCTTGTTCACGGTCTCGAAAGCGTCCTTGACGACATGCATGACCTTTATCTTCTTGCCCTGCAGCGCACCCTCGGTGCGTATCACCTTGCCGCCGATCTTCTGCCCTGTGCCTCCGCGCATCAGTTTGTTAATCAGTCTCTCGACAATGTTGACGTGAGCTATGTAGTATACCCTGTTCCTCCTTCTGCCGTAGCTGTTGGGGTACGTCTTCTGGGCCAGGATGATGTAGTTGGCGAGGCTAGGGTCGTTCACAGTAACGTCCTTGAGACTGTACTTTCCGAAAAGAAGCGACTCTGCCAGTGCGATGTTCTCCTTCTTTGCGGTACGCCTGACGGTTTTCCTTTCCGCACGCTTTGCTGCGGGTTTTGCCTCCTCGCCCTCTTTCTGCCCCTCGGCAGCGGGTTCCTTCGCGGTTTCTTGCTCTGGCAGCGGCTGCGCCTCGGCTGCAATCTTCCCTGCTTCGACGTTATCGGAACCGCTATCTTCGGACAACAAACACTACCTCTTAGGTTTCTCTATCTTCCCCTTCACCACCTGGAAGAGGTCTGCTCCGTTGACTCCTATGACCCTGTACTTGAGCCCCGGTATGCACCCCATCTGGCCACGCTGCGAACCCCCCAATCCCTGAATCATAACTTCGTCGTGTTCCTCGATGAAGTTCACGGCGCCGTCGTAGGGCACGTATGCGCCAACAACCTTGCCGTTCTTTATGAGCTGCACGCGCACACACTTTATAAGTCCGGAGTGAGGCTGCTTTTGCTGAAGCACAAACTTCTGGAGCACAAGAGCGCGGGCCATCGGTACCGTGCCCACGGGGTCGTACTTCTGCTTGAGCTTGAAGTATCTTCTCTTCCACCACTTCTTGAGCAGTCGTTCCTTCTTCCTCTTCTTCCTAAGCTGCAACGCTGCAAATTCTCCGTTTGCCATATCAATAATCCTCTTCTAGTATCTTTGAGTTGCCTGGCTCTATTACAGCAAGGCTGTTTATAGAGTAGGGCTTTCCGCAGATGGTGCCGAGCTCCATGGAGCTGCCCTTGAACTTAACCATCTTTATGCCTGCGACATTGCAAAGATGGGTTATGTCGTTGTTGGCGTCCACCTTGCCCTTGCTTGTTATCACCACAAGCTTCGCCTTCGCTCCGCTTATGGCGCGCTCCGTCTCTCTGGTACCGAGGGCAACACTGCCAGTATCCACAGCAAGCCTGAGGTCATTGTTCAAATCTGCCAAGCTAACCATCAAAAAAGCGTCTTTCCGAAAGAAAAACCGCCGTAGAAAGATAGTCAATAAAGATATTTAAAGGTTAAGAAACCGGCTTCGACGATAGCGTCTGGTTGCATCCCGCGGGCGTGGCTATCTGGCCGCTCAGCAGCAGTTTGACGTAGCCGATTATCGGTATGTCGGCTATCACGTAGCCTATCGCGGAACTGCTGTTCACCGGATAGTTTCCGAACTCTATGTCAAGCGCCTGGTTGTTGTCTCCCTTTGTAAGGAAGTAGTACTCTCCGCTCACGTTCAGCACGGCGTATAGCCTGTGTATTATGTCGCCGCTGAATGTGTCGCGGCTGCTTGCCGAATACACTATTATCGGGTTGCTGTAGTTCTCGCTCAGTGTTACGTTGCCTACGCTTATCTGCGAGGTGTAGACCGCCTTGTACACCTGGCCCCCGATGTTCACGCTGCCAAGCGCATAAGAGTATCTTATGAGGTTCT
>JAKANZ010000003.1:0-19069 GCA_021823435.1 Microcaldota archaeon
TTTTCGCGCCTGCTGCACGCCGTAGCGCTAGGGCCCTTGTCTCAGTGCCCTTCTCGGGGCTTCTGCTTCCACAGCCCCTACGGGTCAAAGGTATGGTGGGCCGTTACCCCGCCATCTGCCTGATCCGACGCAGTCCCATCCTCGAGCCGCCATGGTGCAATTTCCATGGCGATTTCGGCTAGGATTCCATTCCAGAGTCCCTAGCCTATGTGGTGTTAGCGTCAGTTTCCCAACGTTATGCCCCTCTCGAGGTTAGATTGACTACGCGTTACTGAGCCGTACGCCGCCCACCGAAGCCGGTGAGCAGACTTGCATGGCTGTCGAAATCTGATAGCAGTGTCCTCCAGCAGCATCGACTGGTGTCAATGTTCTGGTGTGTTATTTCCGCGAGCAATTTGCGAGTTCGCAACTACTTGCATTCCTCAAGACTAAATCTAATTGCCAAAGCAATTTTCACAGAGCACTCAGGGTCGTAAAAACCCCAAATGCAGACTAGTATATGCAGGCGATGCTTTATATAGATGTTGCAGATGCGTGCGCACAATTTCACGGATAGCGCCGCGTTCTTTGCCGTGCTGAAGAGGCTAGATCCTGCCACGGGATTCCCCTATGGCCACGCCGCTTGCAATCAGATGCGCAAGCCTGAGAAAGTGCATCGCGCTCTGGAGGAACCTGGAGAACTCAGCAGGCTTTATCCCCGCGCATTGGACGTAGAAGCCTCCAACCTTTGTTATCTTGAACTCTGAGTTCAACTTTTTGAGCAGCGCCAGTTTCTTTTTTGCAGAGGCTCCAGATGCCCGGATGGCCTTGGACAACTCTGTGCTGTGCGGTTTTCTCCTCACTATGTTAACAGCAGGAATCCTCAGCGACCTGCTCACCTCGCCTATGTCAACGAAGTTCAGGCCCGCGATGGCTATGCCATTCACGACAATCAGTTTGATTTGGCCGGAGAACCTTGATCCTCTCACCTTTTTTATTATCTTCCCGGTAGCGTCATCCCCGTCTACGGCGACCCTGAACGAGAGTATGCCCTCTATCAGGTCACCTCTCCCAACTACGCCAACGATAAGGTTGTCCCTTTCCCCTTTCTTAAAAGACGAGTCGTCAAGCGCGAGTATGCGTATGCCCTGCTTCATCTGCATTTAACTACTTCTTGGGTATTTCGCCCTCGATGTCCTTAAGCTCCTCTTCAGCCTGCTCAATCGCCTTGAGAACGAGTCCTTTCGCGTTTTTCGATGACTTGACCACAATTCTTGGGTCGCCGGTTTCAGGGTGGTCCTTCTCCACGCTTGAGAACTCAACCTCCTTGTTCTCGGACAGCTTCTCCTTTATCAGTTCCGCTACGCTCCTGTCCGCGCCCACAAGTTCTGCGACAAAGCTCTTGCTCTCATCCTCGATTATATTGACCTTTATGGGCATTACATCAACCACAATAAGCTATTTTATTGCTATCCTTACATATTTATAGCTTAACGTAGCAGTATATTCGCTATTTTGGGTCAACAGCATGGCCAATGTATACGACGTAGATTCAGGCAAACTGATAGACGTAGCGGCGCGCAGGCTCAAGGAGAAGGGAATGGAGAGGCCTGCCTATCTCGCTTACGTCAAGACGGGACCGAGCAAGGAGCGCATACCATCGCAGAAGGAGTTCTGGTACATACGCTGCTCCTCGGTGCTGAGGCAGGTATATGTCAATGGCCCGCTCGGCGTTTCTAGGCTCAGGACAAGATACGGAAGCAGGAAGGGCCACGTGGTAAGCAGACACCACCACGTCCGCGCCGGAGGAAGCATAATCACAGACGCGCTCAACGCGCTGGAGAAGCAGGGCTACGTAAAGAAGGGGAAGACGGGAAGGGAGATAACCCCAAGCGGCAGGTCGTTCCTGGACAAGGTTGCAAACGAGATATCCCGCGGTGCTTGAATTTGGCAAACGATGCTGCACAGAACGAGAACGAGACCCAGGCGAAGATAAAGAAAGAATTAAACAAACGTCTCAGGGAGATGCAGATTGAGCAGGAGAAGAAGAATGCGGTGAAGAAACTCATGACACCAGATGCTTATGAGCGGCTAATGAACGTGCGCGTGGCAAACTATGAGTTGTACGCGCAGCTGCTCGACCTTATAATAGCGATGGCGAGGAACAGCCGCGTAACGGGTCAGATAACAGAGCCGCAGCTCAGGGACCTGCTCTCGAGACTTACGTTCAAGCCGGAATCGAAGATACAGTTCAGGCACAAGTGATGCAATGAGCAAGAAGAGTTTGGCAAAGAAGCTTAGGCTGGGCAAGAAGCTAAAGCAGAACAGGCGCATGCCGGTACTTGCGATGGTGCGCACGCACCGCAGACTGCAGTCCAACAAGTTCCAGAGGGACTGGCGCCACAGGAAGCTGAAGCTGAAAATAAAGTGATCGAATGCAGAGCATGACCATGACGATAAACCTCAGGAAGAGGCTGCTGAGACTGCACAGCATCAGGAGGAGGAAGCGGGCGGCGGGTCTGGTGAGAGAGGCAGTAGCGAAGCTGTCCAAGTCAGACATAGACAAGATCAGGATAGGCAGGGACCTGAACGAGTTCATAGAGAAGAACGCAAACGGCGCATCGTTTATGTGGTCCAGGCTGGCGCTTAGTGTTGAGAAATCAGAAGACAGGGTGGACGTTAAACTTCAGGCTGCCAAGGCAGCGGCGTCGGCTCCTGCGGCACAGCCCGCACAGAAGGCCGAGGATAAGAAGCCAAAGGCGCGGGTCAAGGGCGAACCAGAAAAGGCGAAGGCAAACAAAGAACCTGAGCGGCCTAAGCAAGCTTGATCAAGATGGGCATAGAGAAGCTCGAGATACTGGGCAACGATTACATAGGCGCCTGGGTCGTGGCGACTGAGAAATTCTTCTTGATGGGAAACGAGGTCAGCGTGGGCGAGGAGCACAAGCTTCGCCAGACGCTGGGAGTCGAGGGAATAAGGACCAGCGTTGCCAACTCCGGATTCGTCGGCGTGTATGTCGCTGCGAACTCCAACGGAGTGCTGCTCCCGCATGGCACGGAAGACAGGGAACTCGCCGCGATCAGGCACGAACTGCGCGGACTTGCTGTCGATGTACTGAACACCGACTACAACGCGCTCAGGAACAACATACTGGTCAACGACAGGTACGCCGTGATAAATCCGGCCTACAGCAGGGCTGAGGAGAAAGCCATAGCAGACGCATTGCAGGTGGAGGTCATTAAAGCCAGCGCCGGCGGCTTCGCCACGGTAGGCGCAAACAACATACTAACAAACAAAGGCCTGGTGGTCAACAACAGGGCCACGGAGCACGAGAAAGCAACACTGGAGAAGTTTGTGGGCGCGAACGCGGAACAGTCGACAGCGAATCTTGGCTCTGTGAGCATAGGTCTGTGCACCGTGGCTAACTCCAGAGGCCTGGTGGTGGGTGAGACCACTACAGGCTTTGAGCTCTCGAGAATAGCAGACGCTTTGGACATCTCGTGACGCGATCGGTATTATAAATGTGCTAAGCAAACGTGGTTACATGAAGAAAACAAGAACCAGCAAGGAGAAGGATGTCTCAACGCTTGAAGTCCAAGAGCTTATCTACAGCAGACGGCGCGAGGCCATGGAAAGAACCCGGGGACTCAGCGAGGGTGACCTAAGAAGGCAGGCCAACACGCCTCTAAAGACCCCAGAATGATGATTGCGTGGCAGAAGAGAGGAGCAAGCGCGAGGACGAGATAAACAGGCTGTTCTATCTGCAAAGCCTTTACAACCAGCAGTACGAGGCACTTATGAACGAGATAACAACGATGAGCATAGCGCAGGCTGCACTGGACAGGAACCTGCAGTTGTTTGAGAAGAGGGACACAATCAAGGGGACAAACATACTGGTGAGCGGAGAGGGCGGCACATATTTTGAAGCGAATGTAAAGGACATCAAGAAGGTCCTAACGTACGTCGGCGCGGGCTATCTTGTTGAGAAGGACATAGAACAGGCCAAGGAGTTCATCGGCAAGAACAAGGAAATGAGCAAAGGAACCCTGGAGAGACTCGCCGGAGAAAAGCAGAAGCTCGAGAGCGAGATAATGCGGGTGCAGTACGCAATAGAAGCGATGCAGCAAGACCGCTAGGCGGGCGCAAACCGGGCGAAACCAAAGACAAGCTATAAATATGGCACGCGCTACTGTTGAGTGACGAGGATGTGGAACATTTTCAGGGCAGGGGAAGGGGCCAAGACGACACTCCGAAGCGAACTCAGAAGCAGGGACGACAACCAAACAGCAACATTAAGCCCAGACGAACTGACCAACAAACTTACCGCGAGCGTGAGGGCTTACATAGAAGAGAGGGCCGAGACCGGGCAGCAGGTCCTTTTTTACGCGCTCATAGTGCCGCTGAAGCTCCCGGAGGGGTTGTCGCACAATAGGGGGCACGCATTAGCGTATGCGGCGAGGGACTACCTGGCTCAGAAGGTAGGCGATGACAAGCTCAAGGGCGTGGTCGGAAGAAACATGTTTGATAGCGAAAACAAAGAGGCCACTGACGACCAGTTCGGTTTCGTGTATCCAGATGCGTTCGTGGTGGTTAATCATGCCGGAGGCGGAATCAACGCGTTCCTTCTGGTGACCAGTCCGTACCTCAGACCTTCTGATCCTGAGCGATGGAAAGAAAGAATACACAAAACGCTGCTTGACGTTACGCGAAACATGATGGTCGCCGGTTTGGGCAAGGTCGACATAGACGCCGAAGCCGTGGCCGATCCTGAAAAACTAAACAAGGTGTGGGATAAATGGAACGATGCTTCGATGCCGTATCCCGTAAATCTTTTCATCGCGCCGGGCAAGGAGCGGGAGGACAGGCCGTATTTGACGTTCTGGCTTTCTGGTAAACTGCCTGCCACGGTCGGGCCGTCCGGCACTCCGGGAAGCCCGGTATAGGAACCGTTAGGGTGAAGCCAAACAATATAAACAGGTAGATCAATAGCTCTCCGATCGGGGAGATGTCCAGAATAGTTATTTTACCTGATGAGTCCAGCGCCAGGTGCGCCCTTGTTTCTGCCACGCGCGGATTGAAACCAAAGGAATGGGGAGAGACCGAAAAGGCGGGCCCGTCGTTTCCCAGCTTCGAGCAGAAAGAAGAGATGGTATACAAGGATGCGAGGTACTTCCGTTTCGCTTTCTTTTTACCGATACAGATACCCAAGCTTGCGCAGCAGAAACACGAGGACAGATACATAAGATCGATGGCTGGGATGCTGTCTAATAAAAACGTGGACGAGGCCCTAAAGAACGGAGTAAACGGTGCGCTGCTTGGCGGCAACAAACCGGTTGACGACCAATATAGATTCAACTACCCAATGATAGAACTGAGCAGGTTCCCCCAGAGCGGAGAAGGGATTGCGTTTGTCAAGTTCTGCACCCCGCTCTTCAAAGAACCGGACCCGAACAGGTGGATAATAGGCGCTGAGGCTACGACGCTTGCGGTCATGCATACGGTCAGCCACGAGATGGCCTGGGCGTTCGGGATCAACTGGGAGGTCCTGGAGGACAGAGGCAGACTGAGAGGCTTGATCGACAGATCGCTTGGAACGCAGATGAAGAGAGATGTGGTCAGGCTTTTCATGAGAGACGGCACGGCAGGCAGACATGAGAAGAATGACGAGCTGGAAGACCGTGATCAGCATACTTCTTTCATTCACGGTCCGTGGGTTGGCGCAATAAGAAGCTAGCAACTCATTTCTGCCCGCGCGACTCAGCAAACATTAAGTAAAGACGGCCTCGCTCAACCTACCAACGCCTATGTGAACCTGTTCACAAGCGCCAATACTATCCCAATAAGTACGGGTATCTCGTTTCCGAAATCGTTCGTACCTGCTTCTACAACTATCCCATAAATCTGGAACAGCAGCATTAGCACGAAGAACGCGAAGAGAACGTTGTTCTGCGTTGTAATCGCTTCGACCCCTGTCTTCCTCCAAGAAACGGCCAGGTAAATCAATGCTATCAAAGACAGGACAGCAATGCCTATCTCATCGACAGCGTGCGTAGGAAGATCCAGTTCTGTGAATGCATCCAAGAGCATTGCCAAGACGAAGAATAATGAGAGAAACAGGAAGACCCTGCGTACCTCAAGACCGTGTTGATTTCCAGCCAAGCAATCAGCTTACCATCAGACAGATGAAATACATAATAACCTATCGTATGAAACGTCCAGGGCGCAACAAGCAAGGAATATTAAATTCAGCACGAAATACTGATTGATTCGAATGTTTGAAGGGCTTAAGAAGAAGTTCTCTGATTTTGTAGAAGGCCTCAGCGGCAAGGAAAAGAAAGAAGAAGCGAAAACTGAGGAAAGGGCAGAGGGGCAACGCACTGTACCGCACGAGCAACACGCCGCTAAGAAGGGAGAAGGGGAAAAATCACCAGACGTCACGCTCGCCACAAAGATAAAGGGCGCGGTGCTTGGGAGGGTGAGCGTGGGAGAGAAGGATGCGGATCCGTTCCTGGAGCAGCTCCGCGTGGCTCTGCTGCAGACCGATGTCAACTATGACGTTGCCGAGCGGCTCGTCGCCAGGCTTCATGACAACCTTGTGAACAAGGAGGTGAGTTCGAGAGACATGAAGAAGGAGATAAGGGACGAGATAAGGAACTCGTTGATGCAGACGCTCACAAAGAACAGCGGGATTGATGTGATGCAGCGCGCGAGGGAGAAAAAACAAAAAGGCGAGGGGCCCTTCAAGATACTCTTCCTCGGGCCGAACGGAGCCGGCAAGACAACCACGATAGCGAAGATGGCGCACATGTTCAAGGGCAGCGGCATGAGTTGCGTAATCTCGGCGAGCGACACCTTCAGGGCGGCAGCGATAGAGCAGTCGGCCATACACGCAAAAAGGCTTGGGGTGGACGTGATAAAGGGTACTTACGGGGCAGATCCGGCGAGCATAGCCTTCGATGCTGTGGCGTACGCCAAAGCGCACGATCTGGACGTGGTGCTGATCGACAGCGCGGGCAGACAGGAGACAAACAAGAGCCTGATAGAGGAGCTGAAGAAGATGGTGAGGGTGAACAAGCCCGACCTCTGCGTCTTCGTGGGCGAGGGCATAGCGGGCAACTCGCTTCTCGAGCAGGTAAAGCAGTTCGACCAGGCAGCGAAGCTCGATGGAGTGATACTAACAAAGCTGGATGTTGATGCGAAAGGAGGCAACACGCTCTCCATACTGAGCGACACCACGGTGCCGATACTTTACTTCGGCATGGGAGAGAAGTATACCGACCTTGTCCTATATGACCCGAAGTTCGTTGTGGACAACATTGTGCCCGGATGAGTGATTGAAACGAAGCGATGCTGAAAGACGCATACAATTGGTTGGAGCCGCATGGATTCTCGCGGGAGTGCTGTCCGCGGCGGTCGGGCTTTACCTCGTCACAAACACTGCATGCAGCTGCCCCGAAATTCCTGTCAATGCGACTCCGCAGCAGGTTGCAAGCACATGTCCGTGCAGGTCCAACGGCCCGCTCTTCATCGCGGTTGGGTCTCTGGCGGGCCTCCTCGGCCTCGGTATTCTCTTCTTCAAGAGAAAACTCGTTACCTATGTTTAATAAACTTTACAACCAAATAGTTGTGGCTTAACCCCCGTGGGTTTTTGTCTATGGTCAGTATAGAGGATATCGCCTGGACTGAAAAGTACAGGCCTTCGAAGATTTCTGAGATAATAGGGCAGGAGGCGATAGCGCACAGGCTCGAGGCTTTTGTCAAATCCAAAAGCTTCCCGAACATGATATTCGCCGGACCGGCTGGCGTGGGAAAGACGACGTCCGCGCTCGCAATGGCGAAGGAGCTGTACGGCAATGAGCTGGGTGAGGCGTTCAAGGAACTGAACGCCAGCGACAGCAGGGGCATAGACGTCATAAGGGGAAGCGTAAAGGAGTTTGCAAGGACGCTGCCGCTCACGAGCGGGCTGGTGAAGATCATCTTCCTCGACGAAGCCGACGCGCTAACTCCTGAGGCGCAGCACGCGCTCAGGAGGACGATGGAGCGATACTCAGCAACAACGCGATTCGTGTTCAGCGCAAACTATGCGAGCAAAATAATAGAGCCGATACAGAGCAGATGCGTGGTGCTGAGATTCAAGCCGCTGAACGAGGAGGAGGTGAAGAAGTACATACACAGGATAGAGAAGGGGGAGGGACTGCAGATAGAAGAGAAGGCAGTTGAGGCGCTTGTCTATGTGAGCGAGGGTGACCTGAGAAAGCTTACGAATGTGCTGCAGAGCGCCGCAGTTCTCAACTCGAAGGTTGGAGAACGCGAAGTATACGATATCGCCTCGAGGGCCAGGCCAAAGGAAGTGAACTCGATGCTCAAGTACGCGATGGACGGCGACTTCCAGAAGGCGCGGAACGAACTCAACACACTGCTGCTCAACTACGGCATGAGCGGTGAGGACGTTCTCCTGCAGTGCTACAGGGAGGCGCTCAACCTTCCAGTAGGGGAGCACATGAAGCTCAGCCTGCTCAAGGCGATAGGCGAGTACAACTTCCGAATAGTGGAGGGAGCGAACGAGCGCATACAGCTCGAGGCGATGCTCGCTAACCTCGCACTTCTCGAGAAGAAGTAGACTCTTTTTCTAAAATTAGAGAAATCAATAAATAAGCTTAAAAAGAGTATAAAGGTATGCCAAAATCTTCATTGATAGTGGTTCATCCTGGTTATTATGCGGCAGGTCACGCTGTCGGTCACAACGCCATCAGTTCTTATGGGGACTACCAGGAGTACACGTCAAGCTTGAGCAGAGCGGTGAGGTCGCAACCGTCTGCAGTGCTTCTATACAGGAAAGACGCAACACCTCCCGGTTTGCGAGGTGCCACGCACATATTAAGTGACAGATTGGGGGCGTGTGACGTAGATGAACTTGTATCTGTTTTAAGAAAAGATAAAGTCGAAGCTGTAGGCGTATGCGGAGAGTTTTTGTGGTGGTACGGCGTGGCAGACATAACACAAAATATCAAGAACTACACTAAAAAATTGCCGGAAGAGAAAAGGAGGCGTCTTGTTGAAGTCCTGAAGAAGACTCAGATATTAGATGCAAGAGTCGCGAAAAGAGCTGGTTTGGATGAAGAAGAATTCACCAAAGAAATTTTTCACAAGGGGCAATCAGGATTCCAGCCTGGTTGTGTGGTTCATGTATACAAAGAGCTCCAAGATAAGTTTCCCATAGTTGGAGTTGTGCGTGAGTTGTCATACCCCACCATCGACCCGCAAATTATTACAGTCTAGACAGGCAAGATCAGAGTATGGGGCTTCTGGCAAAGGTCAGGTAGCCTGTGTGCCAGACTCCCTTTGTCGAAGGTCTTGATCCCTCCTTTCTGACAAGCATGTCTCTAACTATACTCTCTATGGTGTAGATGTCAACAAACCCCAGTTTCTCCAGGCTCTCAACGTATTTCTTGACCTGCTCTACGTGCGGCATGTAGCCCACGATGCAACCCCCTGGCTTCAGTGCCTTCTTCGCATTCTTTACTGCTTTCTCCGCATTTGGCAGGTCGAGCGTGACAAGGTCAACGTTCTTCTCATCTATCCTCTTGAAGATGTCCTGATTCTTCAGGGTCACGTTGTCCACTCCCACAAGGTCAACGTTGTGTTTCGTGATTTTCAGGAAATCGTCGCGCACGTCGTAGCCGTAAACGTGCTTGCTGATTCGAGCCAGGCTCACCGTAAGCCAGCCGCTGCCCGTTCCTGCGTCTACGCAAACGCTATCTTTGCCGACTCCTGAGTAGGCGATTATCATGCCTATGTCCTTCGGCAGGATAACCTGCGGCCCGCGCTTCATTTTCTTGTATATCCTTGGATAGATGAACATCAATCCACCTTCTTAGCCTTCACCGCTCTGGGTTTCTTTGCTATCTTCTTTGCGGGCTTGGTCTTTTTAAGCTCGGCTGCTTTCTGAATCTTTGGCTCTTTCGCCGCGGTTTCATCAGCAGCCTTCACCGCAGTCTCAGTCTTTTTACCCCAGTCCTTCTTTGTCTCGCAGTTGGGATCGAGGTCCATCTCGAAGACTTTGCCCTTCCTGAAAACCTTGACTATCGGAGTGTGACACAGCGGGCAAACCTTGCCAGTGGGGACTATCTTGGCGTACTGCGGCAGAGGATACGTCTGATTGCACTTTGGCCAGTTCGCGCACCCGACGAACTGCTTGCCAGCGCGCGAGTATCTGACGACGAGGTTGCCGCCGTCCTTGAGGCACTTGCCAAGCACGTTTGACTGGTTGGTTTTCTCCAGGCCCTCGCCCAGCCCTGTGCCTATTGCTTTCTCGTTCTTCTTGAAGAGCTGTATCGTCTGGACTACCATCTCCTTGCCCTCGCTTATCACAGCCTGCTCTGTGGTCTTGCCACGGGTTATGCCATCCATGTCCTCCTCAAGCTTTCTCGTAAGCGCCTCGTCGAGTATTGGGGAAACGTGTTGCCTCAGCGCTTCGTAGACGCTCATCCCGTATGCCGTCACCTCTATTCGCTTGTTGCCTATGTAGCCGCGGTTGAAGAGCGTGTCAACTATCGCGGCTCGCGTGGCCTTGGTCCCAAGTTCTTTGGACTCGAGAAGCGCTATGAGGCTGGCTTTGGTGTACCTGTCAGGCGGCTTCGTAACCAACTTCCTGCTCTGCGCCTTTTCAACGCCGTGCGATGCCCCAGCTTTGAAGGCCGGCATGTGTGCTTCCTGCGGCTTGTAGTAGGGGTAGTAGCTAAGCCAGCCCTGGGCCACGGTCCTGCTTCCCTTTGCCTCGTACTTCTCCTGGCCCACCGAGAGCTGTACATCCGTATGCTCGATGGTCGCTGGTTCCGCGAACACTGAGAGGAAACGCCTCGCTATCAGATCGTAGAGCTTTTCCTCCTCAACGGTGAGCCTGCTCGGCGTCTCGCCGGTGGGGTATATGGCTGGGTGCGCCTCGTCTTCCTTCCTGCCCTCGATCGGCCTGAATCTAGATGCCTTGATTAGCGCATCGGCGAGCTCCTTGTATTTCGGATTGCCAGCGAGTGCGTTTATTATGCGTGGCAGGTTGAGCGAGTACGGCAGCTTCTGCGAGGCTGTTCTCGGGTATGAGATGTACGAGCGTTCGTAGAGCGCCTGAGCCAGGGCGAGCGTCCGTGAGGGATCGAGACCCAGGGTCCTGCTGGCTTCAAGCTGCAAAGAAGTGAGGTCGAAAGGCGGAAACGGGAAGAGCTTCGCCTCACGCGTTTCTGCCAGGTCAACATTTGCCTTTGCTCCGCTGGCTTCCCTCACCAGTCCCTCGGCCACGGCCTCCTCGTATATGGCGCCGCGTCTGTTCCTGAACTCTACGCCATTCGCGTGCACAAACACTTCCCAGTAGTCCCTGGGCTTGAATGCCTTGATCTCCTTCTCCCTTTCGGCGAGTATCGCCAGAGTGGGCCCCTGCACCCTGCCTATGCTCATCGTCTTCCTGTTGCCCGTGGAGTACATCGCATTCATCAGCGCCCTGCTGAAGTTTATCCCCCACATCCAGTCGAGCACGTGCCTCGCTTCTCCGGCCTCGAAGTTGCCCTTGTCGAACCCCTCGCGCTTCTCGTACGCGGCAA
Organism: Microcaldota archaeon; assembly: GCA_021823435.1. Classification (GTDB taxonomy): domain Archaea; phylum Micrarchaeota; class Micrarchaeia; order Micrarchaeales; family CABMGC01; genus JAJYVH01. Next base: position 11,572 of record JAKANZ010000003.1, read on the forward strand.
GCAGGTCCAGGTTGGTCGTGGTCGAGAAGTGCATGCGCTTCACGTTCTCCCAGTCCGGTTCCTTGTTCACGTCGTTGGTCTTGACGTACTTGATTATGTTGGTGCCTATTACGGTGCCCTCCACATCATAGTCGCAGGCGTTGGTGAACTCGTCGCAGCCGCGGCTCACCTCCTTTATCGTGTCGAGATACTTCTTGGTGAAATACGCGTCCTTGCTGACCTTGAATGACGGCACCCACTCGAGGTCGAAGATCGGCAGCGTTCTGGTCTCGCCCTTCTGCGCTAGCGTGAACAGGTGCCCCGCTGCGGCCACCACGAGCAGGGTGTTGCCGTCCCTGAACATCTCGAAGTACCCGATGCCGTTTATGCTCTTCCTCAGCGGCCTTCCGTTGCCAAGCGAGAGCGCTATTCGCAGAGCTACGCTTGGTTTTTCCGCAACTATTAGATTGCGCATCGGGATCAGCTACCGTCTGCCTGATCGCTTCTTCTCCGGCTTCTGGTTGGTCGACTCAGGGGTTTTGGACAGGTGATAGGACATGTAGAGGCCCAGCGCGACCGCAAGTATGGCAAAGATGTAGAAGAAGATGCTGCCTCCGGAAAATACGAAAGCGAGAACCGCTATCACGCTCAGGCCTATCACTCCCACAGAGAACATGAACGCCTGCTTTTCGTGTTCGTTTTCGATAAAGTCCAGGTTCAGTTGCATCGGCTCACGGCGCATTCTCTTATAAAGGCGAAAAATTATAAGGCTTAGTAGCGCATCCCAGTTGTATTCCGATGCTAGGCGCCCTGGAGATAATAGGCATAACCCTCGTTTCTGCGTTGGTGGCAGCGGCGGCGCAGTACATGTACAAGCGCGGCATCCAGGCGTTCGCGCTCAACATGCGCGAGATCATAGACGTATTCAAGAAAAGGGACATACTCATCGGGGGCGTGCTATACGTGCTCAGCCTTTTCATCTACCTCTTCGCCCTGGACAACGCGCCCCTCATTTCTTTCGTGTACCCGGTGTTTGCGAGCACGTTCGTATTCGTTTTGCTCATATCAAAGTTTGTGTTCCACGAGCGCGTGAACCTCCACAGGGTCGCGGGCATGGCGTTCATAATAGCGGGCATAGCAGTGATATCGCTCACTTTTCCGGTGTAGAGAATGAAACAGGGCAAGCTGGCGTTCGTTTTTCTTCTCTTGTTCAGCACGCTGCTCGGAGCTGCGGGGCAGCTCTTCTTCAAACTGGGGGTAACCGGAGACCTCACCCAGCTTGTGGTATTTGTGGCGATAGGCATGGCAGCGTACGGAGTGGCCACGGTTTCATACTTTTACGTGCTCAGCCGCACCCATCTCAGCTGGGCCTACGGGTTCACGGGCCTGAGCTACATATTTGCGAGCGTAATCGCCTACCTCTTCCTTGGCGAGGCTGTGCCTCTGCTTCGCTGGGACGGCATATTTCTGATAACGATAGGCACGGTGCTCATAGGACTGAGCTGAAGGCGCTATCTGGTTACTGAGAAACTTTTTACCTGTTCGTAGAGTTCCCTTGCTTCTTTGTTCTTTTCGAAATGCTCGCGCACAGGCCTGACCTGCTTCTCGAGCTCAGCTGCAACAAATCCCTTTACATCAGCAGGATGTAGTCTGCCCTCCTCGTACATTTTGACCAGCTCTTGATAGTCCTTAGCCTCAAGCCTTCCACCGAACTTTTCAGGCCTATCGATCGATATAGGCTGCTTTTTGTCTTCTACTATGAGCTTTTCTAGGTAGTCGAACATCGGGTTGCCGGCGACTACGCGCTCTGGGCAGTAGGCCTTGCTTATCTTTTCGCTTATAGCGGCAGCGGAATCGTGAACGCTTATCCCGCTCTTAGGATCCGACTTTGACATCTTATACTCCATCAGCACAGCCTCGTCCTTCGTTTTGAGCTCTGGCGGCATTCCCCCAAGTCCGAGCATAAGCGGGTGGCTCACAATGACCGGAACCTTCCATCCGTACTTCTGTGCCACCTCTCTGGCGAGTATGTTGGCCTTCCTTTGGTCCAAGCCTAGCTGGCAGATGTCAACATCCATCTGAAATATATCTGTCACCTGCATGACCGGATAGAAGAGCTGGCCTGCAGAAACGGCCTCGCCCTCCTTTCTGCCCATTATGGTTATCGCCCGCTTTACCCTGTCAAGCGAGATGGCTTTGCCCACTTTCAGGAAGCGCTCCCAGTATGAAAACTCGTGCATCAGGTCCTTGTTCCAGATTATATGCACCTTGCTTACATCGACTCCCGCCGCTTTCCAGACCTCGATGAAGTATTTGCCAGAGGTTCTTATGTGGTCTATATCGCCACCCAACTTGTTGTTCAGGTAAGCGAAGTAATCGGCAAGGTAGAGGTTGAAATGTATGCCTGTGCTCAGCAGTTTCTTTAGTATCTTGGCGCGGAGAAGACCGAAGTGTATCGCTGCCAATCCCGAAGGTTCGAAGCCGTCGTACGCGAGCGGGTGCTCTTTCGTCTCGAAAACGTAGCGAAGCTCCTCTTCAGTGACTATCTCTGCGGCGAAACTTCTTATGACCGAAATCTTCGTATCGACGTCCATGGTGCTCACAGCTATTGCTGCTAGTTATCTTTTAATCCTTGCCTTCAATTTGGGCGAAGTTTTTCGCCATGCCGCGCAATGGCCAAAACAGAGTTATAAAGCACCGACGACAAACAAAGAATCGGGTTTCTGCAGGATTCGGAACTCAGAAAGCTATATAAATATCTGAGTAATTAGTTTTTACCAAGCGTTTAGAGCGTATTATTACCCGTTATTCCCCACCCTCTAAACGCCTCATGCTCAATTTTCAAATCCCTTCCGCTATTCCTCTTTTTCCGAATACAAAAAGTTTCCTGCACAAAAAGTTACTAATATTAACCCTAACAAACAATATAGTAGAGACAGCATACGGATTCTATGAAAAAATTCTCCAGCACGGCTGAAATAAAACTGCCGACCAAACTCGTTGACCAGGTCATAGGGCAGGAAAAGGCCGTGGATATAGTCAGGAAAGCGGCCAGACAGCACCGCAACGTTTTGCTAATCGGCCAGCCCGGAACGGGGAAGACGATGCTCGCGCAGGCGATGGCCGAGCTGATTCCGGTGACAGAACTTGAGGATGTGCTGGTCTACAAGAATCCCAACGACGAGAACAGACCACTAGTGAAGGCAGTCAAGACCTATCCAAAGACGGAGCCCAAGTCTGACGAGAAGCAAAAACAGCTGGGAGACGGGCAGGGCAGGCAGATAGTGCAAAGGGAGAAGTTGCGGGGCAGGGTTGACGCGCCGCAAACCAGAAGCAGCGTTCTTCCGATAACGGCCATGCTCGTGCTTCTTCTGCTTGCGTTCGCCCTGAGCAGCTTCCTCTCGGGCTATCAGATACTAGTTGTTGCCGCGTTGATACTTGGCGTGCTCATCTTCGCCTCCGCGTTCATCTTCGTGAGCAGTTTCAGGAGAGCGGGCATGTTCCCAGGCCTCTTCGAATCCAACGAACCGAAGCTGATAGTCGACAACACGGGCATGATCCACGCCCCGTTCGTTGATGCCACAGGCTCGCGCGCCGGAGCGCTGCTGGGCGACGTGAAGCACGACCCGTTGCAGAGTGGCGGACTTGGCACACCGGCGCATCTTAGAGTAGAGAGCGGGGCTGTGCACAGGGCCAACAAGGGCGTGTTGTTTATAGATGAGATAGCGGATCTTGAGCCCAAGTCGCAGCAAGAACTGCTGACCGCAATGCAGGAAAAGAAGTACTCAATAACTGGACAGAGCGAACTAAGCTCCGGGGCGATAGTGAGGACGGAGCCGGTGCCAAGCGACTTCCTGCTAGTCGCAGCGGGCAACCTGCAGGACATATCGCGCATGCACCCCGCGCTCAGGTCAAGGATACGCGGTTACGGCTACGAGGTCTACATGGAATCGACCATGCTGGACAACGACGAGAACAGGGAGAAGATAGTCAGGTTCATAGCGCAGGAGGTGGCGAAGGACACTCGAATACCGCCGTTCAGCTATGATGCGTGCATGACGATAATGGACGAGGCAAGGAGAAGGGCAGGCAGGAAGCACAGGCTCACGCTCATACTCAGAGACCTCGGGGGATTGGTGAGGGCCGCGGGAGACATAGCGGTCGAGCACGGAAGGAAGATCGTGAGCGGCGACGACGTTCTTGAGGCGCTCGGCTACACCAAGCCTGTGGAGGCGCAGTACGCTGAGCAGGCGCTGGACTACACCAAGGACTACCAGGTGTTCACCACAAGCGGCTACGCCATAGGCAGGGTCAACGGCCTCGCAGTAATGGGCAGCGACGTAACCGCGACGGGCATCGTGACTCCGATAGCTGCTGAGGTAACGCCAGCGAGCTCAAGATCTGAGGGCAAGCTCATAGCCACGGGCAAGCTCGGCAAGATAGCGCAGGAGGCGGTGAAGAACATAAGCGCCGTGATCAAGCGCCACATGCACCGCGACATCGCAAGCTATGACATACACGTTCAGTTCATACAGACATACGCGGGCGTGGAAGGCGATAGCGCCAGCGTCTCGGTTGCGGTGAGCGTGATATCCGCGCTCGAAGGCATACCAGTCAGACAGGACACGGCCATGACCGGCTCGCTCTCAGTACGCGGGATGGTGCTGCCAGTGGGAGGCATAACTGCGAAGGTCAAGGCCGCGATAGGGGCCGGCATGCGGTACGTGATAATACCAGAGAGCAACAAGGAGGACGTCTACCTTGACAAGAGCGAGGCCAAGAAGATAAAGCTGCTCTACGCCAGGAACATAGCGGACGTGCTCGGATACTCGCTGAAGCCCAGCAGGAGAAGGAATGCGATAATAAAGGAGCTGAAACGCTACCTCAGCGCAGACTACAAGGAACGCGCGCCGCTGCTGATAGGCGGCAGCGTGCACCCGGTGAAGTGAACGCATGCAGCAAAAAGAGGCGCTCAAGAAGATAGAAGAGCTTGGAAAGGAGGTGGTGGGCGACATCAAGGAGGGCAAGAACCCCAAATTCGTGACTGCGGCGAGGACCAGAAGCAACATAGTCTTCGACAAGAAGGAAGGCTACCTAAAACTCGGCACGGCCAAGGAGGAGAGGACGTTCATCAACGTGGCGCAGAGCAGGAAGTTCATGCAGACCATCGCGATAGCAGCGAAGTGCCACAAGTTCCTTGAGGAGGACCTGCACACCACGATAAGAGGCCTCTTCTACCAGCTCAAGTTCTCCCTTGGCGAGGACGTCGACGAAAGCATATTCAGCGAGCAGGCTGAGAGCAACCCGCTCATCGAGGATCTTGAGGTCTCGCTGGGATTGAAGAGGGAGGAGCTGAACCTCAACGCCAACAGGAAGGGCGTGCTCGCAGGCAATCTCAAGGTTGAGGACACGTTCGGAGATGAGAAGCAGATAATAGACGCGAGCAGGATGGGAAGGAGCGGTTGGGCCATACCGAGCGACGTAGACAACGACATAAGGTTCATAGACATAAAGGCCAGGTACGTGCTCGTGTGCGAGAAGGACGCGCTGTGGCAGAGGCTGAACGAGGACAAGTTCTGGAAGAAGGAGAACTGCATACTCATAACGCCGCAGGGACAGGCGGCGCGAGGCACGCGGCGGCTGATACGCAAGCTCGCTGACGAGGGCCTGCCCGTATACGTGTTCACCGATTCCGATGCGTGGGGATGGTACATCTACTGGACGATAAAGACGGGCAGCATAAACCTCGCGTACATAGGCAACGACGTCGCGACGCCGGAGGCGAAGTTCTTGGGAGTGACGATGAGCGACCTCGACAAGTACGACTTCCTGAAGAAGCTCACCATAAAGGCGAGCGACGTGGACCTCAAGCGCGCGCAGGAGATGCTGCAGTACGAGTGGATAAAGAAGCACAAGGAGTGGGTGCACGAGCTCGAGCGCATGATAAAGAGCAAGGTCAAGCTTGAGCAGGACGCGCTGCAGGGACCGAAGCTTACCTTCGTGGACGACTACGTGAGGGAGAAGATAAAGAACCAGGACTGGCTGCCGTAACGCTAATTCTCTGATCGCACAAAAAGAATTAATAAATTCTGAGAGCAGGGTAAACCATGGCGATAGTCATCAGGCCGGTGGTTCGCTCCGATTTCCCAAAAATGGCAGAGATGCGCAATGAGGGAATGAGGAACGGATTTAACAAGTATACAGGCAGAAACACTTCTGTTACGAAAAAGGATATCGGAAGATACCAAGACGAGTTCGACGAACACAAGAAAAGGCGTTTTCTGTTTGTTGCTGAAGACAGCATTACAAATAAGATAGTGGGCATAGCTGATTTTCATTCAGGGAAGGGCAGGACAAGGCACCGCGGCGAGATGGGGTGGAGCGTCAGGAAGAGCTATTCCGGAAGAGGGATAGGCACAAAGCTCGTAAGGGCCGTGATAAAAGAGGCAAGGAGGCGAGGATTCAGGAAAGTAGAGGCCGAAGCGGCGGCGGAGAACGTCCCCAGCGTGAAGCTGGCAAAGAGATGCGGTTTCAGGATAGAAGGGAGGAAGAAGGCAGGACTGCTGCTCGATGACGGCAGGTACGTGGACAGCTATATCTTCGGCAAGGTTCTTAGATGACGAGGCTGGTCAAGGAGGCGTGTATCCGCTTGACCACTGGTTCGTGTACGTTACTCCGTTTGGCACACCGTTGTTGTTATTTCCGCTGTAGTCGTTGGCATTTCCGTTGAGCGGCCACCAGCCCGCAAGGTTCTGCAGCCTGATCGGAGCTCCGCCAATCCCTTCTAGATACAAAGCTTGAACTTCGTTTGCGGAAAGCGATGTGTTGTAAATCTGCACATTAGCGATGAACGGCCAGGACCCGAAGTACCCTCCTATTATGCTATCGATGCGTAAGGGGTCGGTACTCCACGCTATTGCTACATTAGGCGAACAAGTACTGCCCGCTAGTTTTCCATCGAAATAAACAGACATGGTAGAACCATCATAGGTCATTCCTATCTGGTGTATTGAGCCTGCAGTTGGAAGTGGCGATGGCTGCTGCCCGCATGTATAGAATGACGCTGTTCCGTCACCTATCTCTGCCCAAAAATAGCTACCGGTTCTAAAATCCCATCCAAGTTGAAACCCGTGATGTTCATCTGCCCCTTTGCTTACTACTCCAAGCAGGGCTGTGGGCAATGGACTGGGGTACTCAACCCACGCGAATACGCTGATACTAGAAGGTTTGAGTGAAGCGGAATCTGGAATAGAGATGTCCGAGGAGCTTGAACCACTAAAAACACCAACATACTGCGGCAGCTCGCCGTTGCACACTCCCTCGAGGTTGATGAACTGAACGCTGCCAGGGCCGTTAGGCCTGAAGACCTGGCACGCGCCAGGTGGTGCACGAGGCGCGAAAGTGCCTGCGTTGAAGACGCCGAGCTGAAACAGGGCTCCAAGAACTACGGCTATAATCAAGATGGCCCATCCATAGGTCATGAGGTATTCCATCGCCGACTGTGCTTTCGGGTTTTTTG
>JAKANZ010000003.1:19079-30739 GCA_021823435.1 Microcaldota archaeon
TTTTCTAGAAAAATTATCGGCTTAGCCTCTCTCTCTCTCTCTCTCTCTGGAAACCGAGCGACGAATGCGCATTCGTCTTGAATCTGCGACAGTGTTCTGCCTGTACGCTTCGTGCGGAGTTGACATGTCTACCACGGCAGCGTGCCAAGGGTCTGCAGGTCTATCTTAGCAAGCGCCTTCTTCGGGTCCTGGTAGTACTCCTTGACGAACGAGTTTATGCTCCTAAGGTCGTTTATGCCGAGCTTGCTGAGTCTCTCGAGTATCTTGCCCCTTCGCTGCTCCTCTATCACTATCTCGGTGGGCGTGTAGCCAGTGAGCTTTGCGAGCGTGTCCCTGTAGGTGACGCTCGGCAGCACGTCAGAGCTGCGGTGGGTCTTGTAATCATATGTGTACAGGTCTGACAGCAGCACCTGGGTCTCTATGCCTGATATCTCGCTTACCTGGGTTATCTTCCTGACCAGCTTGTTGTTCTCGTTCACCTGCGAGACTATCACTATCGCATCTATGAGAGGTATTATGTCCATCTCTATGTCCATCGGCGAGTGCTCAAGCCTTGTAATGACATCCCTCGCGGTGCTCGCGTGTATCGTGCCCATAGATATTTTGCCTATGTTCATCGCTGTGAGCATGTCCTTTGCTTCCGCACCTCGCACCTCGCCTATGATTATCAGGTCGGGCCTCATACGCAGCGAGTTCTTTACCAGCTCTTCCATAGACAGCGAGGGGCTGGTCTCCAGCCTAACCGTATTCTCCTGCGTCTCTGTGTTGAGCTCGTAGGTCTCCTCTATGACGACTACTCTCTGCTCCGGCCTGAAGAAGCTGAACATCGCGTTAAGCAGAGTCGTCTTGCCGCTCGCCGGCATGCCCCCTATGAGCAGGTTTGCGGGTCTGATCTTGAGCCCTTCGGTGTAGAGCCAGAGCCTTCCGGCGAGATTGTAGCTGAGCTCCCCGTTGTTTATCAGGTCTATCACGCTCAGCGCGCCTCTCTTGAAGTTCCTCACTGTTATGTCTGCGCCTATCGGCGAGTCGACTATGTTAGCCCTCGAGCCGTTGGGCAGGTGCACGTCGAATATCTTCTGGTTTGAGACCGAGGTGGTCGCGTACATCTTCAGCTTGGTAACCAGCAGGTCCAGAGTCTTCTTGCTCTCCACATGCTCGGGCGCCTTCTCGTAACCGCTGCTTGAATGGTAGACGAAGAGGTTGCTCGTGTTGTTTATCATTATATCCTCAACGCCCTGGTCGTTGAGGTATTTGTCCAGTATGCCGAAACTTTTTGCATCGGCGGTCACCTTCCTTATGTCCTCTTGCGACGCCGCGGGAGAGAGCGTCTTTGCTATGGTCTCGATGCGCCTGCTCCTGTCCGCCTCCTCAGGGATCAGTGCGAGCTTGCTCTCAAGTTCCTCGAATATCTTGTATTCGAAGTTGTAAAACTCGTCGGGACCCATCATCAAACCAGTGTTGAGTATATGAAGAACCACAGTTTATTAAGTTTTCACAGTTTTGAGAGAGAAATCGGCGCAACAAAGTTATGTGGGTTTCGCCGTGAGCTTGCCGACGGCTGTTGAGGGCAGGTGCGTAAGGTCGTTGGTATAGTTTACGGCGAGCGCGCCGCTGAAGGTAGAGTTGCCTATCACCGTGCTTGAACCCGAGTAGCACTGGATGGTGAAGGTGTAGTTGGCGCCAATTGGCAGGAAGATCTGGTTGCTCGGCGGGTTGTACGGGGCCTGCATGTTGGCTATTATGGCATTGCTGTTGCATCCGAGCGCAGTGATATTTATTGGAGCGCTGAGCGACTGCTGCAGGTTCACGTAGAGAAGGCCGTTTGAGTACAGGAAGAAGTTCAGGCAGCCGAACCCAGAGGTCAGCACGCACTGTTGCGCCGAGTATGTGCCTGGGTTGAAGAAACCGGTCTCGAACAGGGCAAGCAGGACTATCATCAGTATGATGAAGGCCCAGCCATAGGTGGTAAGGAACTCGACTGCGCTCTGCGATCGCATGATGGTATGATGAAAGAGGGTTTATTAGAGTATCAGCGTAGCGCTTCGGAGATTTCAGCAGCTCCGCGCAACAAAGAAAATGCAACCACTACTGTTGTCGCCACATAGCCCACGCTTATGGGCCACGACGCCACAGCCACCATGGCCAGGTAGGCAAAGTTTACCGCCTTTATTATGGCGTAGGCGCCCCTGCTGATGTGCGATGACGCCAGCCTGCCGAACCTGCTTTCCATCGTGCTGAACGTCCTGCCTTTCCTGAAAACCAGCGCGTCGGCAATCGTGTTCCTGACAAATATTATGACAACAACGAACCACGGAAGTATCTGCAGGTAGGTGAACGTCAGCCAAAAGGCGTATTCTATTATCCTGTCGACTGCTATGTCAAGGAACGGCGCATAGCCTGGCGCTTGGGCGCGTTTTCGCTCTCTCCTCTTTGCGAGATGCGCCTCTTCTAGCAGGTAATGGGTGAAATCGGGCAGCGTGTGCCTGTGCTGCGTGCCCATGTAGCCGTCAGCCGCGTCGGAGATGAAAAGCACCGCAATCGCGAACAGCACGATCAGCGGATTTGCGCGGGCTACGATAGTGTATATCACGATCAGGAGTAGCGGTAATCTCAGGAGGGTCGTTATGTCTGCCTGTCGCATCGAATCCTACGAGTATAGCACATAAACTTTATAATATTGGCAAGTATAGTGCTAACGCTATTGCTTTGGTGCATGTGTGCTAGACCCTATCAAGAGCGAAGAAGAGATACTACGCTACTGGCGCGAAAAGGGCATAATGAAGCAGGTTAGGGAAAAGAACAGGGGGAGGAAAAGCTTCTACTTTCTCGACGGCCCGCCATTCGTGAGCGGAGACCTACATCCTGGACAGATGTGGGTAAAGTCGATGAAGGACGTCATACTCAGGTACAAGAGGCTTCGGGGCTTTGACGTATACGACCGCGCGGGCTACGACGTGCACGGCCTGCCTATAGAGAAAAAAGTGGAGGCGAATCTGCACGTGGGCTCAAAGAAGGACATAGAGGCAAAGATAGGCGTTGAGAAGTTCATAGAGAGCTGCAAGGAGTTCGTCACCGCGTACATAGGGAAGATGGACGCCGATTACGAACGCTTCGGAATGTCGCTCGATTTCTCTAGCCCGTACCTGCCCTACAAGAATGAGTACATCGAGATGGAATGGTGGTTCTTCAAGGAGATGTGGAAGAAGAAACTTGTATACAGGGACCTGCGCGCCACGCTCTATTGCCCCAGCTGCGGGACCGCTGTGTCGCAGGGCGGCATGGAGATAGAGTACCAGAAGGACGAAGACCCGTCAGTGTTCGTTGCGTTCGAGATAAATGCCAAGCTTTCGAAGCCCAGGATAGAGCTCGGGGACAAGACCTTCCTGCTGATCTGGACCACCACCCCTTGGACGCTTCCAGCCAACGTTGCCGCTGCTGCAAACCCAAAGGAGCTCTATGTCAGGGTAAAGGCAGGGGGAAGGCACCTGATATTGGCAAAGGGCAGGCTCGAGGCGGTATCCGCTGTGCTGAACGAGAGCCTTGTCATAGAAGCGGAGTTCTACGGAAGCGAGCTTGAAGGCATATACTACTTCAACCCGCTTGAGAGCCTGGTGGAGCAGCAAAAGAAGCTTAGGAAATATCACAGGGTCTTGCTTGACGAGGGACTGGTGGCCAGCGACGAAGGCACGGGGCTGGTGCACATAGCGCCGGGACACGGGTTCGAGGACTATCTGCTGGGAAAGAAGAACCGCATGCCAATCTTCTCTCCGGTAAACGAGCAGGCAGTATATACGGGCGAGGCCGGAGCCTACGCCGGCCTGAAGGTGCCGGAAGAGGCGAACAGGAGAGTGCTTGACGACCTGGCATCATCCGGGGCGCTGGCCTGGAGCGGCACGATAAAGCACAGCTACCCGCACTGCTGGAGATGCGATACAAAGCTTCTGTTCATCTCCACGAAGCAGTGGTTCATTAACATACAGAAGGTGAAGAAGAAGCTTGTGAGCGAGAACAGGAAGGTGAGCTGGCATCCGAATGAGGCGAGAGAGTGGGAAGAAAACGTGCTCGTCAGCTCGCCGGATTGGACAGTATCGAGGCAGAGGTACTGGGGCGCGCCGATGCCGATATGGGAGTGCGAATGCGGCGAGTTCGCGGTGGTGGGCTCGCGCTCAGAGCTCAAAGAACGGGCGACAAGCAAGGAAGCGGTTGACTCGCTCCAAGACCTTCACAGGCCGTACATAGACAGGATAGCGCTGAGATGCGAGAAGTGCGGCAAGGAGATGCGCAGAGTATCGGACATACTCGACGTGTGGTTCGACTCGAGCATAGCCTTCAGGGCTAGCCTGACGGCAGAGCAGTTCGAGCAGCTCTTTCCGATGGACTTCATACTCGAGGCAGTCGAGCAGCTCAGGGCGTGGTTCGCATACCAGCTGAAAAGCAGCGTGATGGTGTACAGGAAGACTCCGTTCCGCAACGTGGTGACGCACGGCATGCTTCTCGGCGCGGACGGCAGGGAGATGCACAAGCGGCTTGGCAACTACGTGCCGCTCGACGAGCTCCTGAAGAAGCACACGGCGGACGCGTTCAGGATATGGTGCACTTCGCACACCCCGCAGTATGATCTCATATTCAGCGACGAGCACATAAACGAGGCGAGCAGGCCGATAGTCATGCTTTACAACATCTCCAACCTTATTTCCGAGTACTCTTCCGCGCTTGGCTATTCACACACAAAGATAAGGAAGCCGAGAAATCTGGAAAACCTGGTCAGCGAAGATGCCTGGATAGTGTCGAGGTTCAACACACTGCTCAAGGAAGCCACCGAGCACCTCGACGGGTATGAGATACACGAGTACGTGAACGGAACAACTGATTTCCTGATAAACGACTTCAGCAGAGTATACCTCAAGACGGCCAAGAAGAGAATAGTTGAGGGCAGGAAGGCCGATGCCAAACGCACCATGGACACAATCAACTACATCTTCTACAACCTGCTGATAATGCTAACGCCGGTGGCGCCTTTCGCCACAGAGGCACAGTACAGAAGCACCTACGCGCAGGAGGACAGCGTCTCCCTGCTCCCATGGCCGAAGTACAGGGAGAGCCTTATAAGGAAAGAGATAGAGGTCGAGTTCGCGATGGTGATAGAGGCAACCACGGCTTTGCTTAACGCGCGGGAGAAGGCGGGATTGAAGCTAAGATGGCCGATAGCCAACGCCGTCCTGGAGGTCAGAGACGCGCACGCCCAGGAGGTGTTCGAGAAACTCGCTCCTACCATAGAGAACTACACCAACACGAAGAAGGTTTCCGTGAAGAAGGTCGAGGCGTTCAACAGGGAGGTGAGGCCGGTCTTCGCGAAGATAGGGCCTGACTTTAAGGAGAAAGCCGGTGCGGTCGCAGACGCGCTAAGAAAGGAAAATGCTGACGCGCTTGAGCGCGCTGTAGCGGAAAGCGGGCACTACTCCCTTCACACGGAGAAGGGACTGGTCGACGTCAATGCAAACCACTTCGCCATAGTGCAGCGGCTGGAAAGCGAGAACGCCGTGGTGTTCGGACACGGCATAGCCTCGGTAGACGGCAAGATGAGCAAGGAGCTCTGGGAGGAGGGAATGGTTCGCGAGTTTGAGCGCAGGGTGCAGCTGGCGAGGAAGGAGAAGCAACTGAAGAAAGCAGACAAGATAGACGTGCGCTATGCTGCCAGCGAACCGCTCGCTCTTGTGGTGAAAAAGAACCACGCCAAGATAAAGAAGGACGTCAACGCCAGGGAGCTTCGAGAGGGCGTGGCCGGAGGAACGGACGCCAAGGAGTTCGAGATAGAAGATGAGAAGCTAAACCTGGCTATAGAGAAACTGTAGCAAGTCAGCGCGGCTGCTGCGCCGCCGCCTGGACGCTCGCCTCGGCGTTCTTGTAAGCCTTCCTTCTCGGCATGACGCTCCAGCAGTCCTTGCATATGGTAAGCTTGACCACCTTGCTCTTCCTCTTCGAGCTCTTTACGCACTCCTGCCCTATCTTCCTGTTGCAGTAGTTGCATACCACGAACTTGAAGAGCTCTCTTCCGCATCTTTCGCATCGCATTGTAACTCACTATTTGCAGATGCCTTGCTCAGTTAAGATATAAAAACACATCTCAGACAGTGTAGTGAAAGGAATTTAAAATAGCGAAGCGAAGTTTGCAACATGTACTCCCAGGAACTGGAGGCGCTGCTGAACAAAAAGGGCATAACGCCAGGCGACACAGTGCGCGTTGTTTCTAAAGGGAAGACTTTCGAGGGCATCCTGCTCCCGAGGCCGGAGTTCGGAGACCAGGGCGCGCTTGTTCTCAAGCTGAGGAACGGATACAACATTGGCCTGAGCATCGGCAGGGGCGCGAAGGTGGAGAAGCTGGCGCGCGGGAAGGAGGAGTTTGCATTTCCAAGAGTGGAGCTCAGCAGGAGGCAGGGCCTGCCTGACATCACGCTGATCTCGACCGGAGGCACGATAGAGAGCAAGGTCGATTATGTAACCGGCGGGGTTCACATGGTGGTGGAGCCGGAGGAGATGCTTGCTCAGGTCCCTGAGATACTCGACATAGCGAACATCAAGGTCATAAATCCGATGCGGAAGGCGAGCGAGGACATGATGTACACGGATTGGCAGGTGATGGCAAGGGCGGCGGCGAAGGCGTTGTCTGATTCGCACGGGGTTATGATAACAGAGGGCACGGACATAATGCACTACACCTCCGCTGCGCTGAGCTTCATGCTCAGCGGGCTGAGCGGGCCGGTAGTGATAACAGGGGCGCAACGCAGCGTGGACCGGGGATCCAGCGACGCGTTCGTCAATCTCGTGTGCTCCGCGCACCTCGCGGCGAAGGCCAACATCGCAGAAGTGGGCATCTGCATGCACGCAAGCTCGTCAGACACGTTCTGCAACTTTACGCGTGGGACAAAGGTGAGGAAGATGCACACGACCAGACGCGACGCCTTCAGGCCGGTCAACTCAAAGCCGATAGCGAGGGTGGACGTGGAAGGGAACATCGAGTATCTGGAGGGCAGCAGGAGAAGGACAGAAGAAGGCGCTTCTACGAGGGCTGCAGTAGGATACGAGCCAAAGGTGGCTCTGCTGAAGTTCTACCCCAACTCCGATCCTGAGATAATAGATTATTACATAGGCAAGAGGTACAGGGGCATAATAATCGAGGCGACGGGCATGGGGCATGTTGCCGTCGCGCCGTCTGACGAGAGATACTCGTGGATAGGACACATGAAAAGAGCCGTGGACGCTGGCATGGTGGTGGGCATAACCTCCCAGACGCTGTATGGAAGGGTCAACCCTAACGTGTACAGAAACCTCAGGCTGGCCGCAGGCACAGGGGCGATATACTGCGAGGACATGCTGCCCGAGGTGGCGCTCGTCAAGCTTGGCTGGCTGCTGGGCAACCACAAGCGCGCTGAGGCTGCGAAGATGCTGAACAAGAACATCGCGGGCGAGATAACTGAAAGAACGGAGGTCGAATGGGAGTAGTGATTCCATGGCGTCAGAGACAGACTACGAGAAGCTTGGGTTCATGTGCGGGCTGGAGATACACCAACGCCTCGCGACACAGCACAAGCTCTTCTGCTCGTGCGATGCGCAGCTGCAAAACGACATCTCTGTAGCCGAGATACAGAGGCGGCAGAGGGCGGTGGCGGGCGAGCTGGGCAGGATAGACCTCTCCGCGGCGTTCGAGACGCAGCGTGGCAGAAAGTTCGTTTACAACGTTTTCAGGAACACCACGTGCCTGGTGGACGCGGACGAGGAACCTCCGCACGAGCTGAACGGGGAGGCGCTCCATACAGCGCTGCAGATAGTTGCGTCATTCGGCGCGTGGGCGCCGGCAGAGCTCGAGCCGATGAGAAAGGAGGTGGTTGACGGCAGCGACCCCAGCGCGTTCCAGCGAACGCTCTTGGTAGGACACGGGGGAAACCTGGAGACTGGGGGCAGGAGCATAGGCATAACCTCGATCTTCCTTGAGGAGGAGTCGAGCGGAATAGAGTACAGCGACGGCAGCACGGTTATCTACAACGTCGACCGGCTCGGGATCCCGCTCGTGGAGATAGACACAGAACCCGAGATAAGGAGCCCTGCCGAAGCGAAGGAGGTTGCGAGAAGGATAGGGCTTGCGCTCAGGCTCACGGGCAGGGTGCAGCGAGGCATAGGCTCGATAAGGCAGGACGTGAACGTCTCAATACGCGGAGGCGCGAGGGTGGAGATAAAGGGATTCCAGGATCTCGAAACGATGGACAAGGTCATAGAGAGCGAGGTGCAGAGGCAGCTCGCCCTTATAGACATAAAGAAGGAACTGCAAAGCAGAAACGCACGCGTGCATCCTCCGATAGACGTGACCAGCGTGCTGGGAGACACGAAGGTGAAAATTGTAAGGAAAAGCCTTGAAGACCCTGACGGCGCGGTCATGGCATCGAGGCTGAAGGGTTACGCGGGACTGCTGGGCAAGGAGATAAACCCCGGACGGCGGCTGGGGAGCGAGATAAGCGGGTACGCAAGGCTTGCCGGAGTGGGAGGCATAATTCACAGCGACGAAGACCTCGGAGCATATGGTTTTGCAGAGGAGGAACTGGAGGGGCTGAGGCGCATGCTGGGCGTCCAGGAAGGCGACGCATTCATGATGGTCGCCGGAGAGAAGCGCGTCTGCGAGAACGCGCTTGCGTTCGCGAACATAAGGGCGCAGCAGGCGGCGCTCGAGATACCGAACGAAACGCGGGGCGTGGACCCGAAACTGCTCGTCACCACATTCCTGAGGCCGCTTCCGGGAGGGGCGAGGATGTATCCTGAGACTGACGTGAGACCGATCCCTCTCGATGCCGAGGAGTACGAGAGGGCAAAGAAAGCCGCCGTTGACGTGGAAAAAACGATGAGGAAGCTGGGCAGGGAGATAAAGAACAGACAGCTGGAGGAGCAGATGCTCTGGTCTCCACAACTTGGCCTCTTCCTAGAGGTAGTGGACAAGACTGGCGCTGATGGCGGTACGGTCGCGTCTGTGCTGCTGGAGAAAACGACCCAGGCCAGGAGGCTTGGCATAGACGTAGACGCCATAACCGACGGAGCGATGCTGCACATATTCGAGGAGTACAGCAGGAAGAGGATAACGAAAGCAGCCATAGAAGAGATAATCAGGCAGGTCCCGCTCGACGCGAAGGGCGTTGATAAGATTATAAGGTCAAGGAAGCTGGAAAGGATAAGCGGGAAGAACCTGGAGAAGCTTGTGCGCGAAGAGGGCAAGGGCGAGGGGAAAGCCGAGATAATGAGGAACATAATGAGCAGGCACAGGCTCAACGTCGACGGCGATGAGCTGAACAAGCTTGTTAAATAGAAAGAGGACACGCCTTAAGGCATGCCTCTTTTATGGGTGGGTGGGATTTTCGTTAAACAAAATAGATTTTGCTAACTGAGATCCCTGTCAATACATATGGAACTTCTTATTTAAATAGGCTCCTGAATCCTGCAGGATTGACACTACTTGTTGTTATTATGGTAATCGAGCTTCTCGAGAGCCTCCGGACCCACGGCATCGGACACATCGCTGAAGAACGCCTCGCCATCGTCGAACCCTCCGGCCTTGAGCAGTATCATGTCGTCCGGGCCTGCGCCCGTAGTTTCCTTGACGAAGTTTACCTCCTCGGCTATTGGAGCGTGCCTGTGCGTATATACGTTCGAATAGCTCTTCTCTTTTATCATATCCATGACCGCGTTTTCATGCTTCGCAGACAGCTTGACCGCTAGCACCCTCCCGCCGTTCCTCAGCACGTTTGCTATGCCCACCTCCCCGGTGTTGGAGAAGGCGCCACTGACGTCGAATATGACAAAGTCCCTGAGCTTGTTCCCGCTCTTCGTCGCATATGTTCCGCCCTTCTTGTCGAACCTCTGGATGAATATGCCGATAGATACCAGGACTGCGATTGCCAGATAATACGGCTCTATCGTCTCGCTGAGGAATGCTGCAGCGAACACGGCGGTTATGAAGGGCGAGAGCAGGTAGAAGTTTGTCACGAACGTCGTCTTAAGCGTCCTGAACGCCCTGAAGTAGAAGTACGTTACGAAGACACTGGTTGGTATGCCGATGTAGAGCAGCGCAAGGAAAGAGAGCGTGTTAAACGCCATGAGATGCGCACCGCTGAAGAAGAAGAGAGCTGTCGCAAAGACCAGTGAGACGGAGTTGAACATGAACATGGTGCACTCCATGTTGGTCGCGTATCTCTTGATGAAAATCGCTGCGAACGCCCCGATGAACACAATCAGCAACAGGAACAGTACCATGACTGTGCTTGCCCCGGAGAAGGCGAGAAGGTTGCCGCCGCTAAGTGCTATGTATATGCCTCCGACGCCGAGCAGCAATGCCGCTATCTGCGTCCTGGATATTTTCTCTCTGAGCAGGAACGGGATGAACGCGAGCATGAGCAGAGGCTGCATCCTGTATATCACAGTGGCGAACGTGGCAGCGATGAACTGCTCCGCGTAGATCAGCCCATAGAATATCAGTCCTGCAAAAGCGAAGCCCGCGAGTCCCGTTTTGACGTATTCCTTTGGCCTGCGGAGGTAGGTCCTGAGCTCCGGCAGCTTTCCCTTCAGAACCACCAGTGTGAATGATGTTGCGGTGGCGATTATGTAGGAGAAGAACATGAAGGTGAATATGTTGGCGCCGTTGTCTGTGGCGACCTTGAGCGCCAGCGGGAACAGTGCTCCGCCTACCATCGCGAGCGTAATGAATACGTAAGCCTTTGTCTTGATGTCCATCAAGAACTAATCAGTGTCGCGTTTTAATAAAGGCTTCATTTTTTCGCAACATTGAGAAGCTTCTTTGTTATTATGAAAGTTATATATTTCTTGGCATCCGATGCTTTTGCATGAGCCTAGAGTATGAGGTCGAGAGCAGCTTCAACAAGCAGTACAGCCTGCTTTCAAGAAAAATAGTAAGACTCCTTTCGGAAAACTCCAGGATGTCAGTTTCCGAAATTGCGAAGCGGCTCAGCGTCTCGAGGGCCACAATCAAGAATAAGATAGAAAGGCTGGAGAAGGAGGCGGGAATGAGGTACATACTTGAGCTGGACGAGCGCGCGCTAGGCCTGAACAGCCCGCACATCATAGAGGTAAAGTTCAAGAAGAAGCCGGATTACGGCAAGATAAGGGAGATGCTGGCGAAGTCTTACATACCGCAGGTGGCTTTTTCAGTGAATGGCTCATATGACCTGGTCATATACGCGAACGCCTTCTCAGGCAGAGAGTACATGCACTGGAACATGGCGATGATAGTACTTCTATCAGAGTACGGAGTGTCGTGGCACGCCTCGGAAATGATCCACAGACACCTTGGCTTCTTCCCGCTCAGAAACGAAACGGTAAGCAGGGCCAACATCGATGAAAAGTCCAAGAGCCTTCTCCTGTGCCTGAACGACAACGCAAGGATGTCGTTCCAGCAGATATCAAAAAAACTGGGAATGCACTTCAACACTGTCAAGTACAACTTCGACAAACTGATGAAAAGCGGCTACATAAAGAGGGCGACAATAACGATGGACCTGCAAAAGAAACTGTCATTCATGACGTTTTTCGATGACTTCACCCCGACGGAGGGGTTCGAGGAGAGTTCTGCGAAGGCGAGGAAGGTCATCATGTTTGATGAGGAGTAC
>JAKANZ010000037.1 GCA_021823435.1 Microcaldota archaeon
GCGCTCTTCAATGAAACGCTCGCGTGTCTCGTAGAGCGTAGGGAACGGTATGCGCACATGCCCAAGCGTACGCTCTGAACCCAGTACGCCCAGCCTCCACCCTCTTCCGTATGCCTCCTTCGCAAGGAGCTTGACCTCGCCTCTCTCAATCTTGCTTGCCCCCATTTCACCCACCATACGTTTTATGGCACAGGAAGTATATACGCCTTTTGTGCAGCAGGTTTTACATGCCTGCCTTTATTCCGGTTTTAACCAGGAACCAGTTCGCCGGGTAGCTGGTGAAGTGCCCCAGGAGCATGCCTATCTGCATCATGAACCAGTAGACGGCCCACTCGCCGACAAAGTCCCCTATCTCGCAGCCGGCGCCGCAGTGCGTAGCAGTTTAAATGCATATGGATCTGCTTTGATCTGCTCTATCTTTTTACGAATCAGTTCAAGCTGCTGCCTATTTTTCTTCTGCATCTTTTTGAACACTTTGTACAAGTGCTCCTTTTGTATGACAGTATAGGCATCGTTCACATGAATCATCTGGGCGGTCTAACGGAGACCGTAACGCCGAGCAAACCCTTCGGCATCACCCAGATAAATTGTCTTTCCTTTCTGTATTTTTTTGAGCTTTCGGAGATACGATTTCTTTACCTTGGGCTCGAACACGAGCTCTTCGTACTCTTCGGCCATGACATCTATGGCCTGCGACTTGTCTTTCAGGCCGTGCGTTGCTTTGACTATCATGAGCATCTTGTTGGCCCTGTCACTTATATCGACTATCGCCTTAACCATATTAATTCCACATTAATATAGTATGAATGCGTATAATAACTTTGTTACAGGCTTTCTGAAGGCCTCGGCCGGGAGTTGGACGAGTTAACCGAGGGCTGGTCTTAACAGGTAATGTGACTAAAGCGGTATTTGTCCGCTTTTAGCACGCTCGATGAGCTCATTATAGAACCAATGCACGTATCTCACTCCTTTTCGAATTCTCTCAGCATCTGAAAACAGAGCGTATCCTATGGCGTTTAATCCTGAAAGCATTTCGGCGGCTTTTCTGTGTTCTTCGATTATTTGTGAGCAAGATTGAGGGAGGAATTCCTCTGGAAGTTTTGTAGGCGCAGTAATCCTAACGTATGCCTCTTTATGTATTCTAGGACCTAGAGAGCGAGATTTTGACTGGTCATGAGCTTTCGTGGGCCACACAATCCTTTCCTCCGGCAGGCCGCTTGGAGGCAATGGGATTTTGGGTTTGAGACCTTGGTCAAGCAGTTTCTTCTCATCCATCAGAATCAAATCTCTTGCCTCGATTGGCATTGAACCGTCCCAACCAGCATAATAGTTGATGATCCAGTAAAGGCTGTATTCAACAAACCCTAGTGGAGTGACTCTAGAAGGAATTACCTGCTCAATTTCTTTTGTGCAGCTGCGTCTAAAGTGCTTAAAGCACGTCCCTCGTTCGTGAGAAAGTGACTTTAGCGGGTCTTCTTGCCATATCTCTTTACCAAAGCAGAATTGAACAGAATAGGTGCCAGGTGCAAACTTATTCACCCATAAACCAGGCTCAACTTCAATGCCCTTCTGTTGTCTGAACACATATTTGGAAGTTAGTGCCTCCAAGAGCTTAAGGTCTCCGTCCTTAGAGAAAAAACGGAGAATGGGAGTCTCGGCTTCCTTTCTCAAGAGCGATTTTGTCATCTCCGAAGCTACTTGCGCTTTCGTATCTAAGATCTGCATATCTGTCAAGTAAGAAGTGTTCTAGACTGTATTTAAGCGTTGGTGAAATTTTCAGAATCGACACAGAGATTAGTGATTTTGCTACCTGGAAAATAGGCCTCGGCCGGGAGTTGGACCCGGTCCTGAGGATCCACAGTCCTACATGCGGCCGTTACACCACCGAGGCCATGAGCTTTTATATGCAAAACTTAGTATTTATAGATAGGTATAGTATACACTGCATGGCGGGGTAGCTCAGCCTGGTTAGAGCGCTAGACTCATATGCAAAGCACTATGAGTTGAGAGCATTCGTGCGATGACCGCTAAGAAATCTAGAGGTCGAGGGTTCAAATCACTCCCCCGCCAAAGCACATTTGTATCGAAGGGCCTGAGCCCGGGCACTGTCATCGACCAACGTTGGCCTATCATCTGCATGCTTCTGGAGTACGCCGCGGATATCCACGAGAGCGAGTTCATCTCCTGCAGGAATGCAGCGAGATAGAATGCCAGCACCAGCACAGTTATGATAAGCACAATTCCGTAAAACGACATACTTCACCCGCTGTACGCTCCGGCGCAGACAGTGGTAGTCAGGTCGGCATAGTTCAATCGCATAGCTACGCATCCCACCGTGCGGTTCTGCGCTTGCAGCGCCGCAATGAATCCCACCGTAACATTCCTCACCGACAGCATATCTGCAAATGCGCTTTCCATTGAAGCGGCGCATGATCGGTTCCCGGCGTAGATCTGTGAGACGCAGTAGTTGTAGGTCGCGTTCTGCTCTATCGAGTTGAGAACGTCATAGATGGCCATGCTTCTCCGCAGCGCGGCCGACTGCGAGTACGCTGATATCGTGGCTGAAGAGGTCCATGCTGAGATGGAAGATATCACCATGGCTATAATCACGAGAGATATGCTCGCTTCTATTGTGGCGAACTGTGCCTTCATGCCTGGGACCTCACGTTTATGACGCTGCCCAGGTAGTAGACTGTCTGGTTGACGTAGCCCGTACCCTGCGAGAGCGTGACATTTATCAGGTAGAGGAAAGGTGACGATGCCGTACACAGATAGTTGCCTGTCACCACACCGCATCTTGATTGCTGTGCTGTACTGTTTACCAGGTGAAGCTGGGCGTTCGCATATGCGGCTACGGCCTGTTCTATCTCGGACTGCGTCGCTGAGTCCACGCTCGTTCCGTTGTAGAACGAGAGCATAGGGTAGAGAGCGTTCCTGTCTTGCAGATAGAGCGAGTAGTAGGTCTGGTTCACCGGAAGGTAGCTGCTGTTGTGGTACATGAACGCCTGTTCCGGAGGCGGCGCTGTGCTTGTGACACTCTCTACTGTGACGTTGCCTATCCCGTGCCCGTTGAGCATCAGCGTAGAAACGGGCACGACGCTATTCACTGAAGCATATGCCTCGCCGCCTGCAGTTGAGAGCGACAGGGTGAAAGAGTAGATATACGCGGGATGGCCCGCGGGTTGCAGCAGCGCGTATGTCGTATTGTGAGGCACTATGCAGTACGCTCCTGACATGGCCGTACAGTCGTAGCCGGCGAAGTACTCCCAGGTATCGGAAGTGCCGCATTGGTCACTCACGTTGAACGGATGGCCGAAGAAGCCGAATCCGGTGCAGTGGCTGAATTCTGTCAGGTTTGCGATATACGCAGGAGGCGAGAGCGCGTACGCTGTACTCTCGATTCTCTGAGTTATGGCTGCGTCGTAAGCTGCCTGCGCAATTGTGGTGGTCGTAGGCGCGGACACGTTGAAGAGAAACGACGGTGGCTGATACGATGACACGTTGGGGAACGAACCGGTTATCGCCGCCAAAGCTGACGTCTGCGAGAAGAGCCCGCGGGAGTACATGCTGATGACGAAGAGACACATCGCTGCCACGGCACTTCCGATCAGCAGGAACTCTATGCTAGCCTGCGCCCTCATACGAGACCACCAAGAGATAGGCATGGCCTGATACTGTAACAAGCCTGCATAGCGCACGTGCGGATCCGCATGGTCGCGTATCCTGATAGGGCACCATGCTTACCGATACGTTGAGAGATGAGGCTATGCCCGCCGCTATGCTGTTCGCGGACGTCATGTTGCCTGCCTGCAAGTCGACCCTGCTCGCGCAGAGCTGCGATGCCACAGCGGCGCGAAGCCAGGCTTCCTGCGTGAGGCCAAGTTCCGGCAGGTACGCCTGCGTGCCCTTCACGCTGGAGAAGAGCAACGCGAGCACCAGGGTGAGAATAGGCAGAGCTACAAGCAGATCGAGCGATATTATCACGAGTTTTTTCATGCGCACATCAGTTCAGGAGCCCGAGATACGAGGCTGACAGGTTTGCCGAAGCCGCCAGGGACGACTCGGCGCCGGATATGAGCGGACGCGCATATGCGAACCCCGAAAGGAAGAACGCGCCCACAGCCATTGCGAGCAGCATGCTTATCAGAATCTCCACGGAGAGCTGCAACTTCATGCAAGAACCACTTCAGAGGCGGCTTGCGCCGCCCCCGCTTCTAGGTGATGCCGCCTTTGAGCGGCGATATTATTGTGGCGGTAAAGAAATATATACTTTACTATACGCTCAGGCATATTGATATAAATACTTTTACTTAGATAAATAGATTAGGTAAGAGCGAAGGGTCAAATCGCTATACAAGAACTGACATGGCTTACGCCATCGGCACAAGCCGCTCCTGCTTCTAGGTGATATGACGAAGGTGAGAGAAAACCATGGACGGGAAAGGACAGGAAAGGGCGTTACGCGCGGAAACGCGGACATGCGGGACCTCGTATGCGCTATCGTCGGACTCTCGAACGCGTGCGGCGAAAGCGCGCGTGCCGGAGGGGACGTGTGGTACGAGCTCGAGGTGTACGTGCACCGCAGCGGAATACGCTACCAGGTGCAGAAGCACGGTTCTGTCGTTGGCGGGCAACTCCCGCCTCCCGCCTGGGAACTTGGTTATACCTGGGTTGCTGTTTTCAAGCTAACGTTTAAATAAACCCGTTTCTCAGTGCACACGAAGGCAAGAAGATGCGGATTGGGGAGAAGGAGACAGAGAGCGAGACCAGGGCGGAACTTGCTACGCTTGACAGGATGGCTTCCAGGGCGGACGACCTCATAGGCGGAGCATTCATGATCGAGAGGAGCATCCGCAGAGACCACGCCTGGATGGATAGGACAACGTTAACGGAGAGGACAGCATACGTGCGTGGTGCGAGGAAGCTTGGCTCTATGCTGCTCAATGCTCTTCGGGTGGCGGACACCGCGGAGATGCATGCGGGAGCCGAACTGCGCTGGGAACTGGAAGACGCAAACGCTGCAGTATATGGAAACACTATGGCTGCTGCGATAACAAAAGCGCAGAACAACTTCACTGCGACAAAACGCGTGGAGATCGGAGGGCTAGGGGAAGGCGATCTGCTTGACTTCAGGTATGGCACGCACATCATGAACCTGCACGATACGCTAATTGCGGCCGGAAAGGTGGCGACGAACAGGAGGAATGCGATCAGGAAGGCTACTAGGGAGAGGGGATACGCAGCAGAAGAGATGGGATACATGGCTGCGGCATCGATAATAGGAAGCCTGATGGTCGAAGCTGAGAAGTTCGGGTGGGAGACTCTGAGCGGCAGAGCCATATATGACAAAACCCTATCAGAGATGAGCTACGTGGCAGACCTCGTTGCCAAGGAGACGATACTCAACACAGACGTGAGCGATGCGCCGCTGGAGCTCAAGCTCAACGACTTCCTCATAGGGCCGGAAGAGCTCGACATTGGCACGATAGTTGACGGCATGGGACGGAGCATGGCCCCAGTATCTGCTGTGCTGATGATAATGAGCCACGCTGTGAGGGGCCTGCTTGACAGAGAACGCGAACGCAAGGCATTCATGTATATGTAGCGATTGGACATGCCGAATCCGTAGCCCGCTCTATCAAAAACAGTGAAACGACTGGCAGGCTAATCTTTTCTAGGGCTCAGTTTACGCATTGCCTCTTTAACGCTGCCCTTGGGCACCTTGAAGTTGTCTACTGTCGTGTGCCTTAGCACCGTAGAACCGTCAGGAACTGTTGCGTCTGGCTGCAGCATGGCGGCGTCCTCAACCTTCACACTACTCCCAATCTTCGCTCGTTTGCCGATATAGACCTGGTTGAAACCGTCCAGTATGCTGTCATCGCCAACTTCAACACCAGTACATATGTAAGCGTTGGTTATCTCGACCTCGTCTCCGATCTTCACGTTGCCTTCTATAGTGACGCTGTCATCTCCGTCCTCTTCTCCTGTGTTTCTGCTTGTTATAAAACAGCCGTCTCCGATAGACACCCTATCGCCAGTTTCTACGTTACTCAGTTCGCTCGCCTTGCCTATCACATTATTTCGGCCTATGGTGGACGAGTATATCTTTACACCGGTGCCTATCTCTGTCCCGTTCCTTACCTTGCTTGAACTTATGACGCAATCGGGGCTAACGTAGACATCATCGGCTATCCTGGAATTCGCAACAAATCCGCCGATTGATCCGTCTGGGTTCTTGTGTCTCCTGTAGTAAGTGTCTTCCTCTCTGGCCGCGCGAACACTTACTGGCAGCTCGCTAAGCTCCTCTATACTCTGCAGCACGGGTATCGGTTCCTTCTTCTCGCGCCTCTCCGCCTTAAGAGGAGGTCTCTCCCGACTCTCTTGCTTTGTCTTCTGATGACTATCCACGGCACTCATGAATATGCAAGCAATAAAAGGCTTACGTGTAGATGCGACAGTTGCAAAGCACTATTAATGGTTGATGCCACTTATGATCATGTTGCGCATCGGCTATCACACGAGCATAAGCGGCAACCTTGATCTTGCTTTTGACAGGGCGAGGGAGATTGGGTGCACGAGCATGCAGATCTTCTCCAGCAACCCACGGGGCTGGGCAGTGAAGCAGCTGGGGAAGGACGAGGTCGAGAGGTTCAGGGCCAAGAAGAAGG
>JAKANZ010000038.1 GCA_021823435.1 Microcaldota archaeon
TTCCGATCTTGCTTTCGCGAAGGGCAGGTACCAGATAGACTCCAATCTCAAATCTGCGATATTCGGGACTGTGGCGCGCGAGGGAAACGCCAATACGTTCGAATGGTTCAAGAGGATGTATACGGAAGAGCGCGTGCCTGAGGAGAAGCTCAGGTTCCTCGGAGTCCTGGGCAGGTTCTACGACCGCAGGCTCATCAGCCGCGCTCTTGACTTCTGCCTCTCCGAAGACGTAAAGTTCCAGGACACATTGAACATACCTGCTGTCGTGTCGTCCAATCCTCACGCGAACAAGTTGCTGCTTAGGTGGACACTGAGGAACTGGCTCATCCTGAAGAAGAGGTACCCCCCCGGCACCATGATGCTGAAGTACTTCGTCAACTTCCTCGGCTCGCAGAAGACGCAGGAGGCGATGAAAGAGATAGCTGGCTTCTTCACGAAGAGGGAGAACAGGGCCGAGGAGATAATGCCGGAGCTCAAGAGGACCCTTGAGAGGATAGGCGCGAACATAAAACTGATGCACGTCAATGGGCTCTCAGGCAGTCAGCGCAGCCTGTAGCGCGCCCCGCGCCAGGTTATGCTCCTCACACCGCTCGCCGCGATAAGGTTCGAGAGGTAGACGAAAGGAATAAGCAGCGTTATCAACGCTGTGTCCAAGCGCATCTCTCCTGACCTCTCAAAATTCCTTCGTATGCTCGCGGCAGCGTGCAGAAGCATCACGGCCAGCAGTGGGGAGATCGCGAAAGCACCCGCCGCGCCGGTCAGGAACACGAGTATCTCGGCCGAGTAGTACACGAGCCCGTAGCGGAGCACCTTCCCGTTTCCGAATATGGAGAGTGCGGTCTGCCTGGTCGACCACTCAGCGAATCTCAAGAAGCCGTCGTCAGACCTGATCTTTACCCGCGCGCCCCTTACGTAAACGATTCCCAGGCCTTTGGACGTTGCGGTTCTGGTTATCGCTATGTCATCGGCCACGGATTCACTCATCATCTTCAGGGCCCTGTTATCCATAAGGTCTTTTCTGAATGCGAGGGAACCGCCCCATCCGAATCTGGTCATCTTCGTTTCCATGAGGCTCTCGCCGACGAAGCCCCACACCATCTTCACTCTGCTCCAGAACCCTCCTTCAGGTTCGAAGAACGGGAATGCTGTCGATATTCCAACGCGTTTATCCGCGAGCGGCGCGAGAAGTCGGGACAGCCAGTCCCTGCCAAACGTTGCATCGGAGTCGGCGATAACGTACGCATCATAATTCCTGTGTGAGTCCATCGCGGTAAGCAGTGCACGCACCTTTCCGCTCGCCTTCTTGTGCGTTCTACCTGATACCATCACTTTGATTCCAATCTGCCTTATCGTGCTCACGGCGCCATCACCTGGCGAATCCACTATGGCGACCAGCGAGTATCTCCCATAGTTCTGGTTCTTGAGCGACCTGAGGTCCTCGTCGAGATGCTCTTCCGCGCCCTTGCACGGCACCATGACCAACGTCTTCGGCGTATAATTGCCTGCCTTTCTGCGTTTGGGCTCACGCCCAGCCAGCGCCCTGTTTATGTCAAGAGCAAGCAGACCTAGGAAGAGGAGCGCGGCAAAGATCAGATACGCGTCGAGAAGCACGAGCATGCGCATCAATCAGGCTCAAAGGCTTATATTCCGCTCGGTGCGCACAACCTTTTTATTGCTAAGCAGAGAACCCTTTGCATGGCATACCATACCTTCCAGACGCTGCTCATACCCGCCCTGATCACATTCATAATCACCCTTGTCAGCACCAAGTTCGTCACGGGCTACCTCTCCTCGTCAGGCATAACGATCGACGACAAGAACAAGGAGAAGCGTATCTCACTGCCCACAAGCGGCGGCGTCGCCGTCGCATTCGGCATAATCGTGGGCATCGTTGTATACGCGTTCGGAGGCACGTTCGTGTTCACCCCGGTGGTGGCGATATCTGACCTCTTCGCAGTCGGCCTTGCCGTTCTGCTGATCGCGCTCGTAGGTTTTCTCGACGACATCCACATAAAGGGAAAGAACGTCATGACCACTGACCTCATGGACAGGAAGCTCGGGCTCAGGCAGTGGCAGAAGCCATTGCTCACTGTAATAGGCGCGCTGCCGCTCATGGCCATCAATGCTGGCGTGAGCACGGTGACGATACCGTTCTTCGGCGCTGTCGATCTGGGCATAATATACCCGTTGATCATTCTGCCCCTCGCCGTGATCTTCGTCTCCAACGCCTTCAACCTGCTCGGCGGCTACGATGGCCTGCAATCGGGCACCGCCCTAGTCGCGAGCGCAGGACTTCTCATCTACTCGGTCTTCTTCGGCAACTACATAGGCGCTCTGCTCTCGGCCATACTCTTCGCCTCCCTGCTTGCGTTTCTCCCGTTCAACATGTACAGGGCCAAGATACTGCCCGGGGACAGCTTCACCTACGCGATAGGCGCCATGCTGGTCGCGATAATGGCCATGGGCAACTCAGAGGCGTTCGGGGTGATAATCTTCATACCCTGGATAATAGAGTTCTTCCTGCATCTCAGAAAGAGGTTCCACACGACAGACCTAGGCACGAGGCAGCGTGACGGCACGTTCAGGGCTCCATACGGAAGAAGGATCTACAGCCTGACGCACGTGGTGATGAACATAAAGAGGGCTACGGAGATAGACATAGCGCTTTATCTCTCTCTGCTTGAGGTCGTTTTCGTGCTGCTGGCCTTCGGACTCAAGCTCGGCGGGTTCCTGTAGACGACCTTCTTGGCGAAGAGCACGTCCTGCTTCTTTATCAGCTTGCTCCTGCCCGCATGCGCAGCGTATCTCGCTGCCCTGTTCGCCATGAGCTCCGTGAGCTTCTCAAGCCTGTGCTCAAGGTCGCGCACCGCGTCCTCTGTTACCCGCTCCGCGCCCGCCTCCCTTATGAACTGCTCCACATCGTACAGACTGAAAGCCCTCTCCCCCAATTAAAACACCGCTCTTGAAAAATGCGTAGTAGCTATGTTCTAATTAGTTTTAAAAAACATCCGCGGGCGCGTGAGTAGTGGTATTCACTTCTGCGCTATCTGACGCACAGAGAGCCCGCTATCCACGCTCGCTATAACATCGAAATCCTTGTCTGCCGCAAGGAGAGTTGCGTTTCTTTCGGCGGCTTGCGCCGCGATGAGCAGATCTGGCAGCTTTACCGTTTTCCCCTTATTGCTGAGCAGAGCAAATGAAGCAGAGGCGCGTTTCGCGTCTCTTGAAGTAAGCGGTACGACTGGAAATGCCGCCACTTCTCCAGGAATTCCTCCTTTTCTCTCCTTTGCTTTCAGTCCTATGAGCACTTCAAAAATACTTATAGGGCTTACGTTCGCGCTCTCCGAACTCTCGATGGCGTCTTCTACTTCTGCATTGCCGTGCATCAGCTCCACAATCGCCGAAGTGTCGAGAAACAGCTTCATGGCGCACCACCCCAGCCATATCTTCGCGTCCTGTCTATCATGCGCTTCATTTCTTCAGCCTCTTTGTGCGTTAGCATCCCTGCTACTCTCAGAAGTGCCCTTTTCCCAGACTCTGCGCGCTTTGCCGATAGTTCTGCTAGCAGCTCGCTAAAGCTTTTCTTGCCTTTCATCCTCGCCAGCCTGTTGTACACGTCATCTGTTATCATTATGGTTCTCATACTATCTATATATGTATACAGATAAAGATTGTTATATCCTTCTGTGCACCCCTTCCCTTACTTATAGCGCAGAAGCGCTCCGATTCCCTTGAATCCCATTATGAACTCCTTCCCGAGCGAGCTTTCTCCGGATACGAACACCGTCTCGGCTCCGTTGGCATCGGCGAGGTCTATCAGCTCCTCTATCGCGTCGTGCTCCTCTACCACCGAGAGCGTGCCGCCGTCATCGTGCTTTGCCTGGCGCACGTCGCCGAACTCGGTTCTCTCTATCACGTTGCCGCAGACGCTGCATTTGTACTTCACGTTCGCTATCTCTACGGTGTCGTTGAGTATCAGCGTGTTCGCCTGCCTCTTCTCCAGCGCGGCCCTCGTCTTCTCGTATCCGTACACGGCCAGGCCTCCGCCAGCGACCTCTCTCATGAACCTCTCCAGAACCTTCCTCTCCTTCGCTGCCTCCTGCTCCTTGAGCAGGTCCCCGGCCTTATCTACTATTTCGTTCAGTCCCGTCTCATCGGTGTAGCCGGTGTCGTATACCCCAAGGATTTTGACCTGATAGTTGAGCGCCTTGGCCTTGACAAAGTTCTCCTTTGTTGGGCCCGGACCCCCGACTATGAGTCCGAGTTCCTTGAAGCCGCTCCTCAGGAAGATGTCGCTGATGACGTCGCTCACCTCCTTGTAGTAGTCGTCTATGCTCTCCTCTATCGCGCGCTTGTACCTGTTCGCCGACTGGCCCCCTTTCTTTATCTTCGCGTGCGCCATCGAGTGCACTTTCTTCACCACTTGTATGTGCGAGCCTCGCAGCGTGGCTATTGTTGCCTCTCTCCCGTCAAGAGCCACCATCACATACGTGTCCTTGGTCTCGACCATCGCCTCTATCGGGTCGAGCACGAACGTAGAGTCGCACCTGTAAATGTTTACCTTGAGCGGTTCGGGGGGCTCCATGGAGAAGAGCTGTATATCGCTCTTGCTCTGGTCGTTGCTTATGTTGCCCGCAAACACCACGAGCCCGTTCTTCGGCGTCTCGCGGTAGAGTTTCAGGTACTGCAGTATCTTGTCTATCGCCCCAAGAACATTCGTTCGCGTCTGCTTTGACTTTATGTTGCTGCTCGTGCTGTACTCGTTCCTCAGCCTTGATACCTCTTCGTTGATGTTGTAGCCCGCTGGTATGTAGACGCTTACCAACTGCGTCCCGTAACCACGCACCGACTTGAGCCTCTTTATCTCCTTGAGCAGCGAGTACTCTTTCTTCATATAATCATAGATTGTGCTCCGGGTTCATTTAACCTTTGGCGTAAAGACGACTTGCTACCGGCCTATCGTCTTCTTTCCCATGTAGGGCACAAGAACATCAGGAACTGTTATCGTGCCGTTGTCGTTATAGTAGTTCTCAGTTATGGCAGCGAGTGTTCTCTGGACCGCTATCGCCGTGGCGTTGAGCGTATGCACATACCTTCGCTCCTTGCCCTCGTCGTACTTTATGTCAAGCCTGAGGCTCTGCCAGTCTGTGCAGTTCGATGCGGATGTGAGCTCTCTGTACTTCTGCTGGCTCGGGAACCAGATCTCAAGGTCGGTCTTTTTCGCGGCGACTATGCCTATGTCGCCTGTACACATCTCAATCCTGTGATACGGCAGGTTAAGCTTCTGGAACAGGTATTCCTCATTCGCTATGAGCTCATCGTAATACTTCCATGAGTCCTCCTGTTTGCAGAATATGAACTGCTCCACTTTCTCGAACTGGTGCACTCTGAATATGCCCTTTTTATCTTTGCCGTGCGCCCCGGCCTCTCTCCTGAAGCACGGGCTTATGCCGGCGTATCTTATCGGAAGCTGTTTTGCTGAGAAGACCTCCCCCGCATGCATCGCTGCTATCGAGTGCTCCGCAGTAGCGATAAGGAAGAGCTCGTCATCTTCTTCCCCCTCCTCTTTCTTGGCCTCTTTCGGGTCGGTCGCTAGATACAGGGCATCCTCGAAGTCCCCCAGCCCTGTGGCGCCTCTGTAGTGCTCCCTCTTCAAAAGGTACGGCGGTATTACCGGCGTGTACCCCTTCTTGGCCAGTTCATCAAGGGCGAATCTGGTCAGCGCTTGCTCAAGCATTACCATGTCGCCCTTTAGGTAGTAGAAACGCGATCCCGCGGTCTTTGCGGCCCTCTCGATATCGACCAAACCCATCTTCTCCAATATCTCTGTGTGGCCTATCGAGATTTTCTTATCAGTCTTGCCCCATTTCTTGACTTCGATGTTCTCGTTCTCGTCCTTGCCGTACTTCACTGATTCGTGTAGCGTGTTCGGCATGTTCCAGAGGAGCGCGTTCAGCTCGTTCTCGTATCCTGCCAGCTCTAGGTCGTTGCTTTCTATCTGCTTTTTGACCTTGGCGAGCTCGCCTATCAGCTTCTTCGCCTCCGCCTCACCGCCTTGTTTCTTTAGTTCCGATATCTCCAGGCTCTCCTTATTTCTCTTGGCCTGAAGGTCCTCTGTCTCCTTCTTGAGTTTCCTCCATTGCTCGTCGAGCTTCAGTATCTTGTCTAGCGGGAAATCGAGATGCCTCTTCTTCATCGAGGTACGTATCGCGTCTAGGTTGTCCCTCACATATTTGGCGGTAAGCATACGCTCATCTAGCTGAATATAAGTTTAAAACACTTTCAACGAATGAAAAGCAGACGACACACGCTTCGCACTGGCCTTCTAGGAAACAATGGTCGACGGCGGTGATTGGTGCACATCACTCACTTCCAAGAAATGATACTGCTTTAATAACATTTAAACCTTCTGTCTAATCGCGCAGGGGTGGCAGAGCTTGGCCAAATGCGGCGGGCTTAGGACCCGTTCCCTTTGTGGGTGCGAGAGTTCAAATCTCTCCCCCTGCACCTTTCACGCACATTTTTAT
>JAKANZ010000039.1 GCA_021823435.1 Microcaldota archaeon
TATTCGAGCGATTCAGAGAGAACATCAAGAGAAGCTTGGGGTTGGCGGTCTTGTCGAAGAATTTTTTGGCCATACCATCAATAGTGAGGACCAACCTTGCCTACAGGGGGGCGGTGCCCGCCGAGCTAAGACGCATACTGAATAAGGAAGGGGTGGTGAAGTTCTTGGGCTTCGACAAAAAGGGAGCTGTGGAAGCCTTCGTTAAGAGATTCGAAAACAAGAAAGACAGGCCAAAAGACGCTGACCTGCTCATCTACCTGGTGCTCGAGAAATACATGAAAATGAGAAAGACGAAAGGCGGGGCGAGATGGGACAGTGAAACTGCCCTGGGCAAAGGAACGTAGTCTCGTATAAACGTGCCGAACGGAATCACCAGCAATGCTTATAAACGCCCAACCGTTAGCCCTAATTAACTGTACTTCAAGGTTTAAAGGCTTTTGATGCAATATATGAGTACGTATAGGGAAACTTGTTTACTAGGTTGAGATGATATTGTGAAGGTTGTTATACTCGCCGGAGGGTACGGCACGCGGATGAGTGAGCTCACCGCAAACATGCCCAAACCGCTGGTGGAAGTGGCTGGTAAGCCACTGATCTGGTACATAATGAACATCTACGCTGCGCACGGATATAACGACTTCATAGTCGCGGCCGGGTACAAAGCGGAAAAGATAAAAGAGTACTTCGCGAACATCGCCACCCTCTCCAATGACTTCCAGACAGAACTGGCAAGCGGCAAGACCACAATACTGAAGGAGAGGAAGCCAGACTGGAGGGTTGCCGTCGTGGACACCGGGCTTGACACAATGACAGGTGGGAGGGTCAGGAGACTTGCAGAGTACATAGACGGAGAGGACTTCATGCTCACATACGGGGACGGAGTGGCTGACATAGACATCAAGGAACTGGTCAAGTTCCACAAGGCTCACGGCAAACTCGCTACGATAACCGCGGTAAGAATGCCGCGCTTCGGAATGGTTAACGTAGAGGATGGCGGCAAGGTGAGCTCTTTCCAGGAGAAACGCCTGGACAACAGCCCGTTGATAAATGGTGGCTTCATGGTGTTCTCGAAGAAGGTGATAGACTACATAGAAGGGGACGACACTGCGCTTGAGGCAGTGCCGATGCAGAGACTCTGCGCCGCGGGAGAACTGTACGCTTACAAACACAACGGATTCTGGAGCCCGGTTGATACCCTACGCGACAGGACGGAGCTCGAGACGATTCTGTTGGACAAGAACGGCAAGGTAAAGCTATGGCCGACCTGAAGATCGCTATCGACGGCGCTTCTGGTTTTGTTGGGGCGAATCTGGTACGTTATTTTGAGAATAAATACAGAGTTTTCGCACTGTCAAGAAACAAGGATGGCTGGAGGCTGGCCGGCTCGTCTGCTGAGTTTGTCGAGTTTGACGTGACGAACCGGCAGATGGTGCGCGAAAAACTATCGGAGATAAAGCCAGATGTGTTCGTACACTGCGCGGTCTTCGGAGGCTACCACTTCGAAACGGATCCGCAGAAAATAATAGACACGAACGTAACTGGCACGCTGAACACGCTTGATGCGTGCAGAGACGTCTCGCTTTTCATAAACACAGGAAGCAGCTCCGAGTACGGAATAAGGAGCACGCCGATGAAAGAAACAGACGAGCTTGCTCCAAACACCAGCTACGCCATGACAAAAGCGCTCATAGCCAGCCTGCTGGCGAGCAGGCGAGGCGTCGCGCCCAAGTCAGTCACGCTGCGGCTCTTCTCCGCTTACGGCTACTATGAGGAGAAGCACAGACTGGTGCCGTACGTGCTGTACTCCCTGCTGACGGGCCAGAAGGCGGTGCTTTCAAACAGGACGAATGTGAGGGATTTTATATTTGTGGATGACATTGGAAAGGCTTATGAACTGGCCATACAGAAGCATGAAGCGCTACAGAGCGGCGATGTGTTTAATGTCGGCTCGGGAAAGCAGTCCACGATAGAGGACGTGGTAAAGGTTACGGGCACAGATGTTGATTGGCAGCCGTCGGCCAGGCAGGAAGAAGCTAAAAGGATGTGGCAGGCAGATATCAGCAAGATAGGGAAAGTGCTGGGATGGAAGCCCGAGCACTCGTTGAAAGACGGGCTCGACAAAACAAAAGAATGGATGAGAGACAACCTGCGTTTCTACGAAGATGTGAAGAATGACAAACTCACAAGATTTAAGCAAAATAGCGCGTGAACTCAGGAAGGAGCTGATTGTAAAGCACATGCAGACGAAAATGGCGCACATAGGCAGCGACTTCAGCTGCCTAAACGCACTCGTCACACTTTACATGAAAGTCCTGGACAAGGACGACAGGTTTGTTCTGAGCAAGGGCCATGCCGCGCTTGCCCTTTACGCGGTGCTGCATCGCGCAGGCATAATGAGCGATGAGGTGTATGGCACGCTTGGCCAAGAAGGCTCGATGTTGGGAGAACATCCGCTTTACGGTATAAAGGGCATAGAGTTTGCCACGGGCTCATTGGGGCATGGGCTTTCTCTAGCGGCGGGGATGGCGTTGGCGAAGAAACTCAACGGGGAGAAAGGAATCGTTTACACGCTGCTCAGCGATGGCGAGTGCCAGGAGGGCAGCACACTCGAGGCGATGAACTTCATAGCAAGACAGCAGCTTGAAAACCTGACCTGCATCATAGATGCAAACAAATGGCAGGCCTACGACAGGACGCTGCTCCCTGCAGACAAGCTCGAGAAAGAATTCAAAGGCGGAGGCTGGGAGGATATCAGGCAGGTTGATGCGAGGAAGTTCGACGAGCTGCAGAGTGCGCTTACTGACCCGAAGAGAAGGGGACCCAGACTTATTATATCGAATAGCGTGTTAGCAATGGGGGTGAAGGAAATGGAAGACCAGCTTCAGTGGCACTACAAACCACCTACAAAGGAGCAGGCGGAACAGTTCTTGGCATCGCTGGACAAAGAGGAATGATATGAGGAACACATTCGTTAGAGCGTTACAAACACAGATGGAGGATGACAAGGACACGATCCTGCTGACCGCAGACCTGGGCTGGGCCAGCTTCGACCAGCTGAGGGAAAAATACCCTGACCGGGTCCTCAACATGGGACTCTCGGAACAGGCGATGGTCGGCGTATCGGGAGGCATGGCAAAGATGGGCAAGAATGTGTTTGTATACTCAATAATACCTTTCATGCTCTACCGCGCGTTCGAACAGGTAAGAGATGACGTTTGCTATCCCGACCTCCCGGTAAGGCTGGTTGGTACCGGGGCTGGACTTTCGTACGGGGACGCAGGCTCCACCCACCACCCATTCGAGGACTTGAGGATCGCAGCGGCATTGCCGAACATGACGGTGCTCAGCCCCTCTGACCCAAAGGAGGTTGAGGTGCTTACAGAGCAGACGAGAAACATAAAGCATCCGGTATACATGAGGCTAGGCAGGAATGGGGAGCCGGTACTGCACGACAAACACAATCAGATCAGGATAGGCAAGGCGCTGAAGCTCACGGAAGGGAAGGAGGTGCTGATAGTATCAACAGGTGTTGTAACTGGAACGGCGCTTGAAGCGGCGAGGGTGCTGAATGCTGAAGTGCTTGAAATCCATACATTCAAGCCTTTCGATGAGGAGGCAGTAAGGAAAGAGGCGAAGGGAAAGAGCGTGATAGCGACGGTTGAGGACTGCACCGGAGCCCTTGAGGAGAGGGTAGCAAAGGCGCTCGCGGGCGCGGGTTCGGAATACAAGCCACTCGCCTTCAAGTTTCCGGATCAGTTCACTCACATTTCGGCTAAGAGCGAGTACCTTCTTGAACACTACGGCATAAGCGCCAACAACATCGTGGAGCAGGTCAAGAAAGCGATGGCATGAAAGAAAGCTTCTTCAAGAATAAACGCGTTTTGATAACCGGACATACCGGATTCAAGGGCAGCTGGCTTACGCTGTGGTTGGACCAGCTTGGCGCAGACATAACAGGTTTTTCTTTAAATCCGCCTTCTAATCCATACCACTACAAGTTTCTGGAGCTGGAAAATAAGATAGCTGACGTGCACGGCGACATAAGGAAAGCCGAAGATGTTGCAAAGGCTGTGAGAGACTATGAGCCTCAGATGATCTTCCATCTTGCTGCGCATCCGATACTTCTCTCATCTTATTCGGATCCAGTAGATACGTACATGACCAACACGATTGGATCGTTGAATGTTCTGGAGGCGGCAAGAAAGTTCGGGAATGTACGCTCATTTGTGAACGTGACAACAGACAAAGTCTATGCAAATATTGGTAAGATGGACGCCTACAAGGAAGGCGAACCGCTAGGCAGCAATGACCCATACAGTTCGAGTAAGGCATGCTCAGAACTGATAACCCAAACGTACCGCCAAAGCTTTCTATCAGATACAGGGGTGACTACCGCGCGAGCAGGCAACGTTATGGGAGGTGGCGATTGGGGGAAGTACAGGGTGATACCAGATCTTGTTCAGTCATATGTGCACAAAAAGGAAATAGAGATACGTCATCCAGATGCAATAAGACCGTGGACTCACGTTTTTGATATACTGAACGGCTATCTTACATTAGGCGAGATGGCGTACGAACGCCCGAAAGAATACTCTGGTCCTTGGAACTTTGCCTCTGGAGTTGTGAAGACGGTTGAGGATCTTGTGAAAGAATTTTCCAACCATTGGAGTATAAGGTACAGAATAGGCAAAGCCAAACTGCATGAAGACAAGCTACTTCTGCTTAACTCTGACAAATCTAGAAAGCGATTGAAATGGAAGCCGCTGCTCGATTTCGAGACGAGTGTGAAAATGACTGTGGATTGGTATGCATATTTCTACAATAATACGCGCGACAAAAAGCCTATTTCCAGATACTCATTGCTTCAGCTAAACAATTTCAGGAACAACTTACGCAAAAATTCCGCATAAGCAGGTTAAACATCCGCAGCCCTATTTATCGTGGTGCGAATGGCTTTCTGCAAACAAGTAGCCTTCTCCAGGCCTGTCGGATTTCTCTTCAGTTCTAACCCTGAACCCTTTCTTTTTGAGTAAGGCGGCTAGGTTTTGAACGCCGTTGTGGTACTCCATCTGAATTACGTATACCTCTGACAGGTTGGCATTTTGAAGCATGCGGTGTTCTGCGCCTTCTGCATCTGATTTTATCGCCACATTTTTCTTCCCCTTCAGTATCTCGACCAAAGAGCGGATCCGTGTCCTGTGTGTTCCTGTTGATCGTGACATGTTCTCGATGCTTGCGCCACTATCAACTCCGTGTTCCGAATCCGATACAATAGTCCTGCTGACGCCATCGATTCCTGCGTTCTCAAGAGTCACTCTGCCAAGGAGACCTAGATGATTGAGATTTGCCTTTGCTTCCTTGTAGTTCTTATATACCAATTCATAGGCGTAGATGCTCCTTACTTTGGGATTAAAGGAAAAGTATATGGAACTGTCTCCTACATACGCGCCTATATCTATAAGTGTGGTGCCAGGCTTTATCCTTTGGTAGAGCCATCTGTACTCCTGTTTGATGAAGATTTCTTCTAGTGGGACATACTTTTGTGCAAAAGCTGGCATTTTTACAAAGAGATATCTAAGGGCACGCGCGGGGTCTTTTATTGCAGTCTTTAAAGTTGCCAATTGCATGAATTCCTCTTTTGCTTGCTAAAACTATTAAGACGTTTACGGATAAAGTAATTTATATCTATAGTACCTTTATAAACTGCTTTGATAATTAGATAGCTAGAACCTCCCAGATATGAAATTTTCTGCATCTGAATCCTGAGCTGATCTGTTTGATTGCGAATCTAAATACTGAAACCGACGTGGATGCGTATGCTCATTTGGCGCAGGGTACCAAGAAGTCATTTGGAAGCTACTCTTCACTTGCATTTTTTGTAGCGATACTGGCAATATTAATCTTAACAATTTACTTCCGCATACCAATGCTCCACTTCTACGGCTTCTACGAGCCTGACGGATACTTCCATTATTCCGTGATCCGCGCTGCGGTGGAGAACAACTTCGCCATACCGCAGCATCTCTCCACCTCGGGATGGCCACCGACATGCAATGTCTACCCGCCGTGCAGCACTACGATAGTGGCAGGGCCAAACCATGAGGCCTTCGGCCTCTACTGGGTAACGCTAATTCCCTACTTCTTCCTCCAGTTCGCAGGCGTCAGCTACTACGACATAATGCGCCTTATTCCGGTATTCTTCGGTGTGCTTGATGTCCTCATCACCTACTTCCTCGCCCGCTACTGGAGCAAGAACAGGT
>JAKANZ010000040.1 GCA_021823435.1 Microcaldota archaeon
TCGTATCGTTTACAAGCCTGAAGAACTCCGTTACCCTGCCGTTTACGCTCCTGAGCTCTGGAACCTGTACCGCAGGGTCTTCAATGTATGTGGCAAGCTGCTTTGCGAAATTGTCTACAGACACCACCATTTGGTGCTTCTGATCAGCGGAAGACTCCAAATCCATCCAATCTCCTATATCAATAGCGCTTTCCCTTTTAATAAAGGTGCGCATAATACCTCTAGATATTCATGAAGCAAGCTCCAGCCGAAGAGATATTGATTGTGGACGAGAAAGATAGGATCGTCGGACACAGGCCAAGAAGCGAGGTGGACGAGAAGAACCTCAGGTACAGGGTCGCCGCGCTCTGGCTCAAGAACCAGAAGGGCGAGAGCCTGTTGGCGAGGCGTGCCTACACGAAAACCCACGAGCCAGGTAGGTGGGGGCCCGCTGTCTCCGGGACTGTGCCAGTTGGCGAATCTTATCTTGATGCCCTGCTAAGGGAAGCGAAGGAGGAACTCGGGCTTTCAGGTCTGGCCCTCAAAGATGGTCCAAAAGAAAGAATCGATGGGTCGCACTGCTGTTTTAACCAATGGTTCACATCAACCTTAGACAAACCCGCCGAGGATATTGTAATCCAGCGCGAGGAAGTTGCTGAGGTAAAGTGGTTTTCCAAGAAAGAACTACAAAAAAGAATTGAGACCGATCCGGAAGAGTTCATTGGCGGGATGAAGAAATACTGCGGCCTGTTCGCGTGATGTAGCATGAGAGAAAATAGCGCCTTGTGGTCATAGACATGGAGAACTGGAGCATCAATGACAACACAAAGGGCCATACCGAGAAAACTTACGAACTTCATAGACAAAAACAGAGACAAGTTTGCTTGCGCCGATCATCTTGCGATTCGGCGCCGACGCATACTTTTTTATGCTTGCGATTGTAGAACTGACTCGGGAACATGCCCAAGGAACTGAGCGACCACGTCATAGTCTGCGGATACGGTCTTGTCGGCGAGAAGATAGTGGACATACTGCTGCAGCACGACATAGACCTCGTGGTTATAGACGCCGATAAGAACAAAGTGGACGCGCTGAACGATCGTGGCGTACGCGCAATTTTTGGTGACGCCACCTCCTCGAAGATTCTCAAGGAGGCCGGAGTTGAGAGGGCAAGGGCGATAGCCATAGCAATGGACGACGACGCCAAGAACATCTTTGCTGTCATAACCGCACGGAGCCTGAATGACAAGATAACAATAGCGACGCGCGCCAACGACGAATTTCTCAAGGACAAGCTCAAGGAGGCTGGAGCGAAGTTTGTCGCCACCCCGAACAAATCAGCAAGCGACGAGCTATTCAGCGAGCTGGAGAAAGGAGCCGGTCCGGGTGCGTGAATGCAGTCGAATAAGGAGGACGCCTTCAACGTTATGGTCCTTACGGTTGTCATCGTTGTAGTGATCATCGTTGCCTCCATCATCGCCCTCGCGTTCCTTACCCACAACCTTTACCTCGATTCCTATTTCGCGCTTGAGGCCTTCTTTGACGCGCAGAACACAGCAGCGTCATCGGCTCTCGCGGCGATAGCATTTGCAGAAGGGCCATCACAGTGGGTGCCAATACTGCTTATAGTAATCGCCGACAACCTTAGCAGGATACTGATAGTGAGCTTCATAATCGCCGCTGTGATAGACTTCCTGAACTTTGCAAACGTCGAACAGATAATAAACGACTTCAAGGCTCGCGGACTCAGGAACCACGTGATAATCTGCGGCTATAACGACCTCGCCATAAGGCTGATGCAGCGCCTGAAGGCGCAGCACTCCAGCTACTTCGTCATAAGCGAGAGAAAAGGGCTTGAATCGGAGTTCTCAGAAAAGAAGATACTCGGGATAACCGGCGACTTCACGAAGGACGACGTACTCAAGGATGCGCAGATAGACAAGGCACGCGCGATTGCGATAGTGTCAGAGAGCGACGTGGATAACATAGTGTCAGCGATGGTTGCCAGGCGCATAAATCCTAAGATAAAGGTGCTGATACGGCTCGCTGACGAGCACGTACGCAAGCGTGTGTACGGGATAGGCGCCGACATGGCCGTCATACCGGAGTACCTTGCAGGTATAGAGATCGGCGAGTTCATTGCGAGGGCGCAGGGTGCGTAGATGGTGAGACTCAGAGCAATACAGCTCGTTTCGATAACCTTCATAGCCATAATCTTCGTCATCTCCACAGCGCTCATCACGCTGGACAATTACAGCCTACCCGCCGCTGCTCTTTACGCGATGCTCAACATAATAGGTGCGAACTTTCCGCCATCTGCAAACCTTGTTGATGCGGCCAACCCTCTTGTGCTGCTCTCCCTCACTCTCGCTGGCATAGCGAACGTTGCCTTCACGATCACGTTTGCCACCATCTTCTACCAGCTGCTGGTGGGCGTAGACATGAGGTACACGTTGCAGAACCAGATGCTGCGCGGCGTTTCGGGGCACATAATAATTACCCCTATCAATGGAATAGGCACAGAACTGGCAAACAGGCTGAGGGAGGAGAAGAAGCGTGTCGTCTTCATAGACGAGAACAAGTACGAGGTCAGGAAGGCACACAGCAGAGGCTTTCTCGCAGTCTACGGTGATCCTACAAAAAACGAGACGCTGGTATCGGCACGAATAGACAGCGCCGCAGCTCTCTGCGCGCTCTACGATGATGATATAAAGAACACACTGGTTACGATAGAAGCGAGGAGAGGGGTGCAGAAGACGCGCGTGCTTTCCAGAATAAAGAGGCTTGAAGACATGCCCAAGATGGAGAGGGCTGGGGCGCTCCGCATCATACTCCCCGAGGCGGCGGTGGGCATAGAACTTGGCGACTTTCTTGTCGCAAATAGCTAGCGCTAACAGACTGCAGTCTCTTCTCCCAGAAAGAGTTAAAATCCTTTAATTGTTAGAGCCGTATGGTAGACATGGCTGACCAGCCCGTAACCACTAGCATAGACGACCTAGTCAAGTATATCAACGAGCACGGCGAAACCGATTCAAGCACCCTCGCAGCGGCACTCAAGGTCGGCGAGAACATAATAGAGACCTGGGCCGACGTGCTGGAGAAGGCGCAGATAGTCAAGATAAACTACAAGCTGGGTAAGATGTTCGTTGCGCCGAAGACGGTCACAAAGGAAGGCGCAGAGGTAGCGAAGAAAACCGTAGAGCTGAAGCGCGGCACGGCCGAGACCGAGCTCGCGACCCAGCTCAGCATGATAAACCAGATCAACGCAAGGCTGGAGGAATTCAAGAGATACGTGACAAGCGCTGAGGGGGCGTTCAAAACCAAAGCCGGCCAGATAAAAGCGACGATAGACCAGATAGACAAGCTGAACGCGCAGGTCGACTCGGCGTACAGGAAGCTGAAGGACAAGAAGGACACGATAGACAGGCTTTCTGCTACTCTTGACAAGGAGGCGGCTCAGCTGGAAGAGAAGGCGAGTAGGACTCAGGTTGCAGCCGGGGGCAGCGGCGACCCGCAGAGAGTTATAAATGATATAAGCGCAAAACTGGAAGACTCCGAGGGCAGGCTAAAGGCGCTGCACTCAAACGTTGACTCCACGCTCAACCAGAGCAGGAACGAGCTTTCGCAGATGCTCAACAGCATACGCGACGAGACCAAGCTGCTCAGGGACCTGCTCTCGCAGCGGGAGAAGGAACTGCACGACTATGACTCCGTCCTCAAGTCCTACAAGCAGGAATCAGATTCTGTAAAGAGACAGGCGGCAAGGGAGCGCGCACACATGCTCGATGACATAGCCAGATCAAGCGACGAGGCCGGGAAGATATACGCCGTGGCCGAGAAGCAGATAACAGACGTGAAGAAGGTGCTCGCGGATACGAAGGCGCAGTTCGGCGGCTTCGCCGATCTTAGCGACAAGCTGAATGGTATTAAAAGCAGCATCGATTCTATATCAAGGCAGAAGGACGAGCTGCAGAAGGAGTTTGAGCAACTGCAGGAAATGATGCGTGCCCTATCTGCCCTGGACGATTCGAAGATTGCAGAGAAGAGCATGAAGATGCAGGAGATCAACGAGCGCGTCGACAGGGCCAACAAGAAGATCACGCAACTCGGCAACCAGGCAGACGATGTGAAGAAGGGCATAGACGAGATGGCGAAGTGAACTGATGGATGATACACAGCCGCAACCGCAGGATCATGGAGAGAAGGAATACGCTTCTTACGAGCTTGACGCACACGGACTCAAGGTCAAGATACGCATAGTTGACAAGGGTACATTCGTACCGCAGTACGAGGTCACCGTGCCGGGCCTCGGCGACGCTACGAAGGTTCTGCTCATCTCGCTAAGGCAGGAGCTCCTCTCGATGGTGCCCATAGACCCTACCAGGATAGAGGACAAGGAGTATGTTGAGGAGCTCACTCAGAAGTACATAGACGCAACCAACATAATCATAGACAGGTACCTGCCAGGATCCAACCCCGATACAAAGAAAGTGCTCATAGCGTACGTGGTCAACTTCATGCTTGGCCTCGGAGATCTCGAGGCTCCCCTCTCCGACGACAACCTCGAGGAGGTGGCGGTCAACACTTCCAGAGAACCGATCTGGGTCTACCACAAGAAGTTCGGCTGGTGCAGGACGAACATAACACTCCAGGACGAGAACATCATATATGACGACGCGGAGCAGATAGGCAGGAGGATAGGCAGGCAGATAACAAACCTGGCACCGCTCATGGACGCGGAACTACCGGACGGCTCCAGAGTCAACGCGACGCTCTACCCGATTTCTCAG
Source organism: Microcaldota archaeon (assembly GCA_021823435.1). Classification (GTDB taxonomy): domain Archaea; phylum Micrarchaeota; class Micrarchaeia; order Micrarchaeales; family CABMGC01; genus JAJYVH01. Next base: position 4,770 of record JAKANZ010000040.1, read on the forward strand.
AAGGGAAACACGCTCACAATCAGAAAGTTCGGAAAGAACCCGTGGACGATGACGGCGATGGTGGCCAACGGCACACTCTCTCCGGAGATAGCCGCACTCACCTGGCTTGCAGTAGAGAACGAGGTAAGCATACTCATCTCGGGCGGTACCGCCAGCGGAAAGACAAGCTTCCTCAACGCGATGAGCATTTTCATACCTCCAACGCACAGGATAATCTCGGTTGAGGAGGACAGGGAGCTCACGCTGCCCAACTTCCTGCACTGGGTGCCGATGCTGACAAGGCAGCCCAACCCTGAGGGCAAGGGCGAGGTCACTCTCTACAACCTCATGATCAACGCGCTTAGGCAGAGGCCTGACGTCATGCTCGTTGGAGAGGTCAGAACAAAGAGCGACGCGGAAACGCTCTTCGAAGCGATACACACGGGCCACGCGGTCTACGGCACAGTGCACGCGGATAACGCACAGGATACGATTGTACGTATGACCAACCCTCCCATCGAGGTGCCCAAGCTGATGCTAAATGCGTTCGGAGGCGTAATCTCGCTGTTCAGGCACAGGAGGCTGGGCATAAGGCGCGTGCTCGAATTCGCCGAGATGATGAGAAACGGAGACGTGAGCGTGGTTTTCAGATGGGACATGCGCAACGACACCTTTGCGCAGATAACCGAGATAGCGAGGCTTAGCGAGACGATATCGCTCTACGGCGGCTACGATAGGAGCGAGCTCGAACGAAGTCTTGATGAGAAGAAGAGGGTACTGAACTGGATGGTCAAGAACAACATAACCGGCGTTGACGACGCTGGCTACGTTGTATCCAGCTACTACAGGAACGCGGAGAAGATGCTGAAGATCGCTGACGATAACCAGCCGTATTCCAAAGAGCTGATTGAGAGGCTGTAGGGCATTGCATGGATGACGACGATTACCAGAAGGCAGTTTCGCTCGTTGACACGATAGACACATCGCACGGCCCTGAATCCGCGCAGATAGACATGAGCGATGTCTTCGCAAACAGGCTCCAACTAAAGAAGCTCAGCTACGCAGACGTGGGCCAGCTCATCGAAAGAGGGGAGAAGGGTACGGCGTACAAGCCCGAGGCTGCACAGGCCCCCCAGCCAGCGCAACAAGCGCACGCGCAACCAGCGCCGCAACGACCCCAACCTCAGCCGCAGCCACAACCTGCGCCGCGTGTGCCTAAGCATGAACTGTCAAAGGATATGAACGGCGCCGCAGAGAGATTGAGGAGCATGGTCGGAGGCGCAGGGAAGGAGTTTGCCACAGACGTGTCTACAAAGATAGAGGAGGCAAAGGAGGCTAACCTGGTGCTTCCGAGATCGG
>JAKANZ010000041.1 GCA_021823435.1 Microcaldota archaeon
TATGTAGCTCGGGGGCAGTATCTTCACTTCCGTTTTGCTCATCAGCCTGTTGCAGTGTATGCACGTGTTCTCTATCAGATAGGCCATGTCCCTGTCTTCGCCAGCTCCCATAGCGTACTCGGTCTCCTTGCCCGCGACCTTCTCGCGCGCTAAAGCTACCGCATCGCTTGTTTCTCTCCCCATTTGCGTACTCCCACCCTTCCGACACCCCACTTGCCGTCAGGCCCGTCTTCCCTTCAAATATGATTATGGGTCAACTGGTATTTATTAATTGTGTTTTTATAAGACAATCATATATCATTCGCGTTTGTCGTCGATGAATTTCTATGAGATACGTGATTGCCGTCGGAGGGAATGCGTTCCGAAATGGCAAGGTGCTTAATAAACTTTCCTACCGCATTGCCGCGCTGAAGAGGCGCGGGCACGAAATAGTGGTAACGCATGGAAACGGCCCTCAGGTGGGCAACCTCGCGCTGCACGAGAAGAAGAACTTAGCGGTACTGACAAAAGAGACGCAGGCGGTAATGGGCGCTGCGATAAAGAAAAGCCTGATTTACGTTGATAGGGAGGCGGGCTTGGAGGCAAAGGTGGTCTGCACGCACGTGGTTGTGGATAAAGACGATGACGAATTCGTCAATCCCACAAAACCAATAGGTGAGTTCTGCTCACGGAAGGAAGCGGAGCGGCTCGCTAGGAAGGGTTTTGTGATGAAGCGACTGCTCAAGGGCTACAGACGCGTTGTCCCGTCTCCGATGCCGCTCAGAATAGTTGAACTTAACAAGATCAGAGAACTTCTGCACGAAGGCCGCATAGCGATTGCGGTTGGAGGAGGAGGGGCGGCGGTCACAAGCTCCGGCCATGGCTTCAAATATGCCGACGCGGTGATAGACAAAGATTTAGCGTCATCGCTCCTTGCGGTAAACCTGAAGGCCGATAGGCTGTTCATACTCACAAACGTTGACGGCGTCTATCTTGGCTATCACACGAGACGCGCCAGGCTGCTAAGACGCATAGACGCCTCATCGCTGCGAAGGACAGCAGCAACCGAGCACTTCGAGTCAGGTAGCATGATGCCCAAAGTTCGGGCCTGCATAGACTTCGTGAGCAAGACCGGAAAGCGGGCGGTGATAGGCAATCTTCTAAAGGCGGACAACGTTTTCGAACTCAAAGGTGCCACGGTCATCGTGCCGCGGACCTGACCGCTGCAGTCACGTCGCCTATGTCTGCGTCTGTCTTAACCGAATCCTTGTCGAACTGCGTCCTGCTGACCACGTGCCTCTTCCCCAGAGTTTTTATCACAGGCTCTAGAGACACCGATCCGATTTTCAGAATGGAGGTGATCTTCGGTATGGAGTAGAAGAAAGGCATGTCCAACTCATCATCGAGCTTTTCTACAAACCTAAGCGTCTCGCTGGCATACGATCGCGAGAGCTTACGCATAGAAGACACAAGCCTGTCGTTCTTGAGTGGACCGAGCCACATCGGCCCGAATATCTGCATATCGGCTCTGCAGTTTGTGCACTTCGTATCTGCAGAGGCTGCCACACCTTTCTTGTAGGAGAAAGAGCGGCATCTGCTGCAGTGCGAAAGAAAACCGGTCATGCCTACGGATCCGGCCGCCTCTCTTGCGCCATGGCGAAGCACAAGGAAAACCCTGATATAATGCATGTCTGCTATGCTCAGGATAGGCTCTATCCCGAAATTGAACTGCGCCGCCTCCCTCGCGACGAAGCCGAGAAGTATGCGCACGCTCGTCTCGTGGCAGAGTTCGTTATGTATGGGCTTCGCCCCGTATATCCTCAGGCAGGCAGAGCCCTCCGCGCCGCAGAGAGTGGCTGTGTCTGTGGCCGTTACCATGAGCGAGGTTCCGTCTTTGGACAGCTTCAGCGCATCGTGCACCATCGGCGCAGGGCTGCCGAATGGGTCTATGTCTATGACGTCGAACACCTCTCCCGAAGAACCGGCGAACTCCTGCAGGCTTTTCCCTATAACACGCGCCCTGCTCTTGTTCAGCGCGACGTTTGCTCGCGCACTCTTGGACGCATGCGGGTTCATGTCCAGCATCGTGACATTCTTTATCCCTGCCTCTCGTTCGTACCGTATTCCTCTTATGCCTGTCGCGGCTGTAGCATCGAGCAGCCTTGCATTTCGCAGTTTCAATGATCTCAGGAATAAGACCGAGACGTCCCTGAGCTTGCTCATCTTCGGATTGTAGAACACACCCTTGCCGATTTTGATCTTGGCCGCACCTTCGTTTATCGCTTGCATAGAATCACGGCGGCGTGTACCCGCTTGTCCACTGGTTCGTGTACGTCACTGCGTTCGGGACTCCGTTGTTGTTGTTCCCGCTGTAGTCGTTGGCATTTCCGTTGAGTGGCCACCAGCCCACAAGGTTCTGCAGGCGTATGGGTGCACCGCCGATACCTTCCTGATAGAGCGCGTTGACTTCGGCCACGGATAGAGAAGCGTTGTAGACCTGAATATTCGAAAGTTCACCGTTGAACCCGTTGCAGCACCCATCCCACCCAATGCCAAACTGCTGCAAGGAGTTGCTTATGTATCCACTAGCCCCAGTAATTGTGGTTGGGTTTTCGTCGTCATAGCAGGTGAGGTATCCTGTAGTAGGACTGTATGTTAGTGCAACGAAATTCCACACTCCTGGCGTCACGAACGGCGGCCCTTCAGTACTGTAATAGGTTACGCCGCCGGTGCCGAAGCGGCATTCTAAGTTGTTAGTGTTCTGGAGCTGAAGTATGTAAAAGTTAATGTTGCCATTCCTTACGCCAAAGTATCCGCTATGGTGCGAAGGATTATTCTGTGGTAACACCCAGCCAGAGATGGTAAGGGGCACATTTGACATAAAAGTTGAGAAATCAGCAATGCTTATCTCACCGACGTTATTGAAACCTCCCACATACTGCGGCAGTTCCCCGTTGCACACTCCCTCGAGGTTTATCAGCGACGCCGTGTTGGGACCGTTGGGCCGGAGGACCTGACAGGCGCCGGGAGGGGCACGAGGTGCAAATGTGCTTGCATTGAAGACGCCGAGCTGGAAGAGCGCTCCGAGGACCACGGCTATTATGAGTATTGCCCAGCCGTAGGTCATGAGGTACTCCATCGCTGATTGGAGTTTTCTATAGCGCATACAATCATTCTTCGCTGTTAAGCTTTAGCAGCGTATCGAGCAGGCCGTGCGCGTACGAGATGCTTGCAAATGCAGTGTAGAAATCTTTCTTATCCAACCAAGCCTGTGCGTCGTCACAGTAGTTCTTGGCGAGCCTGACGATCTCTATCTCCTTCGGTCCCAGCGTGTGCTCGTCAAGTATCTTCGCGTTCTCGTTGAACTTCTTTATGTCCTTGGCTATTCTCTCCTCAATTTCTTCCACAAAAGCAACTCAAAAGGTTTATATCTTTCACAATTTATATCTATGTCGCTGATTATTCGGTGCAAAAATGGCAAAGCAATCTCCGTGGGACGAGCAGACCGACGGGTTCATATCAGATCTCGACGCGGTGATAGCAAAAGAGCACGACATCTCGTTCAGAAGTCTGCTGCTCAGTCCGGATAGGTTCCTTAATAGAAAGGACATCGATGCAACGCTCGCAGACGCGCGCTCTGCCGTAGACTCCTACTTCAGCGAACTTCTCGAAAAGCTCAAGGACGAGGAGACAAAGCTGGAGTCCGAGATGGAGAGCGCCACAGCGCAGTACAAACAGATAGACTCCGTAATAACCGAGAAGTCCGCGGCGGCGAGGGTACCGTATGTCAAGCCGCTGTTTGTAGATAGGCCACAGAAGGAGGAAGAGACGATAGTCATCGACAGATACGACGAAAGCCTTGAGGCGTTCGTTGGCAAGCTGATCAACACATCAAACTATGTTGCTGACATGTCAGCGAACTACAAACAGTACAAACTCGGCTCATGGCTCTTCTCCGGAGCCAGGAACTATGTTCTGACGCTGAATCCCCCGGCAAGCCCCGTGCTCGCAATAGAGAACAGCCGCGGACTCATCAATGGCATGCTGAGCGACATAGAGACCCGGGCAGCTAAATGATCCAAAGGAAGCGCGTACTCGTAATAACTGGAGTGCCTGGCACGGGCAAGACATCTTTCTCCAATCTGCTGGCAAAGAAGATGGGTAACGTTGAGGTGATACACGTTACCGATGTCGTGAATGCTGAGAAGCTCTTCACTTCGCGCTCCAGAGATGGCGCAAAGATAGTCGACATGCGGCGCCTTCAGCGGGAACTCGGTCTGATGATCAGCAGCAGCAAGAAGAGAACGATACTGCTTGAGAGCCACCTGCTCTGCGACATGAAGCTGAGGAACGCTGGCGTGCTCGTGCTCAGAGAGCACCTGGACGCGCTGATTGGGAGGATGGAAAAGAGGGGCTACTCGAAAGAGAAGATAAAGGCGAACGTGGTATCGGAGGCGACAGACTACTGCGGCATACGCGCCGAACGCAACTACAAGAATGTGTTTGAGGCGTTTTCCGGAGACAAGAGGCTGCCCGGCTACGCAACACGTCTCCTGGAAGGCAAGAGGCTGAGAAAGAGGTCCATAGACCTCCTGCCCGAGTTCGATCTGCTGCTGAGAAAGAGGAGAGAGCTAGCTCTCTGACAAAAGTCCCAGGTCCTCGAGAAGCCAGACATAGGCGTCTTCGGCGCAGTCTTTTGGCAGCGTGTTGATCATGAGCCTAGAACCTTTGAGCGTGATATCCTTGCGCCGTCCGAATATTCTGCCCGCCGCCACGTCCCGCAGCAGGTATTCTATGCTTTCATATTTGTTCTTCTCCAAAGCGTAGATTGTCTCGCCCCGCACTGTCATCGCAATCGACCTTGGGTGTGATTTTACAAACTCCTCCTGCGCCTTCCTTATGAACACGCTCGGCCCCTTCTGCATCCTGGTCACCAGCTTCTCGCTGGGCGCGAAGAAGACAAGCAATCCGTGCCTCCCAGAGATTATCGGGATTGAGAAGTATACTCTGAATCCAGATCTTTCTACCGTGTTCAAGACGAACTCACTCACCTTTCGCAGCTGCGGCCACACTATATCCTCGCTCTTGTCTGGTACCCTGGTTGACACAACATACATGTCCAGGCCCGACTTCTTGATGAACGAGGCAAGCAGGCCCTTTACCCTGCTGGACGAGAAGCCCCTCCCATGGAAGAATGCCACGCTTGGCTTCACGGTGAACGCCCTGCAGAGCATCACGAACTTGCCCAGCGTCTCCATCGATACCCCCGCGGCTACGTTCCTGTCCTTGTCCACCGGGTCTATGACCACGAACTGAGAGTTGAACCTCTTGACCAGCGACTTGTCGTTTATGGTGGCCCTGTTCCTGGGATCTATGAGTACCGGAAGCTTGAAGTCTGCCACGTTCTCGAGGAGGTTCAGGAGAGAACCGTAGTGAATTATGAGCAGTTCGCAGAGATAGCCAGAGAAACCGCTCGTCATCACCTCCGCTCCGTACAGGCTCTGCCTCTTCAGCAGATATTTCAGCAGTCGCACCTCGTCCCGCTGCCTATCGCTGAGCTGCTTGTTTACGAAATCAGCATGCATGGGCGACCTGTCAACAGCGGTGATCATGTCCTCTATGTTGTCTATCTTGAAAGCTGGCACCACGTCTGCGCGCACGCCAAGGGAGTTCAGGTAGACGCGCGTATACGGATGTTCCGCATACTTCACCTCATAACTGTCCCCCTTCTCCCTAACGATGCGTTTGGCGTAATCGAGCCCTTCCTTCGTTATCCTGTCCCTTTTGTACTTCTTCGGGAACAGGAGAAAGATGTCTATGTCTGATTCGCCGCGGAGGTGCGTCCCTCGTACAACAGATCCGACCACACGTATCTCGACGTCTTTAGCAACAGCCTTCTTGAGCGCGCTCGTGAGCTGGTTTATGTTGTATACAGATTCCTTCAACTCTTCTTTGGTGGGCTTTACCTCCTCGAGCTCTCTCGCGAAGACCGCCCTGGCGGCCTTCTCCGCGTCGGCTTTCATGAAAACATACTTAATAAAATAGGCAAGTTTAAATATTCAAGTAGGGGCTCGTAGCGCAG
>JAKANZ010000042.1 GCA_021823435.1 Microcaldota archaeon
AGCCTCGGCCTCTGTTTCGTTTTTTGTACGTACCTGGCAGCGGATACCATTCAGAAGAGAACGCGTCGTAGCCTTTCAGCACATATTCCTTCTTTTTGGCTTTTGTTCCGCTTATCTTTTTGCTCTCCATCTCATTCGCCTCTTGCTACACCCTTAGCAGTTTCCCGTCCTTCACAAGGAAGTAGATGAATTTGTCCGGGCCAAATATGGCTTTGTAGTGGTTGATCACGTGCTCCCTATCTTCGTATACCTCGACCAGGTCGTACCCCTCTGCAAGTTCGCCTAGCTTCTGGGCCTTGAACTCCTTAAAAGTCGGTTGGAGTGTACCGGGATGGAAGTATGCCTCGTTGTATCTCAAGCCGTTCTTTCTTGCAATCTCGAGAGTTTGCTCCGCTGCCTCCTGGGACCTCCCCGTAAGTATTACGACCTTGTAGCCTTCCCTCGCTCTTTCATTGAGCCTGTCTATCGTATTTTTGTTGGGTTCGGGAGTCAGCGTATCCTGCTCTGTTGCAAAGCGAACCGCATAGCTGAGAGGATGTGGCAAAGCCCACACCTCCTCCCTGGTGAGTGGCCTGCCTGTTACGCGGAGCGCTGCCTTGAGGAGCGCGCCATCGGTGAGGAACAGGGTGCCGTCAAAATCAAAAACTGCAAGTTTCTTGGTTTGCATGCTAGTCACACTCTCCTGAACCCATTCTTCTTTACCAGATAGTACCTAAATCCCCTGGAGCCGAAGCGCTCCCTTAGGAAGTCTATGTTTTCCCTCTTGTCCTCGTATATTTCTACGCTCTTGTATCCGAAGGTTATGGGCTCCAACATTATTGCCTTGAATTCCTCGTCGGGAATGTAAACGCCAGCGGAGTTGTGGTACACGGCGTCGCAACCAATGCTCCACATCCTGACCAACTCCAGCGTTGCGGGTTCGCTGCTCTTATGCCTGGCGGTAAGGATAACCAACGCATACCCCCGATCACCCAAGGTGTTCATGCGATTTATAACCGACTTGTTCGGGGTAGAAGCCGCAATGTCGTTGTTGGCAAGATCGTAGATCTTAGACTTTATCTCATGGGGTAGCGCCCTGATCTCCTTTTTCGACAATTTCCTGCCTAGCGCCTTCTGCGCGGCTTTCATAAGCGTCAGGTCCGTGTCGAACAGAGTCCCGTCAAAGTCGAAGATCGCAATCCTCCGCTCATCTCTGCCGCTCAACTTTTTCACCAAGTAACATAATGAGTTCCCTGATATTTACCGTATAGCTTTTAGGATAAAAATACAGCAGTCTATTAGACTTATGGACGAGGGTTAGAGAGCATTTTTATTGTTATGCATAAGTAATTTAATCATGGACGAAGAGGTTGACAGTGAGTTTAACACCAAATACAGCCCGCTTACGAACCGCATGATGAGACTCCTTTCTGAGAACTCCAGGATGAGCGTTACCGATATCGCCAGTTCGTTGTCCATACACAGGAAAGATGCGGAGCGCAGGCTGCGTGCAATAGAAAGCGAGTTCGGACTGTGCTACACGCTGGAACTGAACCAGAGCAGAATAGGGCTGAAGAGCCCGCACCTTGTCGGAGTGAAGCTTGGAGAAGGAGTTGACATAGAAAGGGTCATGAGAGAACTGCGCCGCTTTTACGTCCCCCAGGTGGTCTTCGCTACGAAAGGAAAGTACGATCTGGTGATATACGCGAACGCGTTTTCGAAAGCGGAGTACGCAAGCTGGGACAGGGCGATGAGGCGGAGACTGACCGTAGGCGGCGAGATGCGGTGGGACACCTCAGAGATAACCTTCAGGCGGTTCGGCTTCTTCCCGCTCACCAGCAGGACAATAGATCTTGCGTGGCTGCCCGAAAGGCAGAAAGCTATGTTGAAGCTGCTCAACGACAACTCCAGGATGACGATCGCCGAGATTGCAGAGAAGATGGACATGAACTACAAAACGGCGGTTTACAGCTTCAAGGAGCTACTCAAGACTGGATACATAAGCCGGTTCACCACACTTGTGCCGATGAGAAAAGAGATCTCTGTAATGGCGGTATTCATAAAATATCTCGGAATGCGAGAAGACGCTAATATCGGCATCAATTCCTCCAAGATATTCACATCTGATGCCGAGAACCCGCTGGTGAGCAGGTATCTGATAAAAGCCTCACTCCTTGGCGCCTATGACTCGTTCTTCATGGGCGCCTTTGACAGCATGAGGAAGGCGGTGCGCTATGGGCTTGGAGCGTACAGAACCAGAATGCGGGACATCGCTAAGGACAGGATTGTGGAACTGGGTGTGAGAGAGGTGTTACTGGGCGGGCTACCGATAAGAAACTTGAACCTGAAGAAAGAGTACAAGGAGCACAGGAGCGGTCTCGTCTCGGCGCACGATACAGACGAGAACGTAGGATAACTTTTGATACTTTAAAACGCAACTTTGTTAGCAAAGCAGTATTAGGCCTTCAGCCTGTCCACATTCTTCATCTGAGAGAGGCTCCTCAGCGCGTCGAATGTCGCAAGGGCCATATTGTACTTATCTCTGGTCCTGCCCTTCGCGAACGTCCATATGTCCTTTATACCAGCGAGTTCGAGCACCACCTTGGCGTTGACTCCGGCAACAACTCCGACTCCTCTCGGTGCCGGCTTGAGTATGATCTCGGCCGTGCCCACCTTGGATCTCAGCGTTATGGGGAGAGAGTGCTGAGTGCCGCAGTTGCACTCCCATGAGCCGCAGCCGAGGGCCAGGCTGATTATGTGCATCTTCGCGTTCTTAACCGCCTCGTCGAACGCGGGCCTCACCTCAACTGTCTTGCCCACGCCTATGCCAACGTGGCCCTTCCTGTCTCCAACTATTACCGTTGTGCGGTATTTCTGCTTCCTCGCGTCCTTGGTCATTCGCTGCACGCTTGCTGTTTCGATGTTCTTCGCTTCCAGGCCCGGGAGTAGGGCGTCGACTATCTCCACCTCCTTGATCGGCTTGCCCATCGCAAATATCTCCTCTATGCTCTTGATCTGGCCGCTCTTGACCATCTCCCCGAGTTTGGTCCTGGGCTGCCACGCCTCTATGCTGAACGCGGGCTTCTCCTCCTCTTCTCTTCTTCTCCTGAAAAACAAATCAACTACCCTTCAATATCTTCTCCTTTACCTCATTAAATAGCTTTGGAAGCGACTGAACGTCTATGCTCTTTGCTGCGTAATTTCCGAACTGCCTCTTCATCTCCTCCGGCTTAGCTCTGAGCTGTTCGGCGTGCTTGGCTATGTGCGTGGCGTTGTAGAACTCTTCTTTGGCATCTATGCTGCCGCGTAGCTTCATGCCGCCGTCTATGCATCCTTTGGCAAAGACGAATGGTATGGACCCTGAAATCGGCGTGGTTATGCCTATGTCGAGCACAACGTCAGCTGTATTTTTCGCTTTTTTTGCAAGCAGCAGGCCGGTAAGATAAGCGGTGGGCCTGTTTCTTCTGCTGGGCCACCCGTATTTCTTGGCTAGCTCGGCAGAGTCAGCGCTTGCCCTTACGCTGTCGCCTCCCTCCCCGTATTTGATGATCTGCCCCAGTATTCTCTTGTTGGTTTTCCTGACCACCACGCGATCGAGGCCGCTCTTTACCAGGGCCAGGCGCTTTGCGTAGTTAGTTGTTCCCTCCCGCCTTCTCCTGAACTTTACCTCCCTTATCACCTTGACCATGATCTCACCTATACGCTCCCTTCGCTAACTCGTTTATCTGCTTTACTTCCTCGTCGCTGACCTTTATGCCCTCGTCGCTAAGGTGGAGCAGAAGCGATCTCTTGTCAGCGAATGCGTTTCCCTTTACAAGCAGGTAGTACCTCTTGAAGGTTGCATTGTCTATCTTGCCCGCAGTTTTTAGCCTTTTGAGCACGAACCTCTGCGCCCTTACCTTCTTCTCCCACACTCTTCCACGTCTTGCCTTAGCGCTTCCTCTCCTCTTCCCTCTTCCTCTCTTCCTCTTTTCAGTTTTTGTGCTCTTGTGGAGCTCGTACCTGGGCTTGACGGCCACCACCGCACCGTCTTTAATCAGCTTCCTGACGTCGTCCCTTGTTATCGCCTTCTTTATCTCGTCCATGGACTCCGGACGCAACCTGAGGGCATTCTCGCCTCTGCCCAGAATCTGGCTTGCTATCCTCTTGGTGAATTTTACGCTCATCTTCCAAACCTGTTTAGTACGTTTATTCCTTTGCTGTCAGCAAGTTTCTGCATCAGCACCCTCTTTTTTCTGGACACGCTGTGCGCGAATATGGCTACGTGATTTTTGTCTTTCTGCACGGCTAGCATTTCGGCCTCGTTGTGCACGAGCACACCCACAGTTCCATCGTTCCTGGTGAATCTCAGCTCTTCGGGGTTCTTGTAACCTATCTTCGGAGTTGCGCCATAGCCACTCCTCTCTATCCGCTTCTTGTTGTCTATCCCGCGCTGCTTCCTCCATCTCTCCGGCACTCGCTTCCTGCTCTTCGCACCAAAGTTAGGTACGCGGAAGCTTGGATGCTTTTTCTTCTTTTCTACCATGATAATCATTCCTCCTGAACGAAGTAGATGCCGTCTTGGAACACTCTCGAATCCTTGCGTCTGGAGAAAGAGAGTCTGTTTATGTTTGCGGCGGTCTGGCCTACGTCATACGGGTCGACGCCCTTCACTGTTACATCCTGCCCCTTTACCTCTACCTTTGTTTCCCCCACTATCTTCGCTACGCGTGGCTTCTTCTCGCCGAAGACGTTCTTAGCGAGCACCTCACCGGCTTTGACCTCCAGTGACATCGGAAAGTGAGCGAATACAACCTTCATTTTTCTCTCTATGCCTCTCTCGACCCCGGCCATGGCGCGCTGCGCCTCGGATGCCAGAGCCTGTGATGCCAAAGCAGCCTTCTTCGCGAGTTTCTTGTGCTTGACCTCTTCTATGGTGAGCTTTCCGCCGGTTATCGAGACTGAGAGCAGCCTTGAGTTGACTTTCTTCTTCGTTGACCCAAGCTTGCCGCTGACGCTTAGCTCCTGCTTGTCCTGCGAGAGCTCGACCTTCACGCCGCTCGGTATTTGGATTTCATGCATAAGTATCACTAGTAAACATAGGCAAGCAGCCTGCCGCCCATCCTCTTCTCCTTTGCCTCTCTGTTCGTCATTATGCCCGCCGGGGTTGACATTATCAGTAGTCCGAAGTCCTTGCTCGGTATGTACCTGTTCTCATACTTCTGGTACTCGTTCACCTTTACCGCGTGCCTCGGCTTAACAACGCCGATGTTGTTTATCTTGTTTGCAAGCACAATCCTTAGCGACTTGAACTTGCCGCCCTCCACCTCCTCGAACTCGTTGATGTATCCGCTCTGCTTGAGCGTGCTCAGCACGTTCCTGACAAGGCTTGTGGATGCTACCACACACTCCTCCCTTCCGAGGTTTTCGTAAATCTTTATCTTGTTCAGGCTTTCGGCCAGCAAATCTGCCATGTCAACCACTATAGTTTCTCGAACCCGAGATCGTTCGCGACCTCTCTGAAGCACCTCCTGCAAAGGTAAAGCTTGTATGATCGTATCAGACCCCTGCTGTTGCCGCAGATCTGGCACTTTCTCAGACCCTTGCCCTTGTATTTCTTGTCGTAGCTTACCTTCATTTCCTCATTCCTTCTCCGCAATCTTGATCCCGAAACTCTTCTCCAGATACGCCTGCAGCGCCTCTCTCGGGATGTTTCTGTGCTCGCTGCCCACCCTGCTGTTCTTTCTCCTGCGGGTTTCAACCCGCAGGCCTCTGCGCGAGAAGGATGCATTGACGTTGATCCCGAGCATGCCTATCTTTGGGTCGTACTTCACCCCGCTGAAGTATATGTACTCCTTTATTCCGAAGTTGAGCGAATTTCCAGCTATCGAATCTGTGTACACAGTGTTGTTGTTGGCGTCGAGCGCGTTCTTCAGGAACTCTGACGCAGCGCTGTCTCTGAGCGTCACCAGGGCGCCTATTATCTGGCCCTTCTTTATGCCGAATTCTGGAAATCTCTTCTTGGCCTTGGTATATGCGGCTTCCCTGCCTGTGAGTTTCTTCAGCAGAGCGCGGGCGTTGTCGAGCTT
>JAKANZ010000004.1 GCA_021823435.1 Microcaldota archaeon
TTCCGATCTGTGGAGAAGAGGCTTGTGGAGCTGCAGGACAAAAAGGACAGAGTGATTGACATATCCAGGGACATTGTAAGGCTGGCCGGCAGGAGCATAACGCTGATGCACGCAAAGAAACTAGGACAGGCAAGGAGCTGCATCAGGCAGCTCGACTCCCTGACCAGAAGGCTGAAGGCGAGCGAAGCAGGATTCGAGTACTTCTCCATACCAGCATACCAGGAGTACGTCGAGGCGAAGGCGTTCTACACGATGCTAAAAGAGCGCAGGCTCGCCTCGCACGCTGAGCTGCGCGTGGGCGAGATACCGTATCTTCTGGGCATGCTCGACCTCACTGGAGAGCTGAAGAGGGAGGCCATAGACTCGATACGCGATGGCGACATCGAGGCTGCAAACGCATACTACGGCTTCATGAAGGGGATCTATGACTCCACGCGGTCTATGCGCTTCGCCAACTCGCTCGTGCCGGAGTTCAGGCGCAAGCAGGACACCGCGAGGATTCAAGTGGAGAGCACGGCCAGCGAACTTCTGGGGGCGAGGTCCCGCGGCTAGGTATACTTTAAAATACTTGCTATCATATCTATTTAGAATTAAGTAAGGCGATAAGAATGGGAAATAATAGAAGAATGTTGAAAGCGCAGAGCGCGATGGAGTACCTCATGACCTACGGCTGGGCCATACTCATCATAGCCGTGGTCCTGGGAGCGCTCTTCTCCCTTGGAGTATTCAGCGGAGGCACGCTGCTTGGCACGAACTGCATACCTGCACCAGGCTACCTCTGCACCAACCCATCGCTCACAACCTCGGGAACCCTCTCGCTTACCTCGTTTGGTCAGGCAACTGGCTCGACGTTCTACAACATAGGGCTTGGATGTGACGCTGTTGCAGGCAGCACTGGCCTTCCGAGCAACACGCTTGCGCTAGTGTACCTGAGCAGCGCCGGCGCTGCTACCGCGACGCCTGCTAACGGGCCTGCCACAGGGGCACTCTCGCTGACAAGCGGGCAGACTGTTGCAGTGAGCGGGCTTAGCTGCTACACGAGCGCGGGACCTGCCATGGGAACAAGCTCGGTGGGCGCGACCTTCAGCGGCTCTCTCTGGATGAACTACACGTTGAGCAGCGGTGCGCCTGGCGGATCTAACCCGATGCTCACAGCAAAGATAGCGACGATAACGGCCAAGGTCTCTTAGGATTTGAGATTCTCGCCGCGGCGTTCCGCGGCATATTACTGCGTGCTAGCGAGCGGCAAGCCTTGTCTCGGCGATGAGCCTGAGCGCCTCGGTGAGCTCGTTCGCGCTCAGCAGCGGCTTGCGCAGCCTCTCCGTGTCGTCTATCGCTATGCGCGGGCACGCGGTATTCACGAACGCGTCGAACTCTAGCATGTTGTTGAGCGAGTCGAAGTCCAGCGTGTTCGAGACCAATATTGCTGCGGTAAGCCCGCTCTGCTCTATCTTCTTCTTCAGCAGCTTTGCCAGCACCATGTTGTACTGGCCGTTCTTCGTGCTCACCAGTATCCCGAAGTTCTTGGACTTCAGCGATGCCAGTATCTTGCCCCTGCTCCTCTTCCTGTGCCTCTCCCTCATCTCGTCGATGCGATACGCCCTGTTCTGGAACGGGTCGACAACAAGGAAGGGCTTGGTGGTCTGCAGCAGAGCGCCGAGCGGATGGAAGATACCGCCGCCGAAATACACGAACGCGTCGACGCTCCTGTCGAGCACCATAACGTTGCCGTCGTCGCAGCCGAGTATCTGACCGTTGACCTTGGCAAAGCCGTTTGGCCTGTTCAGCAGCACCTTCTTGCCGTTCTCCTCGTAAAACCGCCTGATCTGTTCGAGCTGGTGAACGTGCTGGATCGTTGTCATCAGGCAGATGGTCTGCAAGCCCTTCAACTGGTCGAGGGAAGATGGCAGCACGTCAAGCGAGGCGTCTATCGTGTATGGCACATACTCCACGTTGAAATCCACGTGGTGGAACTCGGCGTGGCCGAAGTGCACCAGCTTCTCCGCCCCGACCTTCTTCGCCTCGTCTATTGCGAGATCGCAAGCGCCGAAAGTGGGCGATGCTGATATTATGACCTCGTTACCCTCAGCTTCCAGTTTCTTCGCGTGCTTCAGCGCCTCCTGCTTAAGCCCTTCGGGGAACTGCAAAAGTATCCTCATGGAATGAATCTCTGGAAATGTTAGCCTGCGGTCTGCTGCTTCTGCAACACGGAGAGGTTTATCGAGTAGGTGCCTGAGAGTTTGTCTGATGCGCGCCTCAGCGCCTCCCTGGCTATGTCCTTGTTGTCGGCGTGTGTCTTGAGCTCGAAGACCGGCTTGCCCTCGAAGACCCTGGCCGCAACGGCGGCGGGCTTGCCGAATGAGAGGGTCATTCCCTGTGAAACTCTGTCTGCACCGGCGCCTGTAGCGAACTTCTTCTCGCGAACCACGTTGTGCGGGAAGGGTATGATCCTGAGGTAGTACTCACCAGGTATCTCGCGCTCCAGGTACATGTTGGCCGCAAGTCTGGCGGCGTTGAGCGCGTTTGACCTCAGCTGCACGTTCTGCCTGGACCTGAGCGTGAGGTCAAGATCGTATCCAGGCTTCCTGACCCCCATGTTGAAGATGAGCAGTGTGGTGCGCGGCAGCGCCTTGATGTAATTCTTCTTGGGCTTCTTTACAGAATAGCGCGCCCACGCCTGGCTGTTTATTTTGCGCACTGTCCTGCCGGGTCTAAGCTTCATGCTGATTCACCTAGTTTGCCTACAGATGTTGTTTTGCAAGTTATTTATTGCTTTCTGCTCGCCTCGCCTGTCTCTATCTCTTGGCGGAGTCAAACCTCTCCGCCACGTCCCCCCAGTTGACGACGTGCCACCACGCGTCCACATACGAGCCGCGATCGGAGAGGTACTGGAGGTAATACGCATGTTCCCAGACGTCGAGTCCGAGTATTGGCGTCTTGCCCTGCGTCACTGGCGAGTCCTGATTGGGCGTGCTCATCAATGCCAGCTTGCCATTGTCCATAACGAGCCACTCCCAGCCAGATCCGAAGATCTTCTTCGCCGCGTCACTGAACTGCTGTTTGAAAGCATCAACGCCTCCAAATGTCTTGTTTATCTCTTCTGTTATGCTGCCTGACGGCTGCTGATCTTTCTCAGGGCTCATCATCTGCCAGAAGAGCGAGTGGTTGTAGAAGCCGCCGCCGTGATTCCTGAGCGCGCTCTTGATGTCGTCGGGCGCGCTTGCATACGTCTTGAGTATATCCTCTATGTTCTTGTCGCCCCACTCCTGATGCTTCTCTATCGCGGCGTTGAGGTTGTTTGTGTAACCGACATGGTGCTTGTCATGGTGCAGCTTCATGATCTGCTCCGAGACGTACGGTTCGAGCGCGTTGTATGCGTATGGCAGAGCTGGTACTTCGAATTTGGCTATTTTATTACCCAGTTTTATAGCGAGCTAAAAGTATTTAACGCTTAGGTGAATTTACCCAACTTAGAAAAACTCGATGCTCTTGAAATTTTCGAAATCTTTTCGGTTACCAGTTAGCAACTTACAGCCATGATTTATCGCTATTGCAGCAATCATTGCGTCAGATCTCAACTCTGCATTGCTTCTTCCTGGAATTGCCGCCTCTAGCTCGGAAGAGAGCAGCGCATCGGCTTTTGTATACTCAAGTACTCTAAGAAGCAGGATTTCGTCAATAGACTTCGAGTATTTAACGTAGCCGTAAAGTATCTCGTGCATATTAATGGCAGATGTACAAAACTCTTCGCCGCTGGCGATTACTTTCTCTGACAGCCTCATGCCTGCGTCTGAGTGCTTGTCCAGTATCTCAATAAGCGCATCCGTGTCTATGAGTATCATTCAAACCGTCTCCCCGCTCTCTTAGAGCGAATATCTGCTAGAAGCTTCTCCTTGTCCTTCCACACCACTGAACCACGGATACGTTTCATAATTACGGCCGGAGTTGCTGTTTCTAGTAGCCTCTCAAAGAGATCGCTGAAGCTCTCCTTTGGCATTTTTTCTTTGAGCAGCTTCCTGTAGACCTCTGTCTTTATAGTTATTGTCTTCACCATTTTTATCGTTTAAACGTATGTTTAAACATATATTTATGCTTATCATTCGACCACACCGCAATGGTCATTTATCAGTTTGTCGGAAAAGCTTATATACTTTTACTTAGGTAAATAATCATTACCTAAGGTAAATATATGGGAACCGCAGGTTTGGATCTCGGATGGCTGGCTCTGATTAAACGGTACGCGAAGGTTATGTGGCTTCTCTTGGCTTTGATGCCTGCGAAAACGTATGCTGCTCCTCTATCCTTTGACATTGTGGCAACGCTGACAAATATTCAGACCTTATTGGCACACCTGGGGCCCGTGCTTAGCGCGATATTGTTCATACTAGCAGGCATTTTCTATGCGATAGGACAGTTATTTCCAGCGACGAAAAGGGCGAGCCTGCACGCCACCTCGATAGACATACTGATCGGGGCCGTAATAGTGGCAGTGCTCTCGGTTGCCTCCAACGGGCTCGCGTTGGCTTCGACCCATCTTCTTGTGAACATAACCAATTCGTCGGTGTAGCTAGATGCAGACGATGCCGTTCGGGGGATACGGCCTGAACATATCCGTCTTGCTTGTGAGCATCATGCTCGCCATAGGAGGCATAGCGTTGGGCTTGGGCTACGCGCTTAACGAAAAGAAGTTCAAGGAGTTTGGAAGGAACGAGATCTTCCAATCGCTGGTAAACGGGGCACTGGTTGGAGGCTTCTTGCTGTTGTTCACTAGTGGAGGGCTTGTGGGGTCTTTGGTAAACTCGCTGGCTCTGGCAAGGGGAACTAGCATAAGCTGCAACACTTTCCTGCAGTACAATGCAGCAATCTGTTTCGCGTACAACTACCTGGTGGGACCGGCGCCCTATCGGTATCTTGGCACGCAGCACTCATCGATACTAAGCTCTGTTTCGCTCATCATAGCCGGTTTGGTATCTCTCTATGCGGCGCTTGGCATATTCAGAAGCTTCCTCGGTCCTGTGCTTGCTCAGATTCAGAGTGCAGTACAAATGCTCGGCGCTGCGGCGGTAAGCGTTACTGTGCAGGCGTCTGTGCTGGTATTCATAGCAGCAAGCGCGCTCACCATACTACTTCCGCTCGGGCTTGTGCTACGTTCTTTCTATCCTTCAAGAAAAGCGGGCAGTTTTCTGATAGCGCTAACCATAGGCTTGTATGTTGTGCTGCCGCTCACGTATCTGATGAATGCGTCGTTAGTGAGTCAGTACTCACTTCTTGCAAACCAAACATCGCTCTCCACGCTATCCGCCAATCTCAATGCGATAGAGAGCAGTACGCTCTCGTATGCTGGGCAGGGAGACAACGCTACAGGCATAGTAGCAGAGCTGAGCAATATTGGAAGCGGGATTGCCGTCCGGCTTTCCAACCTCATCAGCTATCTCTTCAGCGCGATAGCTTATTTCATAGTATCTACTTTCGTGCTGCCCGCGTTCAGCCTGATGCTAACCGCCATCTCCATTCGAGAACTTTCGGAACTGCTTGGAGCTGGGAATTTCTTCGGAAAGCTGAGCCTCCTGTGATCAGATGCTAGACTGGGAAATCAATAACAGAATTTATTCGTATGCTTTCTACGTCATGGCCACAGCCACATTTTTGCTGGGGCTGGTATCTGGCGGCTATTATCTTGCCGCGTTATCTGCGGCGCTGCTGCTCGTCGCAGCTGTTTACTTCCGCTCGGGGCACATCTTGAACAACCTATTGCTGAAAAAAGGAAGGGTCATAGAAGTGTACAATGGCTACACGCTGAGTGATGATCTCGCGGCAGCGGTGAAGAGGGCCAGCAATGGTTACGTCGCGGTGTCGTGCGTGCTTCTGAGCGGCGGCGCGGCTGAGAGGAACGGAGAGCATATCGAAGCGATGGTCACAAAAACGGATTTTCCTTTTGAGTTCAGTCTGGGCCTGAGAAGCGTGGACCACGGTCGCGTACTCGATGGGCTGGAGGAGAGAAGGAGGCTAAAGGAGATAGAGATTGCGAGAAGTGACCCAAAGAATTACGATAAGGTCAACGGGCTGAGGAGGGAACTGAGTGTGATAGATAATGAGATACGCAGCGTACGCGGGGAAAAACTACTGGCAATGAAGATGCGGCTGCGGACGTTTGCAAAATCCTGGAGCGCGACCGAAGCCGCAAGAGAGGCAGTGAGGAACGCGGGCTTTATATCTGGATCGTTTTCGTCAACGCTTGGCTTGGAGCACGAAATTCTCATGGGCGAGAGACTACTGAATGAACTCGAAGCAGAAGGTGATCTGGAGTGAGTGATGGTTCATTCGTAAAGGTTTCCATGGCGTCAGATCTCATCAGGTTTCCCGATCTGAAGGCGCAAGAGATAAGACGCGCCTTGGAGTCAGCAAAGAGTGGAATTCTCATAGGGCGAACGCGCGGGCTACCGTATTTTCTGGACCTGGATAACGTAATCAACCCCCACATATTCGTATGCGGCATAACGGGCAGCGGCAAGACATATCTGATGCGTAACCTTATGCTGAAACTCGCCGAGATACGGAGCTCGACCATAGCCCTGATTGACTTCACCGGAGAATACGAGAATTTTGTCAGACTCATCGGAGAAAAACGAACGTGTTCGGAAAACTTCGCAGAATCGCTAGCTGCAAAAGGCTCTGGAGTGCTCTATCTTAACCTTGCCGAGGAAAGGAATCAGAAATCAAGGGTCAGCGTTGCAGACAAGGTTCTGAGTCAGGTGATAGAGAACATGCGCATGCGTAGCGGGGATAACAGGAAGGTGTTCGTGATGCTAGACGAGGCCTGGAAGCTACTTGATGGCAGCAAGGTGCTGCAATCGCTACTCAGGGAAGGGAGGAAGTATGGCTACGGGCTCATCTTCTCTTCGCAGCTTGCAGAGGACATGGATCTGGCTATGCTCTCGAATGCAGCCACGATTTTCGTCTTCAGGTTGCAGAACAGACAGGGATTGCGCAGGCTCGCTGCCAACTACGGCCTTGGAAACGGGCAGGTGGAAATGATACAGGAGTTGGGCGTTGGCAGCTGTATGGTGATGCAGTCGCTGGCCACGGGGAAAATGGAACTCTGTCTTGTAGAGAAGGTGCACGGGATTGAGTTTGAGGAAACACTTATGTTGAAAACGGGTGACAAAACGCGGTTTGAGATAACGAAATCGAAACTGGAGGACGCTATGAGAGAGGTGTGCGGTGAAGGCGCCGCATCTGAAGCCCTGCATGCAGGAGAGAAGAATGGTTATGTTGACCTTTCCGTGATGATAGCAGCCCTCCTTGACAAAGGGACGCGTGGCAGGAAACTTCTTGGAGTACTGAGAAAGCTTGGAATAGACGAGGACGCGCTGGCAGATTCGTTTGCTATCGCAGTGTCTTCAAGGTTGAAAGAATGAGCGCAGCTGGTGGAATGAGGAACAAAGACTATTTGTTCAGCAGCATAAGCGTGAACGCAGTTCTTATCTCCGGCTTTGCCAAGATCAAAAGATGCCTGGTACCGTACCCCGGCATGACGCTCGAACGCGATGGAACCAAACTGCTATATTCGATGAGTGCCGCAGAAGGTGAAGACCATTTCTTTCTTCTGGAGCTAGGCAAAGAAAGCATTTCCATGAGCATCTATTCCAGGCTCACTCCAATGCGCTTCATCCAAGAAGCGATGCTTAGACTGCTGGGCGTTATGCAGACGCTCTCTGACTGCTACAAAATCGAAATCGGATCCGTCTATCCATATCTGATAATGACGATTGCGGAGCAGCAGCTCGATATGCTGCAGCGCGAGAGCAAACACACCGGTATGGAACTGCCCGATATTATTCTCTCAAAGAGACTCATCGCGGTCATGAACGAGAATCTAACGCTTGTGGAAGCGAGAGATAGAATAGAAAAGAATTTCAAAAGGGTCGTATTGAAGGCTGTCTTGCTGTCGGGCCTTACTGACTACAGTATCGAGAGTATTGCTGGCAGGCTTGGTATAGAGAAAAAGGAAGTGACGGAGGCGTTGGACGGAGCCGAGAGTATGGGCTACAGAGTTGTGAACGCGGGAAGAGGCACATTTAACTTGGTGAGAATCTGAGCAACATCTTGTTGAGCTATCTTTTACAGTTCATGCCGGTGCTTTTTGGTATAGCTTTTGTTATCGTTGCAAAATCTGTGGCTGTGGTGAGAGACCGCGTAACAATCGTAGCCCCGGAAATCACGGGGAGCATGTTGCCGAATCCCGATTCAATTGCATCTGGAAGGTTAGAGCCAAAAAGCGAAGAGGCATTTGTGAGAGAAGCGTACGACATGCTGCTTGTAAATGGCCTTGCTCCCAAAAACAAATCTGCGGAAAATATCAGGAGAGTAGCATTCCTGAAGTTGGGCATGGCAGACATGAAAGGGCACTCACGCAGCACGTACATGGCTGCGCCGCCCTGCAATTCGCGACTTGTTCTATTCGTCAGTGATTCGACAGAACCAGTCAGGCGTTTATTTTACTTCGGAGGTGAGTCTGGAGTATTGCTCCAGTATCTAGCCGGTTACTCGCTCGATTTAGAGACAATATAGTATGGACATACTTATACCATTTGACGTTGCGGTGATGAAGGCCAGCGCCATGATCTCGAGCGCATACATATCCGCCATTCTCGTTTGCTCAGTTGCAGGCAGTAGGAACGACACTGTGTACAGGCAGGCCTTCGGCTTCATCGTTCTATTCCTTGCATCCCTGCTCGTCTACATGGTGATCTGATGCGCAATATGCAAAAAATCTACAAGCAGAGTATAGTCGAGAACGGGTTCGCCATGAGCGCTGCCCTCTCAATCAGTCTGGGAACCACTTTCTCTGTTGTCCTTGCACTTACCGGATTCTGGGCGTACTGGCCTGCTGCTTTGCTATTCTCGATAGCTACAAGTGGCGCCTACATTAGGTTTTGCAGGTCCTATGGGTCTGACATTGGAACCTTAAAGGTCGCTGGCCTTCTGGCACTGAACTTCTTGATGCTCTTTATCGCAGTCCACTTTCTGTAGCTATTATGGCGCCTTTTATTCCACGTAAGCCTCTTCAGGCTCCAGATTTGGGAATGCGGATTTTAGGGTCTGCTTGTCAGAGAGCGTCTGGGCTTTGGACGACGCCGCGACTCCCAGTACAACGCGGCCGACGTGAAGGTTGTTTATCGTGAGCTCTATGTCACCGAGAGCCTCGCTCACATTCAGAAGCTGTACAACATACGTGGCGAACTGCTTTAGACCTGCTTTTGATATCGCCTCAGGCACAGAAGATTCGGATGGCTTGAGGATAAGAAGCGCAAACTCGCTATGGTCGATCTCCGGCACTTTTATCGCGCTTGTCTCTATCAGCTCAACCCTTACCGCTATCTCTCTGCCCACCAGAGCGGGTATCTCCTCCAGCGCCTTCAGCTGCACGCCAACGTTCTCGCGTCTTTCCAGGTCATCGCGGCCTTTCCAGCTCCTTCCCATGAATACGTCTAGAAGTGTGTGTTTTATGCGGCCGCCGTACTTGTGCACGTGTCCATTCCGCGCATCGTCCACAGCGCCCATTGCACCGCAGTCAGTGTGCACGTATGCTACTATCTCCCTTATCTCCTTGTCCTGACGCGCGAGCGCGACAAGCGTGTCCCTCATCGCCGCGATGTTGCAGCCGGCGTTGCTTACGTGTATCCCATCGGCAATGGCACCTATTTTCTGAGGCAGCCTGCGGTCCATGCATGTGGCCACGATCCTTTCAGCCATAAAACTCCCAAATCTCGGAAATTACATCTTCCTGTTTTCCGCCCATTATTATTCTTTCGCTTGAAAAGTGGGCCCGGGGAGATTTGAACTCCCGACCTTCCGATTATCAGTCGGACGCTCCAACCAGGCTTTCAGCCCCATGTTTTCGAGACACAGGAAAGCTACGGGCCCTTACGGCTTTATTCAATACCTCGTTTTTCTCTAAGCCTTTATAACGCTTGCTTTTGTTGGATACTACAACTCCGGGCAGGAATCCTCCCAATCCGACAAAATTCTTAAGAGAGGCCAGAGAGTAGACCCTAACGCCATCAATTCCACTCCAAGATTTCTTTTCTCTGCCGATGTGGCCTTCTAATCCGTAGTTTTTAAAAATCTCTAACCACTCCTTGGCCAACTTAGGATGGTAACAGGCAAAATTAAGTTCGATAGTGTTGCTCTGAGAAATTGAGATGGACCCCTCTGCAGAAAAGGCTAGCCGTATGCACCAGGTCATCGTTTTTTCATCTGCCTCTTTTAGGAAAGCCAAAGAAGGTTGGCGCTCTTTCAAGTAGCTTTTAATCGTCTGATGGTTCCTTGCTGTCTTTTTATATGACGGCGACAATCTAAGTAGTTGTTGTGCTAGCCGATAGTCACTTACTCTGATTGCGTAAACGCTCTTTTTTGTAAGAATTTCTGAAGGCACAAAGGCGCTTAACTCAAATAGCAGGCTTTTTACGAATTTACGCAAGGCTTGGTCTTTTGTATAGTATCCTATTCTGTAACTGTTACCGTCTCTAGTCAGAGAACCATCAGTTAGTAAACAAGTGGCTAATAGTGCTTCTAGATCAACGTGATCTTCAATAAGATTGTTGAGAAGTTGGCTTGAGAATTTAAGCTTGCGTTTTGTTATTTGTGCCGCCACTAATCTTTTTTTATTTTTAGCAGCTCTTACAGAACTCAGATATTCGTTAATGTTTTTTATTTGAATAACCCTCGATCTGCCACCTTGTATTTGACCCCAATTATCCGGAAGTATTTTTATTATCTGTTTTTTGTAGATTCTTAAGTCTGGCATTTTAACGCAAATTGTATGAAATGCGGTTTCAGGAAGAGTGACCTCTTCTTTTAGCCATCTTTTAAGAGTCGTTTTGCCTACGCTGAGAAACCTAGCGGCAGTTGTGAGGGATACTCTCTCTTGCTTTAAGAAAGTTTTGATAAACTCTTCTTGTTGTCCTCTGGCAAATTGAAACCTCATAAGTATCGTGACTATTTTAGTAACAGAGTCATTTAAATCTAACGTATATACGACCAGACTAAGCTACGGGCCCGTGCTTATCTCTCCACGCCTAGATTATAATTGTTTTCCTAGCGCCAGAGGAGGTTATACGACATGCACTCCGCACCAAGCAGCTTTTGCCTTACCGTCTGATTGTATGTGGACTGAGTCGGAAGGTTGTAGAGCAGAGTGTATGCGGCGTTGTAGCTGTTGCACGCGGTCTGGTTCGTGACGAGGTCGTTGCTTGGTATTATGAGATACGCGCCTGCAATCACGGCCGTTGAGTTCGCAAGCGTGAGCCAGAGGTTGGTGTTGTACACGAGGAACTCGGTGTTGTTCGACACCAGGTCTAGTACGCGTTCTTCGGTGCCCCTGGTGTTGAAGAAGCTCATCTCGCCGAGCGCCTTGTTCTTCACCTTAAGCTCGTTGAAGAAGGTCGCGTTTGGCTCGCTTAGGAACAGGAGCATGGGATTTGTCTGGTTTATCGTCTTGTTGCTCAACGTCAGGAAGAGGCTGGTGCCGTTCTGCGAGGCTATCGATATGCTGCTGAAGTTGCTGTTTTTGACCAGAGTCTGCACTGCGCTTGCCATGAGCGGGTTGCTGTAGTTGAACTGGATGCTGCTCCTCAGCGCGAGGGGCGACACAGCTAAGGCCGTGGAGTAGTTGAGCGTGAGAAGGACGTAGAGCGCGCAGAACAGGAATGCCGCAGCTACGGGCAGCGGGTTCGCGTTTCTTGCCGCGCGTTTCTCCCTATGCCTCTGCAGTTTCTTTACTCGCATGCCGTAGAAACCTGCGACCAGGATGAGGACGACTATTGAGATGTAGAAGAGCAGCACGCCTATGAATTTGTGGATGAGCAGGGCTGTGGAGTTGGGCCCGTATGCGAGCCAGAAGAGCGATATGCCAAGCATGCGGGCTATGTTCAGCACAAACAGGAGCGCCACGCCGCTGACGACCCACATCGCCTTCTTCTTGTCCTCGCCGTCATAGAAGTAGGCGACTGGTATAAGGAAGAGCGCGAGCGAGATGAATATGCCTATGCTGACGCACGCCTGGCCTATGCCTATCGAGTAACCGTTGGCGCTTATGGTTATTGGAGCCGAATACTGCACCCCCTGAACGAAAGGCTTGAGCATCAGATAGACAAGCCCGGAGTTGAACTGCGTGAAAGCGTTGAACTGCGCAAGCAGGGGATAAAGGACAAGAGGCGAGGCGAGCAACGCGTATATCATGACCCCGCGGAACCTGGCGAGGTTCTCTGTTCCGAACAGCAGCGATACAAGCGCCACGATGGCGAGCGGCATCAGCAGCATGTCCACCCTGAAGCTGATGAAGAAGAGAGTGAAGTACAGTCTTGTGAGCACGATGAGCACGACGAAGGATGCGAACGCCGCCACGCCTATGGCCGTGCTTCTCTTCGAGAGGACGGGATTGGGAGACGACTTGAGAGAGAAGAGGATGAAGAGGGGCAGCATGAGCGTGGGCGCTATCACGTACGTTGACGGGTCCGTGTCGCTGACAGTAGCCGGGGTTATATAAAGCGACGTCGCGAGCAGCAGCACCACAGCGACGGCCAACAGCAAGCCGGCTATCTTCCTGTTATAGCGCATTTTATCAGATCAACGTTGTCCTCAGCCGATATAGACCTCATCATTTTTCAGCAGTTACTCTGTTCTTCACAGGACCTGCTTATAAGGAAATCAGCATTATATAAGCCTATTGCGAAGTTGAAGCATGAAGCGCGCAAGATTCAGATATCTGCCGCACACCGCAGACATAGCCTTCGCCGCATACGGCGGGAGCTTCAAGGAACTGCTCGAAAACTCGGCGCTGGCAACGATCGGGCTGATGTTTGACCTGAAGAAGGTAAGGGACTCGAAGGCGGAGGCGAAGACGCTGCGCATCACTGAAAGGGCGCCCAACATGGACGACGCGCTGTGGTTCACGCTGCAGAAGATAGTGTCCAAGGTGGATGAGAAAGGAGTGGACGCGTTCGGCTTCAAGGTGAACCGTGTGTCGATCGGGAGACGTGGGATAATCGTACACGGATGCGTGTTCTACAAGCGCGTGAGCGAGTACTCGGCGCTGCTTGACATCAAGGCGGTCACGCCGCACTCCCTTGAGGTAAAAAAGAAAGGAAGGAGATACCTTGCGCGCGTGGTTGTTGACGTATAAGCGCGCCTTCCGAGAGTAGTATGGGGTTAAATCCTTTCCTCTTATAGATTATAGATAATAGTAAGGTATGGTGGAAAGTTGATAATTCCGACGTATCTGAGCTCTGTAGAGAGACTCCTCTTCGCAGACGAAACGGTTCAGTTCACGGCAAGGCAGAGAAGGGTCGGCCCGGGAGGATCGATACTAACGCCCAGCGTGGTGGTGGCCACAAACGAGAGGCTGTTGCTGATAAAGGACGTGCTCATGCTGCACATAAGGCAGGACATTGAGGCGGTGCCGTACTCAAACGTTACATACACAAAGGTCGCTCACGGCATAATGTCAAGCGAACTGATACTGGGAGTGGTCGGCTACTATGGTGAAGACGTGGGAAAACGCAATCCTAACACAGTGGAGATAATGGGACTGCGCTACAACGATGCGGTTGAGCTGGCCCAGCTTATAGACAATGCGGTCATAAAGATAAAGGGAAGCACCCCGGAGGAGACAGTAACTGAATTCCACCAGGACGCTTCCAAGATTGTGAACAAGGAGAAGTGGAGAATAGTGTGCAAGAAGTGCAACGCCAAGAACGATTTCGGCGCGCACTACTGCGCCAACTGCGGGGCTCAGCTCTGAGGTGCTGGAATGTCGCAAGTGGTAGGTATTGACATTGGAGAAGGACGCCTGAAGATAGCTGCAGCTGATGTTGAAGGCAGGAAAATAAGACTCGTGTACGATGCGCCCACGAGCAAGACAGCGTTGCTGAAGCAGATTTTTGGGGTCGTGGACAAGCTCAGGGGATATGATGGCATAGGCGTGGCGGCGCCGGGGCTCTTGAACGCAAACAAAGGGATAATACACAGGGCGAGGAATCTCGGGATAAAGGACCTGCACATAGTCGAGATGCTTGACAAAAGGTACAAGGTTCAGACCTTCCTGATCAACGAGTCTGTGGCGTCTGTTCTGGGAGAGAAGCTCTTTGGACTGGGGGTCGGCCACAAGGACATAGCGTTCCTCAGACTCAGCGCGGGGATAGAGTGCGCTGTCATACTGGACAACAAGGTGCTGCTGGGCAAGGACGGCAATGCTCACGAGATGGGCCACACGGTAATAGATGCAAACAGCGATGTGATGTGCGGCTGCGGGAGGAGGGGGCACTGGGAGGCCTTCTGCTCCGGCGCAGGCATACCTGTGTTTGCCAAGCATCTCCTTGACACCAAGTACTCGGGCTCGAAGTCCTCATTGAGGAATGCAAAAGCGCTTGACGCGAGAGCAGTGTTCGGGGCTGCAAAGAAGGACCCTGTTGCAAAGAAGATCATAAACGAGATTGCACGCCTCAACACCATGGGAGTTGCCAACATAGTGGAGATATATGATCCGGAGTTGCTCGTGATAGGGGGCCGCGTTGCGATCAGCAATCCTGAAGCGGTACTTGGCCCTATCAAACGCGGGATAAGGAAGTATACAACCAGGCTGAACCGACTGCCCGAGATAAGGATAACATCGCTTGGGGATAAGGCGACAATGTACGGCGCGGTCGCCGATTTTCTGTAGTACGTGCATACTGCCGGAGCAGCGGCGCTTTTTTAAGCCTTCTTATTGCAAGCTAATCGGTGTTAGAATGGCAAAGAAGAACTCTATGGCACAGTTGGGCGGAGTCCTCACTTTCCTTGGCTCCCTGGTATATCTGTACGTGTTCTTTACGTGGTACGGCGGCGGCGCTGCTGCGGGATCGTGGCTCAGCATGGCCTCGTTCTTGGCCCCGATAGTCGTAGGCGTGGCGCTCTTCTTCGCTGTGACCTTGTTCTTTACCGGTCTCGGAACGATAGCTGGAAAGGCGCAGGTAGAGGAGAAGATGACCTGGAAGTTCGTAAGCACGGCCGCGATAGCCTTTGTGATAATATCCGGAGGCACGGGCTGGTTCTACCTGAGCGTTCTCGCGCTTCTGCTTACTTTCATAGGCGCGATGCTCTCCCACTAGAAGCGGATTGTTTTTTGTTTTCCGCTTTTTCTTTTTTTCTCCGCTTAGCCTAGCTCCTGCCCTTTGAAAGGCGCCGCTGGAGGATACGCTTTGTCTTCTCAAACTCTTTGCGTAGAGCAGGTGACAGGCTCTTTATGAGCCAGGAGAGGGAGTCGAACCCTCCTGTGCCGCTCTGCAGGCGGCCGCATAGCCGATCTGCCATCCTGGCGAATGTGTATTTAATCCTTATTAGATGAATATTTTAAAGGGAGAAGGTTTATGCAGGCTCTATTTGAATCTCTGCCGAAGGAGTTTGTAAGCAACGCACAGTTCTACGATTACAAAACGCCGGTAACCGAGACGCTGGACAAGGTAAAGAAGCACGGCGCTGTCATCGTGATGCGCAACAAAGAGTACTACGGCATTGTGGACGACAGATCGCTCTTCAGGACCAGAACGCTGAAGCCGCTCAGCTTCTCGAAGAAGTTTCCGGTGGGCAAGTTCGCTACAAAACTGCCTATTCTCGATTCCGAAACCTCCCTCGGCAGGCTCATCGGCTATTTCCACGACTTCTCAGCCAAGGCGCTCCCGTACCAGGAGGGCAAAAGGATAACGGGCATGGTCAAACGCGACGTGGTGGTGAGCGTCATACTCTCGATGCACATGCTCTCCAAGGCGAGGGTCGCTGACGTGATGTCCGCGCCCCTGGTGACTGTCGCCAGCGACTCTAACATGGCGCAGGTCATAGATGCGATGGAGAGGAACAGGATTGCCAGGGTCGTGGTGGTGAACAGCAACAGCGGCATCGCCGGACTCATATCGCAGCGCGACATAGCGGAAAGGTTCTCCAAACCTCAGGAGAGGCTGCCAGAGAAGAAGTCGTACGTGTTCTCACCTGCGAACGTTTCGGTTGCGAGCATCATGCGCACATCAGTTTATACCATAGGCTCGGGCAGGCCTGCCGAGGAAGCCGCCAGGAAGATGCTCGAGAACAAGGTGTCGTCGCTTGTGGTAACACAGGGCGCGAAGCCGGTGGGCATCGTCTCGATAAGGGACGTGATAGAGAGCGCAGCGGCATCAACGGCCAAGAGCCAGAGTAGGGTGATAATATCTGGTCTCGACGACTACACTCGAGACTACGAGCAGGGAGTGCGCGACGCTGCGAACAGACTGGTAGCAAAGATAGACAGGTTTGAAGGTAGCGATGTAGACTATGTCTCGATAAACGTGGCGAGGCACAGGGAGAGGAACTACGAGATGCATGCGAGGCTGGCGCTGCGCGGTCGCGGAGTGATTTTTGCGCACGCATCTGGCTACACGCTTGACAGCGCGCTCTCTGACCTGCTGGACGGCATATACAAGAGGGCGCGCAGTAGGAAGGAAGGGTTTGTGAACAACAGGAGACTCGCGGAGAGGAGATATGAGGAATAGCGCAATGAGGCTGCAGTCGAGCTTCGAGCTGCTTGTCACGCTAGCCTTCGGTCTCGCGATACTGCTCCCGCTTGTGGTGATAGCGTTCATACAGCTCGCCGGAGCCAATACGAATCTCTCGGCCATAGAGTCGCAGCAGGCAGCCAGCAAGCTGGCGAGCATCGCGACGCTCGTGGGCAGCGAGGGACCGCCGGCGATGCAGCTTGCGCAGATACAGGTACCTCCCAATGTACGCTTCATCTACGTGGGCAACGTGAACAACAGCGTCGGGCACGAGATAATCTTCGTCATCACATCGCCATCGGGGCTCAGCTACATAACCGCATACACTCCAGTGAACGTGAGCGGCAACCTCGGGGGCATAACCTCCACTGGCGCCTATCTGGTAAACGTCACTGCGACGTCAGCGTGCCCGATCAACAACCTCGTGCCCTGCGTTTACATGACGCCGAAGGTATAGCATGCCTGCCAAGAAACTGCAGATTGCTCTGGAGTACATGATAATATTCGCCTTCGTTCTAGTCGTTTTCCTGTTCCTCTTCGCGCTGATAGGGAGCCAGCGTGCGCAGACATCGAGCAGCCAGCTCTACTCGCAGGAGCAACTCGTTGCGCAGAGCGTCGCAGCACAGATCGACCAGGCGCTCCAGGCAGGAAACGGCTATCTGGCCAGCGTGCCGGTCACCGGGACGATAGGCACACTAGCGTATCAGTTGCTGGTGACAAAGAACGGAGAGGTCATAGTCAACGCGACCGCGGGGAAGCAGGCTCTGCAGGCTTTCGCGTTCAGCACAGCAAAGAGCGTACTCTCTAGCAGCTCGTACCTGCAGGCCAACACCTTCTACTACAACCTGCCTATAGCAAACGGCACGCTGAGCATACAGAACTCGTTCGGAACAATATGCGTGGACTACCAGTGCCCGAACACGAGCGTGCAGGCAGCGAACGTCAGCCTTTCGAGCCAGGTGGTGCATGCGGCCACTTTTGGAGGCGACTCGTACATCAGCATACCGTATTCATCCAGTCTTTCCTTTCCTGCGACTACTTCTTTCTCGTGGGGAGCGTGGTCGGTAATGGCGGCTACCCCGTACCGTCAAGCCGGCATAATCGGAACCATAGGTGGCAATCCGGTAAATTATGCGCTATACTTCACAAACGGCAATCAGGCCACGTGCGAGATATATGACGGCACCAACGACTATGGCGCCCATTCCGGAGCGTTATCTCCTTCTAAATGGTACAGTATCATGTGCACGTATACCGGTGCCAGCAGCAAGGTGTTATCCATATACGTAAATGGTGTTCTGGAAGGGAGCACCAACGTGGGAACAATAGGCACAATTACCTCGACTTCGGCGATAGGCATCGGGACCACCGAAGGCACGGGCCCGGCCAGGGCCCTTAATAGCTCTGTCAGCAACGCACAGGTATACAGCGTGGCTCTTTCTTCAGGCCAGGCCATGCAGCTTTACCAGGCAGGAATAGGCGGTGCACCAATTGCCCCAGCAAACATTGTCGGATGGTGGCCGCTGAACGGCAACGCCAACGACTACAGCGGGAATGGAAACAACGGGGCGGTTATTGGTCCGGTTCTCTACCCAGCTGTTGCTGAGCTATTCGCGAAGGTCACGAACCAGGCCGGATACACCCTTTCCAATGATCTGGTGGGTTTTACAACGACCCTTGGCTTGTTCAACGGTAACCAGATGCCCGCAAACCAGGCATACACGAACTATACAAATTCCAACGGCATAGCAACCACATTTCTCACTCAGCAAGGCAACAGCGGACAGGCTTTTGTAAAGGCCACCGCGTACAATGGCAACACTGCTCTTACCGCAAACCTTGTGAACTGGTGGCCGCTGAACATAGGTCAAGGCAACAGTACCTTCGATCTCAGCGGCAACGGCAAACCAGGATCTCTGCAAGGTGGCGTGGGATGGAGCCAGCCGAACTACATTGCAAAACTGGATGGCACAAGCGCTTACGTGGCACCCTCAAACTCCGTGGCGCTTCAACCCACGGGGCAGGTAACCTACTCTGCCTGGATAAACCCCGAGTACGAATCAACGGCCAGCAGCGTTGCAAGCAGATGCCAGAGGATATTTCAGAACGGGGCTGACGGCGGAGGCGGATGGGAAGCAGATTTTAACTGCGGCACGAGCCCATCTACATCAGTGGACTGCGGCGTTCACACTGCAAACGGATGGTCAAGCGACGCCCTCTCTCAGCCACTCACCCTTAATACGTGGAATCAGGTAACCTGCCAGTATAGCTCCACAACAGGCGTTGTATCCACTTACGTGAATGGCGTGCTTTCTGCTTCCAACACCATAGGAGGGACAGTAACGTATGGAAGCACGGCTACTCCGCGTATAGGTGCGGACGATGTGCTGACTGCAGGCCAGTTTTTCAAAGGCAGCATCGCTAACGTGCAGCTGTACAGCACAGCACTGAGTTCCGCGCAGATATCACAGCTCTACAGCGGAGGTATCTCGGGCGTTCCCGTTACATCTTCAGGAGTGGTCGGATGGTGGCCGCTCAACGGAAATGCCAACGACTACAGCGGCAACGGGAACAACGGTACGATCTACGGAAATGTTAGCTTCGTGCAGGCTCCCACGGTTTCGGTCGCAGGAGGAGGCAACTCGACGGCAATGCTCTCTGCGAGCTTCAACGGGGTGTCGAGCACGATAAATGTGGGAAGCAGCAACAGCCTGATGCCATCTTCGTTCACCATATCAGGGTGGGCCGCGTTCACAGCCAACACCGCATGGATGATGATCGACAGGGGGCCTGGAGACAATCCAGGAGTTTACTATATATACGGCGACCATGTTTCCACAGGCTCTGGTAATGGTCCAGACTGTGCCACATACAGCTCTTCAAGCGGCAGAAAGGATACTTTCTTCGGCCCTCTGAGTCTGAACACGCTCTATCTCCTTACCTGCGAGCTCAATGCCAGCTCTGGCACTGTAAAGACCTTTGTGAACGGCGTGCTGATGAACACCACAACAGGCGCGAGTCTGGGGCAGAATACGTACAACGTGCTCATCGGCAACTACGCGGGAGGCGGCTACTTCACGAACGGCAATTTCAGCAACATCCAGTTTTACAATACGTCGCTATCGCAGTCCCAGATAACGACGCTTTATCGGGAAGGTTTGCCAGGGCTTCCGGTCGCGGGAGCCGGTCTCGTCGGTTGGTGGCCGCTCAACGGAAATGCCAACGACTACAGCGGCAACGGGAACAACGGAACCGCCACAAACGTGATCTATGTTCAGCAGAGAGTCGCCCCGCCAGCGCAACAGACCTCCTTCTATGGGACTGGAGCAAACTTCAACGAGCAGAGTTATATCAACGCGACCGACCCTGCAATAAACTGGGGTGCGGGAGTTACCGCCTCCGCATGGTTCAACATAAGGAGCAGTACGACCACGTGGCAGAGGGTTGTTGGGAAAGGCACAGACGCCAATGAGGTCTTCAGTATCTACGTAAACCCGAACCTAGCGAACGTTGGCGCCGAGTTTGATTCAGGAGGAGGAGGAAACTGCTATGCGTCTCCTGCTATAGCGATAGACACCAACAGGTGGTATTTTGCCACAGCGACATCCAATTCGACCACAGAGGACTTTTATCTCAATGGAAGGCTTGCGTGCACTAAGAGCGGAGGGACAAGTACAGACAATGCCGCGCAGGTTAACATAGGATACGTCAAAGCGGACAGCTACATGTTCAACGGTTCGATTTCAAGCGTTCAGGTGTACAATACCGCGCTTACAGCTTCGCAGGTCATGCAGCTCTATAACAGCCAAGCCCCTCCGAGCGCGAGCACGGTTGTACCCTTGAGTTGGTTCCCATGAAAGCGCAGTTCTGGTCATTCGATGTCATTTTCGCGATGATCATATTCGGGTCCGCGCTAATTATACTCACCTTCGTCTGGGTCAACGTGAGCAGCCAGTACAACATAGCCTACGGCTTCGGCTTGCAGACCATGCAGGCACAACTGCAGAGCCTGCAGACAAGAATACTGGAACCGGGCTCGCCATCGGACTGGAACTCAGCAGTAAATGTGATTGATGTCGGTACCTGGCAGAACGTGAGCATAGGTTTGGGCTCCGGCTCTGGAAGCGCGATCTCGCAGGATAAGATAATAACGCTCATGGCGATGGCCAACTACAACAGCATAACGTACCAAGCCACGAAGCCGCTGCTGGGCGTGGGCTACGACTGGTACATAGAGATAAACTACAGCAATACGAGCATAGGCATGGGTCTGTACCCCTATACGAGAAATCCTTATGCGGTGCAGGTAGCTAGGCAGTCTGCTGTGCTCAATGGCGTACCTGTCAAGATGCAGATATTTCTCTGGACGAACGAAAGTTTTGGTGTCAGCTGATGAAAGGGATAGTATTCACGATGGATGCGATCTTCGCGCTAGTCATAACCGTTGTTGGCGTTTCTGTGCTCCTCTTCTTCCAGTACTACGCGCAAACGCCTTACAATCTGCACTACTCCAATGCGCAGACGATCTTCAGCAATCTTGCATCCACAACAGTTGCATCAGTGCAGAATAGCAGCTTCATAGCAAAGGCGCTGGTGAACCAGTACGCGGGCGCAAACGAGACTTCGCCTCTCTTCCTCGGAAGCGCGTACGCGCAGGGCAGCAACCCAATAGGCCCTCTCTATCCGACCATCTCTTACGTCTTCAAGCCTGGTAACACGATCACTACAAGTGTGGTAGCGGCGTATGGCAACATATACTTCGCGGCCAACTCGATGCTCTACGCAGTCAATGCAACAACCAACGCAACGGTATGGAGCACGAACACCAGATCCAACGTCGCCAGCACCCCGGCGCTTGCGTCAGGCATGATCTTCTATGCAAATGCGACTAACCTCACCGCGGCGAACGCGGACAATGGGAACATCTTATGGAGCACTAACTCGATCAGCAGCGTAACAGTGTCGTCGCCTCTCCTGGTCTACAACAACCAGGTGATCTTCGGAGGCGGAGACAACTGGGTGCACGCGTACTACGCGACAAACGGCACAGCATATTGGTCAAACTACACCGGTTCCATACCGGTGTCCATGGCGATAGCGGGCGGAAATCTCGCGGTAAAGACCTCCACGAACAACATATTCGTGATAGTCTTCACTGGCGGAGGCGCAAAGCAGGTAGCCAACAACGCGTATGCTATAGGCAATTCTCCTACAGGCGTGGCTGGCTCTGAGGGCAGCACGTTCTATCTTGGAACTGGAAGCAGCGCCAATGCCACGTACACAAACGGCACGGTCGCAAGCGGCTTCCCGGTAGGAACGGGCAGCACCGTAACAGGAGCGGCGCTCTACGGCAACTACATAGTGTACCAGACCAGCGCCGGCGTGGCGGCCCTCTCGTCCAGCGGAACCTCTTACTGGAGCGTTGCTGTACCGTCTTACTTCGGAAGCAGCATAACCAACGCCACTCCCGCTGTAAGCGGATCCATGGTATACACGCTGTGGTCAAACGGCCTCGCCGGGGAGAATCTGAGCACGGGCACAATATACTGGTTTGCCAATACCTCTGGCGTGACGCTCCGCCCGCGGATGACGCTCGCTTATGGCAGGCTCTACGTTGAAACAAGCAACAAAATAGTGGCTTATGGCGCTTGCGATTCGCCGCCTGGATCCACGCTGCTCGGAGCCGTGGCGGCAATGTATCTCAACGGGCAGTCGGGATGCGGGAAGGCGCTGCTGAACAGCATATATCCTGCATCGAACTACACCTTCTTCGCAGGCCCGCCGTCCACAAACACCGTTCTGGCTGCAGACTTCAATGGAACGACAGCATATGTTGAGACCGGAACGCGTGGATTCGCCACAATCTCCAACTCGAGAACGCTTGTTGCCTGGGTAAACGTATCATCGTACAGCAACGGCGGCTGCGGGCAGGAGATGGCAACGGGCTACGGACCCACCATCGGAGGTGGCGTTGGCCAGTACAGCGGCCTTGGACTCAATGCAAACGGTCTGGTGAGTTTCGCTGGCAACAGCGACGATTACGTCTCCTCGCTGACTGCACCGAAGAACACGTGGACCTTCATCGCGGCCGCGTACCAAAAAGATACGAGCAACGTAACGGTCTACATGAATGGGCAGAAGGCAACGGGCTTGCTTTCGGGCAATGTTCTCGACACGCCTACCTCAGGGCTGGCGTCCTACATAGGCGCGTGGCCCGACGGGGGCTGCAAATTCACTGGGCAGATAGCGGATGTACAGGTATATGCCAGCACGCTGGCGACAAGCCAGGTGGCTCAGCTGTACCGTGAAGGCATATCTGGCCCTCCTGTGAGCGGGGCGGGCCTCGCCGGCTGGTGGCCGCTGAGCGGTGATACAAATGATTATGGAAACTATAACACCGGCTTCCCTGTCGGAGGCCTCGGTTTTGTCAGAACCGCATATACGTCTCAGGCCCTCTCCAACGCCTACCAGATATCGAAGGCTAGCGCCTTTCTGCCTGTGGTTAACTACACGACGGGGGCGAGCAATACAGTAGCAGTAGGGGTGTACTCATGGAGCTAGGTTCGATGGGACTGGGATCGAGCAAGGGTCAGCTGATGACACTCATCATGCTGATCATATTCGTGCTCTTGCTTGCGGAGCTCTTCGCGTTTGCGCTGCTCAACATAAGCTCCAACAACATAGCGCAGTCGCTGACGATCTCGTCAACCTCCAACAACTATGCCGGGGCGCTGAAGGCCAGCGCGGGCGCGTTCGCGGCATCGAGCCTAAGCAAGGCGATCGCAGTGCTGGCAAACTATGAGATTACCCCAAACCTTAGGAAATCGAACTTCATCTCAAACACCAGCCTTTACCTCTCTGACCTTATGGTCAACGGGGTACTGCCTAACGACACATCAGGATACCCACAGAACTCCATGGGCAACCTGACGCTGAAGGCATACAACACGTCGGTAGCCACGCTTCTGGGGTTCGCATCTCAGCTCAAATCGATAAACGAGAGCACACCAAGCGTGTTCCAGGCAGACCCGTATCATCTTGCAGTCTCTTACACGGAGAGGATATCGTTCAACGTCTCAGGCGTCAGCTACACCTACACCATACCGGTTAACGCGACTGTCTCGCTCAACGGCACCCCTGACCTTCTCTACGCCCAGCAGGGAATTTACAGGCCTGTGGTCTTTTCTGGACTTGGCAACCTGACGCGTGTTATCGGAAATGCTCAAGCGACGAGCGGAAACGTGCTTGCATACGCGTATGGAACCACATACTGGCTTGCGAGCAACTCGGTGAGCGGCGCCTCGTGCACATCCATTCCTTCCAAGATCTCTGCGCTCGAATCAAACATCATACTCGAAACGTACAACGCCATAGGTCTGGAGAGCTGCGAGAACAGCTATGCGGGCCTTGTAGCGTATATCGCACCCTCGACCCTCCCGACCGTGGCCTACCTGATCTACCCCAGCTCTTCCAACATACTGCAATCTATGCCTTCTGGAACGAAGGTACTGCTCTACGGGCCAGCTTTGGAAACGTTGGACATAGAGGGTCTGAAGAGCGCGATAAGCAACGGCTACTACTTCGCTTCTCCGTTCACTTCCTCGTACTTGTCAAGGAGCCAAGGAAGCTTCAATACCCAGTCACCTAACGGCATCTTCAGCTTCTCGAACTACAATACGCAGGCCGGGCAGTTCGGAGGCAGCAGCTATGTGAGCATGCCCGGTCTTCAGTCACTAAACAAACACGGCATATCGATAGTAGCGTGGATATATCCCAAAGCGCTGGGCTCAGGCACATCTTATTCCACAGCCAATGTAATCGTGTACGAAGGGAGCAGCTCGAACTCTATACAGATTGCATACCAATCAGATGGTAAAATAAACGTCAACGGCTGGGCCCAGACCGGGGCGCAGTCGTCGAACTCAGTACCGCTAAATAGCTGGACCCAGATTGTCTTTGTTCAGGGGCCTTCCACGGGCACATTATATGTCAACGGGCTCTCTTCGGTAACGTGGAGCACCTACTCAGAGAGTGTCGTCGACGGCACATTCAGCATCGGGAGCAGTCTGGGGAAGATGAGCGCGTACGACTTTATAGGCGACATTTCTGGCGTGCAGGTTTACAACACCACCCTTTCGGCAATTGAGATCCAGAGGCTTTATCAAGAAGGCATCTCTGGAGTGCCTCCGACCAACTCAAATGTTGCCGGCTGGTGGCCGCTGAATGGCAATGCGAACGACTACAGCGGGCAGGGAAACAATGGCGCAGCCACGGGCGTTTCGTACGACCTGCTGCAGAACTACAGCAGGGACAGCATACTCAACACTCCCGTGCCTACGAAGCTCTCTCCGATACCCGGTATACTCTCGTGCACATCAAACGGCAATTGCGCGTCTAACACACTGCCGCAGTTGTATCTTGGGTATATGCCGCTTGAAGCACAGGGAGGCACAGTGCAGACTGCGCAACTAAACGGGAGGGGAGCGAACATAACGATAGCGACCTCCAACGCCCTCCTCCAAGGAACCGCAGCAACAATGGCGATATGGGCAAAGTGGAACAGTGGCAGCCACAGCGGAAGGCAGGAGATCTTAGGCGCCGACTCTGCGTTGGGAGATGAAATAAATCCAATCATAGCTGTGAATGACAGCGGCACCGAAGAAGCCGAGACGTGGGTATGCACGGTTACGAATTGCTGGTCAGAGGCGAAAAGCGCGGCCGGCGCGATTCAGCTAGGTAATTGGTACTTTTTGGTAAGCAGATACAACGGGAGCGCGGTGAGCCTATGGATCAACGGCAACCAGGTTGCGAGCAGCGCAGCCTACAACGCCATATCACTGCAGGGCACTGGACTAGACGGATTCATAGGCAGCAGATCCAACACGGGAGACAGCTTTAATGGCAGCGTGGCTGACGCGCAGATGTACAGCGCTGCGCTCTCCGGAACGCAGATCCAGCAGTTATACCAGGAAGGCATGGCGGGTATTCCGTTCACTTCGAACCTAGTCGGCTGGTGGCCGCTGAATGGGAACGCCAATGACTACAGCGGAAACAGCAACAACGGTATAGCTACAGGGGGCGGATTCGTTTATCCTTACTTTTCAGGCACCTACACCTCTCCAGGGCTTTCCTCGATAGCCTCTTCTGTGAATGAGTGGCAGGCTTTCGGGCTTACGAATACATAATCAGACGCCGCTTATGCTGGTGAATATGCTCCCTATCAGTGCTGACACCACAAAGAAGACGCCGAGCCCGACTATCAGGAAGATTGGCAGGTACCGTAACCCTTTCAGCACCGAACCAGTTGATATTGCCGATACTATGAAAGCTCCGAAACCCGTGATGAGTATCACGCTTGAGAGCGCGAAGTTATGGTACTCGTCTATCGTTATCTTCGGGGGGCTGGGTCTTAGGAAGGAGATGCCCGCTGTGGGCAGGCCTCCAGGGTTCTGTTTGAGTATGCCGGCCCAGACGGTATCGGTGACGCCGATCATCTGTGAGGTAAGCGCGTAGAGCACCGGGGCTCCTATCAGCGCAGCGAAGGCGATGAATATGGTGTACATGAAGAGCTGTCCGCTTATCTCGCGCTGAACCATGTGCTGGCTTCGTATGTCCTTGGCTATCTGGTTGAGCAGGTCGGTCATGCCTCCTCCGTACTGTATGCCTTCGTTCATCATGCGTATCGTGTGCTGCAACTGCGTCGACCTGTACTTCTTGCCCAGGTTGGTCATCGACTGCTGAAGAGTCAGGCCGCCATAGAGCTCCTTGTTCATCTCCTTCACGTCGTCGCTGAAGTAGCCGAATTCTGGCCTCGCCGCGAGGACCATCGCCTTGTCGAGCGCTATTCCGCTCCTGACGTTCGCGCCCGCAAGCTGAAGATAGTCGGGCAGCAGGTTGTCGACAAAGGTCTTTCTCTGCTCGATCTTGAACTCGAGTGTCGCGTATATCATCACCTCGAATATCGCGGCCGCGGCTATTCCGGCGAGCGCGGCTATGCCGGCGCTGAGCTTTGCAAGCAGGACGAGGGCGAAAGGTATGACTATGAATAGACCAAGACCGCCGACGATGAGCACCTGGAGGAACTTGTTTATGTCTGTCTTCACGCCGGCAAAGA
>JAKANZ010000005.1 GCA_021823435.1 Microcaldota archaeon
AAACTGACGTTCTACGACGCCTCTTATTCCTATCTGGCAGAGAAGGAGCGCATGACACTTGTGACCCAGGACGAGGATCTTAAGAGGAAGACCAAGAACGCCATAGGGATTGACGGTCTGGGATAGGGCTTGCACTAACCGTCATAAAATAAAAAAAGAAAAAGGGAAGCAAAACAAAAGAAACTCTTCCCTACTTCACATCTTTCTTCCGGTCAGAGCAGAGCCAAGGAAGCTGAGCACGAAGCCCAGTACCGCGGCCCAGAGCCACGTGCTGCTGCCCCAAGTCAAAGCGCTCAGGGTCAGGCCCGCGACAGCCGAGGTCTCCAAACCCATCAGGCTTACCTGAGGTCCGGACCATCCGCTTATCTGCCCGAAGCTGGTGAAGAACAGCGCCACAGAAGCCACCACGGCTGCGCCCACGAATACGGGGGCCCAGAACGATCCGGTTCCTGCGAACACTCCTCCGCTAGCTGACCAGGATCCCGCGAACACAACTCCCAGGAAGACCAGGCTCCCTATGAGTTGCAGAACGAAGGCACCCCAGTTCTGTTGTGCTCTTGCCATACAATTCACTTGCATAAGAGACTGTGCCAAAGCTTTTAAACTTATGTGCGCGCTACGTCACTGGTTTGACAAAAGACGAAAGTGTGTAGACGCAGACGGTTGCGCATTAGACAATCGTGGAACTTGGCTTACGCTCGCTACCCAGAAAAAGAAAAAAAGGAAGGAAAAAAAACAAATCCTTCCGCTTACGCCTTCTTTGTGTAGGCTGCACCCACGAAGCTTACGATGAAGCCGATCAGCGTGGCCCAGAAGAACACGCTCTGCGTTCCTGCCCAAGACCAGGTCAGTGCCGCAAGGCTCAATCCAGCTACCGCAGTGTCGCCCATGCCCAAGAGGTTCAGTCTAGGGCTTGCCATGCCGGTTATGTTGCCGAAGCTCGCAAAGAAGAGCGAGACGCTCGCTATCACAGCCGCACCCAGGAACAGTGGCAGGAAGAAGGCTCCAACTCCTGAGAACGTCGCAGACGGCGTTCCAGAAAGTCCTCCTCCGAAGACCACGTATAGGAAGAACAGGCTTCCTATCAGTTCTAGGATGAAGGCTGATGCATTCTGTTGTGCTTTCGCCATTTCATCACTGAACTGAGAAGAGATGCAAACTTTTTAAACTTATCTCCTAGGATAGACGCCAGCCTATGCATTCGCCTCTCCCATCAGCGTGCCGCTTGACACCTTGCTTTTTAACCTTGTGAGCTGTATGCTATCTTGATTTTCATGCGGCTAGCCTTTGCCTCAGACAGCGCCTACCCGTGGTTCAACGGTGGAATAGAGAAGAGGAGGTATATCATAATGAGGAAGCTGGCCGAGGACGGCCACGATGTGCACTGCTTCACCATGCACCGCAAGAGCATGCCTGGCAGGGAGTTCACGCGCGGGGGCATACGCTACCACTGCGTCGGCGAGGCCCTCGACTGGGAGGGCATGTATCGCGGGGGGAGCAGGAGGAGGAGCATACGCATGCCGATCATGTTCAGCATAAGCCTCTTCTTCGGCATCTTCCCCTACAGGTTCGACGCCCTGGATGCGGACTCCTTCCCGTTCCTCCACCTCTTTCCGCTCTGGGTGTACGCGAAACTGCGCGGAATCCGCTTCGCCATAACCTGGCACGAGGTCTGGGACATGAGGTTCTGGAAGCGCTACCTCAGGGGTCTTGGGATAGGAGGCTATATTGTAGAGTGGCTGAGCGCGCGCATGGCGGACGTGAACATAGCAAACGTCAGCACAACGGCCAGCCTGCTGGAGAAGGAGCTGGGCATAAGCAGAGGCAGGATAGTCACATTCCCCGTGGCGGTGGACAGCGAGGAAGTGAGGCAGCACTCTAAGATAAGGCACGGGAAGAAGAACCAGTTCATCTCGGTGAGCAGGCTCGTGGGCCACAAGCGCGTCGAGCTCGCGATAAAGGCTGTGGCAGAGACGCGGGCAAGGCTTCTCGTGGTCGGCACCGGCCCAGACCTCGAGAAGCTCAGGGGGCTGGCAGAGCGGGAGGCACGGGGGCAGGTGACCTTCAGGCAGTCGCTCAGCAGCGACGAGCTCTTCAAGAGCCTGCTGGAGTCGAGGGCGCTGGTGATGACATCTGCGAGGGAGGGCCTCTCCCTTGCTACAGTAGAGGCGCTTGCGCTCGGGGTTCCGGTCGTGATAGCAAACACAACCTCCCTGCCGAGCGAGGTGAAGCGCATGTGCATAAAGGTTCCTGAGGCGGAACTGGGCCCCATGCTCAACCGAATACTGAAAAACAGCGCGAGATACGAGCGCGAGGCGATGGGAAAGAGAGAGGAGGTTGTGCGCAGGTTCTCTGCTGACAACGCAGAGCAGGTGTACGAGCGGGTTCTTAGCAGGTAGCCAGTCGCTTGTTATTTATACCTTATATACATCTATTACAGCGTTTGCATGCTGAAAGCAAGCGGACGTTTCGCGGTATTGGCCTTTCTCGCACTAACTCTCCTCCTAGCACAGCAGCTTAACGCCGCAAACTTTCCGATAGCCGTCGCGTGCTCTCCGAACCCGGAGGCCTCAGGCGCATACACCACATGCACTGCTGCAACAGACACGTCTACGCTTTCGGCGGGAACCCTGGTCTACTTCACTCCGTATTCTGGCGCCTCTGGCGCGTTTTACGGCGGAGTCAACACGTGCACCACCTCGTCCAGCGGCTCGTGCAGCGTGCAGTACACGGTAGGGGGCAGTGGCGGCACGAGTACGCTGCAGGCTGAGGGTGGCGTTTTTGTGGCCTACACTACGATAACGTTCAACGGCAGGACGTGCTCCTCTCAGGGCGGTATCTGCACCTCGTCCTCCGCCTGCGAAGCAGACAGTGGACAGCAGGTTTCGTCTTCCGACTGCTCTCAGACATGCTGCGTTATCTCATCGCCCCAGTCTCCTCCATCACCCTCTCCGGGAGGAAGCGGATCCGGCACGTGCAACAACTCCTGTAGTCTCGAAACGTCCACACCGCAGAGCGGCTGCAGCAGCTCTATAGCGATATGCACGAGCGGCAACTGCCCGGCATCGACTACCGTCACGTGCAACGCGCAGGAGACGCTAACCACCAACTATAACGCCGGGGGAGGGATAAGCGAAAGTTCGACGGCCACAGGCTCCGCCGCCTCCCCCGCGGGCTCGGTCAACGCGAGCAACGGCGCGAGCGTGCCATGGCTGCTCACCTGCCCGCTCTCCCCTGACCAGGTAAACTCCAAGAACCAGAACATCGGGACGATAGACCAAAGCCTCTTCTACTCCTATCCAGACTCGGGCCAGTACCAGTTCGTCGCCGGAGACCCATGCCTCAACAACGGGCTGCCGCTCCAGTCGACGCTCACCCTGCCCACTCAGATCACGTGGAACACCACCCAGGCAGCCAACGCCACGGTCATGCCGCTGAGGCAGCAGAATCTTTCTGCGCTGACCATAAACGACTTCGGCTACTCGCCGATGCTTGAGGGCGGAGGCGACGCTATAGCCAACGGCTTCTCCACGAACACCAACATCTTCGGCC
Organism: Microcaldota archaeon; assembly: GCA_021823435.1. GTDB lineage: Archaea > Micrarchaeota > Micrarchaeia > Micrarchaeales > CABMGC01 > JAJYVH01. The sequence continues at coordinate 3,553 of JAKANZ010000005.1, forward strand.
AGGTGCCCTCTTATGCGCAGCACGGCGTATGGAGCTGGAACGCGAAGTACGCGAATCTCAGCAGCTATCAGAAGGATACCGTAACCGCTACCGCCGAGCCCCTTATAACCCAGGTCTGGGACGTGCCGGTGAGCAGCGACAACGATATCACAGAGAACGGCGCGTCCACAGCACTCTCATCCGGAGGTGTGGCGGCCAACGGCAGCGCCGCGCTAAACACCTCCCTGCCGAGATTCGTAAGAACCGGCACGAGCACTACCGTATCCTCCACATCCTCCTCTACGTCCACGAGCACATCTACATCCACCACGAGCCCCACGAGCACGCTGGAGACGTACACATGCCAGTACCAGTACAACTACTCCGAGACGACGTCATTGCAGAGCGTCAGCAACTACTACGTTCCCTACACCGCTGCGAACCAGCCTGCGGGCAGCACGAGCATAGGCACGGCGCAGTTCAACGCCAACGTGGTGCCGTACTTCACCTACAACTACTTCATGCAGGCGCCTGACGGGCAGCAGATGGCCGACTCGTACGACCTCTTCTCGCCTTGGTACTACCAGATACCGAACAACAACACAGATCCCCTGCCACTCGACACGTTCGGCGACTTCCTCGCCAACTACAACGGCAACCTCATCTCCTCTCCTACTGGAACCGGAGGTGCGCTCGGCTCCATAGGCCAGATACTCCAGAACATTGACAAGATGATACTCCAGGGAAAGACCAACCTGCAGGGGCTCCTCAACGCGCTAGCGCACCACGGCGGCCAGCTGTACAACCCACAGGTACCTGCGCCCATGTCCATCGCCGCCCTGCCCAACGACTTCATCTTCGTGCTCAACCAGTCGGGAAGCACGTACTACCTGAACGTGCTTAGGCTGGTGCCGCGGGGCTACTACAACACGTCCACCTATCTGCCAACTCCGCAGACGGTGCTCGGCGGACAGCAGACCACAAGCAGCGCGAGCTGGAGCACAGACTGGAACAACTACTGGGCGAACGTGATAAGCCTGCAGAGCCAGAGCACGTACGACATAAACAAGGTCAGCCTCAACGGCTTCTTCAGCTCGTTCTTGGCATACATGCTCGGCCACTGCACCGCCAAGAAGGGCTGCATTGCCTGGCGCGGGGCGACGTTCACTCCTATGAACATAAGCGTCGCTGATGACGGCAGCGTCTTCGTCACCGGCCAGATCCACGAGGGCGGCACCTACTACCCTGGAATAATCAAGCTCTCGTTCCCGCAGGACAGCAACGGCTTCATCCTATGGGGGTCATCGCCGACGATGTCGGCGCACGTTACCTATGACTTCGCCGTCAACTCCAGCGCGCCCGTACTGAGCGAGATAGCGGCGACGCCGACGGGGCAGATAGTCTTCGGCGCCAACCAGAGCAGCGGCTACCTCTACCAGTTCTCGGGTAACGACCTCTCACAGCAGGGCACGATAAGCCTGGCGTACCAGACCAGCATAACGTCTGGGGAGCAGGCGACGCTGAACGTAGCGCAGTGGCTCTGGCAGGGCGGGCTCGACGGCGTGAGATTCGACTGCAGCAGCGGAGGGGCCCAGTGCGCAACGCCGTACGTCGCGTTCAACGTGCTCCAGTATCCTTCGCACGCGAGCGACACCGGCCAGATCGCCTGGAACGCGAACGACCTTGACGTCGCCGCGAACCATCACCCCCTCGGGCTCTACGATGTCAACGGCTACCTCTACGTGCTCGACAACTGGGGAGGAAGCATCGGAGTCGAGCACACGTGCCCCGGAGGGCTCGGCTGCCAGAACAGCTACACAGGCACGTTCTTCGACATGCTCGTGCTCCGCGCGCTCAACTCCACAGGCGCAAACGCGCCAATCAGCCCCTCGCACTTCAACGACATGTTCACCCAGTCAAGCTGCGGCGTGCCGCAGGCCGGACTCTGCGTACAGGAGCCCGTCGGCTCTCCGGAAACGAGCTGCTTCCAGTGCAGCTCCGCCGAGACGCCGATCTGCGGAACAGGATGCGTAGCGCAGGCGACGCAACCTTGCGCCCAGAACACGAATGGGCAGGGATACCAGGGCACATCATACCAATGCGTCTCGGCGAGCACCGGACAGGCGGGCACCTACTACTCGCTCGCCACGGGCAACTACGGCTCCGGCCAGGTCTACCCGCCGTACGGCTGGATACTGTCAGCGAATGTCACTCCCATGACGCTGAAGCAGTGGCAGGAGCTAGGGCTCTACGGCACAGCCTACTACTCGAAGGAACTTGGCGTGGTCAACGGATCAGCCACTGCGAACCCCGCATCCACGACGTTCTGCGCGAACTACGGCTCCGGCGCCGGCTGCCTCTGGAACCCGAGCAACCTGCCGGACGGCGCGCTCGCGTATCCGCCGATAGGGCCAGCGATTGACGCAGTGCAGACAGGCTCTGGGAGCGACGCTTTTGGAAACACTGGCAACGGCGCGTACCAGTGGCCGAGCAACGGCACGGGGTCAGGGTTTGCGCCAAGATACAGCGCGGGCTTCACCGTGAACTTCAACCAGACGGCAGACATCATATTCAACACCTACCACCTCCACAACTACAACTGCCCCACCTTCGGGGCGTGCGACCTCTATAGCCCCAACACGTACAACGACCTCATAACCGCGGGCGCGCAGATAGAGAACTACACCAAGATCCTCGGAGGCTACGCGCCATACGCGTGCTTCATGGACACCAGCCTGCCAGGCGTCTGCACCTACCTCTCGGAGGTGTCTGGGCTGGCTGCGCCGGTCTACACCGTCGACAATCCGTTCAAGTACATAGAGAACCTGGGCTCGGCCTCGACGCTGACCAGCACCGGCCAGTTCTACTCGTCTTATCTGCCGGGGCTGCAGAGCGGTAGCTCGACGAGCAGCTACAAAGCGGGACCGCCCTCGCTCTCCATACAGTCCTCGCCTGTCGGCTGGGGGCAGAGCGACAGGATAACGGCCACAGCCTCGAGCACGAGCAACACCGTGCAGATAACGATACAGAACAGCTCTGGCACCCAGGTCGCCAGCAGCCAGGCAGGAGTGGGCACGGCCGTGTACTACATCTGCTCCTCATCCCCGCCAAATCCGGTCGGCTGCCTTAGCCCCGCGAACGGCTACGAGATAAACGCGACAGAGACAGGCCAGAACGGCAGCACCGTAGCCACAACCACCAGCACGCTGGACGTGCAGGACATACCCTTCATCTCGCTCCAGAGCCAGGTGTTCGTGCTGGGCACCGAGGACGCGGTGTACGCGCAGCTTCCTCCTAACGAGACCGGCGCCATAACCATAACTGTAGACAACGGCGGAACGCAGATGTGCACGAGCGGGCCAAGCCCATCATCGGGCAACAGCACCTCGTTCACCATAGACAGCCAGACGTGCCCGTCGCTGACCTCGCTCAGCCCTCCGGCCAGCTACAACGTGACGGCGACGAGCGGTTACAACGGCAAGAGCTCGAGCGTGCAGCTCTTCGTTGCTCCGGCCGCAGGAAGCGCGACCTCGACGCCCACATCCGGGACAGGGCAGAGCCTGACCAGCCAGATAAGCGGGTCGCTCATAGTGCCCTACAGGTACACCTACTCGATAAGCCAGACGTGGGGCAACCCAGTACCGTACGGAGGCAAGAACCCGGCGGGCAGCGGGGTCATAAAGGTGGTGGATTCCGAAGACTACGGCAACGGCTGCCCGACCAGCGGCGTCTTCTCCACACAGGGAAGCAGCTCGCAGTCGAGCGAGACTGTATACAGCTACTCTCTCGTCAACTCGCAGAGCAACCAGATAGGCAGCGCGCTGGAGGGCGGCGCTACGTATCTCGCAAACGAGAGCACGGGGCTGCCGGCGGGCTACTTCATACCAAACCTCTCGGACTTCGGCCTCGTGGTGCCGCCGCAGATACTGTACAACATACAGAACGACAGGCTCTTCGGCATAGTGTACTCCAACCTTACTACAGGCTGCACAGGATCGGGAACCGGGGGAGCGATAAACTGCGCTTCAAACAGGCAGGCGGTCATAGGATACAACAGCCTGTACACATATCAGGTGAACAGCTACAGGCAGGCGGGCGGAGGAGGATACAGCACCTTCGGGACGGTCTCGACGCCTGCGTCGGGCGCGTCGCAGCTGCCGGGCGGCACGCCAATCTCGCCCAGCGGCGTCGCCTCGTTCTCGTACGATGTGCTTCAGAACCCCACAACTGTCAGCCTCTTCGAGATCTACCAGCAGGCAGTATATGACAGCGGGCTCGCGCTCAACATAAACAGGCAGGGATACAGCGTGACAGGCGGAAGCCAGTTCCCGGCCAGCGCCTACTCGGGGCAGCTGTACGGGTACAACAGGCTCATATACGTATTCACGGACAGGTTCGGGAACAGGATCTACGCGCCCATCGACGCCGACATAGCTAACACGATAAGCGTCTCGCTGAACGTGGACACCAGCGTGTCGCAGGGCAACGCCAACCAGACGACGGTGAACGTGATCGGCACCGCGGGCACCTACTATAATCTGGGCACTAGCTTCGCGCCGCTGGCTAACAACGACATCTATCTCTACTACGACACGAACCTGGACTACCTCAACTACAATCCGCAGAGCCTGGATCCAGCGGTGGCGCAGAACGCGATATTCTGCGCCTACTCCGCGAACTCTTCCGACGTTAACGCGCAGAACTGCCGGCTCTACAACCCGGTGAGCGGCAGGCAGGCGCCGTATGACCTCTACACCTACGCGCCGTCGTACAACTCCCTCGGCGTGTGCAGCCCGCCGCCAAACAGCCTGCTACAGTCGAGCATAACGAGGTGCAACATATACGGCAGCTACAACCTCGGCTACTCCTGCCCCAACACAGGCGTGCTGCAGACGTGCGCGGACAAGCTGAACACCCCGGGCACGCAGACGCAGTACAGCGACCTGCAGCAGTGCCTCAATAACTTCGGCTACTCGTACTGCGCGCAGCAGTCAGAGTACGACAGCCTCGGCTTCAGCGCATCGTGCCTGGCGCAGAGGCCTGCGAGCAGCAACTCACAGTACTGCATGCCCATATACCTCAACGGCACTGGCGAGTGCACCTCCCAGCTAGGCCTCTTCGCGATTGCGAAGACCAACGCGAACGGGGAGTTCAACGCCAGCATACAGGCATGCGGCAGCAGGGCCGACTCGATAACCGCCTCGTTCTACGGCTACCCGTCGCCGCAGCCGGTGCAGGCTACCGTGGTCCCGCTCGCCTTCGCGGCCAACAGCGTATACCCGCACTTCGCGGGCAGCGGGATAACAGTCAATGAACTCAACTACTACGACGCTCCGGCGAACGCGACGAGCGCCACCTTCCATATCGGGCTCTTCGAGCTGACGTACGGAAACCTGGATCCGGCTGAGGTGTTGGTAGGCATGGCGATGGCGTTGCTGCTGGGATGGGCCATTGAGAAGCGCGGCATGCAGAGAGATACCAAGAAGGGGGCGCGCAGACGACGATAGAGCTTCAATGATACCTATTTATAGGAAAAAACGCACAATATATATCGGGAAGTGGGTACGTGCTGGTTCAGATTGTTCTGACGTTCGGAGCGATTGACGCTCTTTTCCCAGTCTTGGTAATAATCATACTCATGGCTGCGGCCGCGGGCCTCACGAGGGGCTACGACATACTCAAGATATTCGGGATAGGCACCATGGCTGGCGTGGCCGGGGCTGGGCTTGCCGGAAGGGGCTCGATGCTTGGCAAGACGGCGTTCAGCAAGGCGCCCACCAAGGCGCTGGGTTCGGGCAGAAGGTTCGCGGGAGCGGCGGGGAGCTTGACCAGCAAGGGAGGAAAGTCGCTCGGACAGCAGGCAGGAGGAAAGCTGAATGCACGGACTCAGGCCAAACTAGAAAGGCAACACACCGACGCGCTCACAAACCTCATAGATAAGAGGCTGGCCGGCAAGACACAGGAAGCAAAAGAGGTAGGAAGACTTAACAAAACAAGAACCGGGCTTGGTGTATTTATGCGAATGGCCACGCCTGTGGCTGGCGTGGGTATAGGCCATGCGATGGGCGGCAAGGGAAGTCAAATTTCACACAATGCCGCATACGAAAGGGCACTGAAAAGATACAGAGAAGCGGAGACAGAGGACAAAGGCAAGTACGCCAGCCAGCTGCTGGGGCTTGTAAGCAAGAGCAAGATTGCATTTGGGTCTGAGCTGGAGTTCGCGGCTACAGCAGATGCAACGAAGTATGAGCTTGGTAAAGCCGCCGCTAAACGAGCAGAGATAGTTGCGGATGCGGCGAAGAAAGGAAGAGGCGTAAACGATCTGACCCGCGGAGAAGGGAAAAGGATAAACCAGATAGGCGAGGAACTGAGGGCAAAGCTTACCGACTTTGCAAAGATAGAGGCGTTGGGGAAGGAGCTCGAAAAACAAACCCAGCAAGCAGGTGTGAGCATAGGCATGGCGGCGCTGGCGGCGGGAGGGGCGGCTGGCGCGTCTGAGGAGACGATGGGCCGTGCACGAGATAGGGTATCAAAACTCGTGCATGCATTCTACGAACCCAAAAATGGAATGATAGGCGGGACTAACGTCAATGCGATGGTAGAGGAGAGAATGGGCCAGGTGCCCACTGTGACACAGATGCGAACGGACAGATGGGAGGGCGAAGAGAAGTGGTGGGACAAGCACGTCTCCAGCCCTGTGGCAAACTCCCGACTCTACCATGCGATAACAGACAAAAATGAGGAGGGCAAGTCGGGGCTTGAGAGAGCCACGGACATAGCGAATACGCTTGAGAGTGGAAAGACGGACTGGGTAAGGAGACACGCCAAGCGGGGCAAGAAGTAGCGTGTGGGGCGACGCTGACCCTGTTTCTTATACAGCAGAAATGCTAATCTGGTCTAGAACTCTTCTGACTCGTCGCTGTCGAAGTCGTCGTCGCCCTCGTCCGCGTCGTCGAGGTCGTCATCTGAGTCTTCGTCGTCGCTGTCGTCGTTGTTCGTGTCTTCGTCGTCTTCTTTCTTCGCCATGATGGGCACCATTTCGGAATTTCCCGAACGAATCTGTTTGCAGGGCTAAACTATTTAAAGGTATGCAAACGCGCAGTGGTCGGACTGGGCCAATAGACTACGACAGAGCCAGCGTGCCACGTACATTCGTTAGTCAGTTGTGGCTACGGCTGCAATCTCCAACCCCTTCTGCAAAGGCCCCTTCGCAGTCTCCAGCCCTGCGTTCCTGAATGCCATGGCAAGAGCCAGATGCCTCGCCACCCAATCGTTCAGGGTCTCGTCCGCTTCCCGTACGCTGATGTTGTTGGCGCTGGAGAAGATGCTCACCACATCCCAATAGGTCTTCATGCTTCGCTCGATAAGCTCGCTCTCATCCCACTTGACCATATCCTGGAAGTGATCTACCATCGTGTCCACGTACTCCTGGGTCATGTTCTTCTTCTCCTGCTTTATGTCAAAGCGCTTACAGAACTTGTCTATAGTTTCGTCAAGCCTCCGCCTCTGATATTCGAGCGTCTTTCTGTCTGACTCGCTTAGGTTAGAGAAGGATTGCGGCAGAGCGTATGCCACCTCCACATAGACCTGCTGGAACATTCCGTTGAGGCGCTTGCGCTCGTCGGTTGAGGGTTTGGTCTTTTTGCTATTGAATTTCTCGATTACCTCATCTACGCGCCTGCCCACCAATGCTTCCAGCTTATCTTTGGCTTCTTCGTTAGCTTCCTCCAGTAGGACCTCTGGGGTGCGTAGTATCACCGAGTTGGATAGGCCGTACTTCTTGAGCTCGTCGGCGTCGCCGTCGGCCATCTTGTTGATGAACGTGTAGGTGCCGTATGCACCCTTCTTGCCCTCTTCCAGCGCAGCACGTATCGCGTTCCTCTTTATTGTTATCTCCTCATACTCCTCAATTGCCTTCCTTATCTCGGCCTTGTCCAGCAGCTTGGAGAGGTCTGTCACCTTGCGCGCCTGACCGGTCTTGCTCTCCAGCCCGAAGTGCTGCCCGAGTGCATATAGCCTGCCGCCCCTGCCGCTCTTGTTCTGGTACTGCTGCAGTTCATGGAAGAGAGCATCCAGAGTGCCGAGCTCCGTGCCCTCGCCCCATAGCGCCTTGGCCTTGGCATCCAGCCTCTTGCCCTCCTGCTTCAGCATGCTCTGATACTCGTCTATGTTCGCGTATTTGCCCTTGCCGAACTGTCCGGCAAGATCCTTGATTCCCAACTCCTTAGTCCCGTCCTGATTCGTCCTACCCTCCTGCGCCTTCTCGCGCGCCTCTTCGAATGCGCTGTCAAACTCCAGATTCAGCAGCTCTGAGGACTTCCTCTCACTCTCTTCAAGCGCTTTGCGCTCGCTCAGTTCATACACATATCTGTTCCTGCTCTCCTGCGCCTTCTCGTCAGCCTTTCTCAGCGATTCGGGTAGCTGCGTCTGCCTCGCCTCGATCTCATTCTCAAGCTCCTCTATCGCATCAGCTTCTCCCTTTATCGATTCCTTGGGCGACGCGTCGTCATTTACAAGCTCGGATAGCGCCATCCTCTTGGTCTCCAGCATGCCTCTCATGGCAAGCATGTCGTCGTAGCCAGAACGTTGGTCTGCGCTTAGCTTCTGGAGCTCGGTCTTCACTTTCTGGTCGGCCGCATCCATCCTGCTCTTTGCCTCCTGTTCCTCTGCTTTCTGTCCGGCTATGCGTGCAGGCAATGAATCCACTATGGTTGTCAGCTCAACTCCGAAGAGGCTGCTCATCCTCTCCGCCATCTCAGCTGGTTTCTCCTCGTTTCCTGTCTTGCCAAGAGAAGCTTTCCACTTGTCATCTTGCTTTACTCCCACAACCATCTCACTACCCCAGTTTAAATAGTGGCTCTTGCTATATTTAAGCATTAGCTTTATATTGAGAGAAACCGTTGAAGTTGAGGAGGGCTCCTGGCGCAACGGTAGCGCGTCCGCTTTGCAGGCGGAAGGTTGCGGGTTCGAATCCCGCGGAGTCCATTATGGTTGATTCGATGTTTCCGAACGTAGATCCGAAGAAGCTGCAGGGGATGCTTGATAAGCTAGGCATAAAGAGCACCGAGATAGAGAGCGTGCAGGTCATAATACGCTGCAACGACAGAGACATAATAGTGGACGAGCCGCAGGTCACGCTCGTGGAGGGCCAGGGGATGCGCAGCTTCCAGATAAGCGGAAACGTACGTGAAGTTGATAGGAGCAAGCCGGAGATTAGCGACGATGATGTAGCATTTGTCCAGGAGCAGACTGGCGTGCGTGACGCTGAACTTGTAAGGAGGACTCTGGAAGAGACGGGCGGAGACAACGCCGCCGCGATACTCAGGCTGAAGAAACAGCAGTAGCGCTAGCCCCGAATGTCGAGATCCGTCTTGTCCATCTTTATGACTATCGTCTTCGCTTCCTCCTTTCTATGAAGTGATTTCTGCACAGCCTCCAGTATGTCCTTCAAGCGCTCCTTTGCGGACTCGCGTCTTTCCTTCTGTTCTTTCGTATCGTTCGTCACGTTATCGCTCTGACACTGGGACCGCCCATTAATAAGGATTGGCTCTGTGGCGGCTTTGTTTAAAAATCGAAAATCTGTTTAATAATTGCCGAATTTGTTAAAAATCAAAATAACAAATCGTCTTATATAGTTTGTAAATTTAATCAACATATATGAAGGGAGAAATATACAATATTTTCGTGATTCAATGACTGTAAAAGGACATGTGAGTAGAATTGCATTGTATGCCGTTGGTGCTTTTGGCGCGGAACAAACAATGGATAAGGCGATAATACTATCTAAGGGCATAGATTTCTATAATGCTTTTAGCTCCAGTCTTAGAGGCGTAGTTGCAGAAGTTGGTGTAGCTGCTGTTGGTGCAGCATTGACAGCCGCTCTGTTCGCAGCAGCGAGAAAATACACAAACAAGGAATGACTTCTAAATGGAGCTCGGCTATATGCCAAGCTCGTTTTAAAATCGCTGAAAGTGTTTAGAAATCAGCAATTATTAAACAAAGCCCTCTGTGGCGCTGTCTGCGGATCTAGAAGTCCATCTTGAATATTTGGACGAATGGGACGTCGCCCACCTTCTTCACGTCTCCCTCTGCCACGATGCCCTTGTTCATCATCACGGCCACCGACCTCTCGCCCACTATGTTAGCAGAGCGTATCTCCGCGCCGTCTACCATCGCGCTCGCCTTCTCCTCGCTCACGAGCTCGCCCTTGTAGAACGCGGCGTACCTGTCAAGATCTATGAGCAGCCTGCCCTGCTTCAGCACCATGCCTATCAGCTCCTCGTCGCACATGGCTATTATCGCACCCTCCTCAGCAAGATGCTTCTTCAGGAAGATCATTGAATCGCGTCAGTGATATTTTGCGAAGAAGAAGAAGGCGGAGCTGTAGAGTATTCCATACCAGAGCAGCCACAGCGCGCCAGAGATGTTGTACACGAGGAATGCTATGAAGCTTGTGGCGAAGAGGAGCACAGAGAACCCTATCTCGAGCGGAGCCTTTGTGAGCGCAGTGAGCGCGGGATTGGAGCGCAGCAGCTGCATGCTGCCCTTGGGCCAGCGCGGCGTCTGAGAGAGCACCGCGGCGAGCGCTCCCTTGAGCCTGATGAACGAGAGGGCGAAGTTCAGCGTGAACATCATTACGCCCTTGGAGTAGGAGTTGAAGTACGCCTTTGTAAGCGCGACAGGTATGAATATGGAGAGCAGGAAGGCGGTTATGCCGAGTATCTCGAGGTTGAGCGCCGTATACGGAGGCGCGAATACCTGTTTTATCGAGGCGAAAGCGAAAGGCGCGGCGGAGAGCACTATAAGCATGGATACAACAGTGAAGAGTATCAGTATCGAGGAGAGGTAGTTGAGGCCGAAGCCGTGCGCCGTGTAATCTATTTTGGAAAGCGCAGAGAGCGCTGCCCGTGTACTCGCCTTCCTGCGTTTCCAGAAGTAGAAGAGGAACTGGGTGTCTCCGTAGTTGTAGCGCCACTGCTGCTGCGCCAGCTCGGTGAAGCTGGTCATGGGCTTGCCGAGAGCGTAGACCCTGGGTATGTGCAGCCCCTTGAAGTTGTGCGCATCTGATTCAAAGCTGAAGAATGTGTCTTCGGTGATGTATGGCGGGAAGCCGCCAACTTCTTCGAGCGCAGACCTCCTGACTATGGCGCACGAGCCCGCGAAGAGGGCGGTGCCGTTCATCACCCTCGACGGCTGTATGAGCTTGAAAAAGAGCGCGTCGAAGAGATCGACCGTGTCTGAGAAGAACGTGCCCCTCGCAGACCTCTTTTCTGTCTGCACGAAAGATACCTTCGGATCCTGGAAGTACGGAAGCAGATCCAGCAGGAAGTTCTTATCGGTCAGGTATTCGTCCGAATCGAAGTACGCGAGGAACTCCTCGTTGGTCTTCTTGAGCATCTCGTTCATGGCTCCTGCCTTGAAGTTCTCGCGCTTGTCCCTGTGCATGTACACTGCACCGTTCTCGGCGCTGATGCGCTTCGTGGCGTTCGCGATGCCAGGATTTGTTGAGTCATCGAGCACGTAGAACCTGAGCTTGCGTTTGTTGTATCGCAGTTCTCTGAACCTGGCCAGGTTCTTCGCCAGCATCTCCGGTTCTTCGTTGTATACCGGCACTACCACGGCCACGCTCGGATAGCTCTTCATTGGTTTGAGCTTGCTCTTCAGCTTGTCGAGGTATTCTGTGTAGAAATAGGAGCGGAAGTAGGAATAGGAAGATACTATGTTGAACACTCCTGACACAAGGGACAGCACTGTGAAAGATATTGCCACCACGTACACAAACGGGCTGTCTGCAGTTATTATCAGGTACACCGAGAATATCAGGCTTACGGAGGTCAGGATGAAGAAGAGAGCGATCAGCGCCACTCTGGACAAAACTCCGTTAGGAATCAACCTCAATCTAGCCCCCTATTGTTGCGAAATACAGGTATTAGATGCTTATATTAATTAAGCCTTAAGATACGTATCGATGCCGGGGTGGCAGAATCTGGTCATCGCGCTGGTCCCGAAAACCAGTGCCCGTTTACGGGCTTTTGGGTTCAAATCCCAACCCCGGCGATGTTGACTAGATACAATTAAATATAGTGAATGTTGCCAAGCGCAAAATCGCAGTTGTACCCAATAGGAAAGAAGTGCCTAGAGGAACCCTTCGGACTATAATAAGGGAAACCGATCTGACTCTTGAGGAGTTTTTAGGACTTCTAGAATAAAGAGACAACTTTGGGGTTCGAGCAGATCGATCCGCGTATCTTTTGCCTGGCCGCCTTTCTTTTATCCGCGTTTGACAAATTCTTCTATCAGCACCGTGGCGTACGAGCCTTTTGGAAGGGAGAAGCTGAGCCTGAGCACGTCGTTGCCGAGTGAGTATGTCAGATCCTTCACAGGGCAGAGTAGAGGTCTGTGTGCCCCCTTCATCGAGAGTTCGGGCATCGGCTTGATCGCGAACGCGTCCTTTGATATCTGCATGCGCTCCAGCGAAGCCCTGGCGTATTCGCCAAGCTCCTCCTCCTTGGTCTCGTATCCGACGATAGCCCCCAAAGGAAACTCGAGGCCCGCTCCGACATGCTCCATGTCGGGAAAGCCGTAGAAATCCGCTCCTGCAGACACGGCGCTCTTGAAGTCCATCTTCCTTATCCTCGCCTCGAGCTCGTCGTTGAAGATGCGAGACTGCACGGCGTGTATGAACATCATCGATATGCCCCTCGGCAGCAGCCTGAGCGCGTTCGCGTAGTTGCCTGGATAGCGGGAGAGGTAGTAGAGCACCTTCCTCTCGCCGCGCAGGTATCTCGGAAAACCCTTCAGCGCCTCGGCGAAATCCAGCGTCTCCCTCAGCCGGGTCCTCGCCTCGGTCACTGTCTTGTTCCTCTCATTTGCGGTGGAGGTGAGATACTCGAGCACAGCGCCTTCGAAGTCGCCCTCGAGAATAGCGGCGCCTATGTCCGCGTTGTTGCCCCTTCCTCCGAACCTCTGCTCGCCGAAGTAGTTGGGCATGCGGCCGTTGAGCTCCCCGGCTATCGCCTCCGCGTTCCCCGCCTGTGATGCGTCCTCGATGCTAACCTCGAACGCGTTGCCCAGCTCCTGCCCCAGCTCCACGCCGTTGCTCCTCCACTGCCCGTTTATGCTTATGTCGCTTATGTGCACGCTGCGCATATCGAAGTCAGTGGGATGGAAGACGCTCGCGAGCTGCACGCTCACTGACTTCTTGTCCTTGGAGCCCGCGTACGCTATGGACTTGCGTCCGTGGCCCATCTTCTTTGCTATCGCGATCAGCGCGTCTACCGTGTTCCAGTCCCTCTTCTGGAGCACGAAGGTTATGTGCTTGCCGTCATGCGCCTCCTCCGCGCCAAGCGACGCTGCGTCGTATGCGGTGTTGGGCTGCAGCACCACGCCCCTGCTCGTTATCTCCTTTACGATGAAATCTTCCGGAGATTTCTTGATGGAGCCGCCCGTGCCCGCGTGTCTGCTTAACGTCAGCATAAAACCATGTGACATCCTCCCACGCCTAAAGGCTGTGGGCTTCCTCCGCATTTGATATTGTGGATACTTCATGCGGAGTATGTTCTCGTTTCTGCGACCCGACTTGCGATACCTGTTGTATCGTAGAGGTCAAGTCTCCACGAGCGTGACTTACTGCGTGTCCCGCAGTAGCTCTGTTGAGTATGTTCTTTGCTGCGTTTATGTCCCTGTCTGCGTGGTAGCCGCAAGCGCAGTCGAATGCCCTATCAGAAAGTGAAAGGGTTTGCGTTGCGCCACACTCGCTGCATGTCTGCGACGTGTTACTTGGGTCTACCGCGGTCACCTTCATGCCAGCCTCTTCCGCTTTGCATGAGAGCACATGTATGAACCTGTTCCACGAGGCACCCTGTATTGACCTCGCAAGCCTGTGATTCTGAAGCAGGTTTTGTATGTGCAGCCCCTCGACTGCGAATGAGGTATACCCCGAATCAATCAGTTCGCCTACTGCCTTGAAAACAAAATCCTTTGTCTGGTTGTTCACACTCTGCCATTCCCTTTCGAGTTTGAGCTTCGCCTTCTCCCTCCTCTTCGAGCCTTTCTCCCTGCGGGCGACAATCCTCTGCCACTTGGAGATGTGCTTTTCAGCCTTCCTTGCGAAGTTGGGCTTCATCAGCTTCCTGCCGTCTGAGAGCGTGGCGAAGGTCTCCAGGCCCATGTCGATGCCGACTGGGTTCGTATCCTTGACCTTCGGAGGTTCAATCTCATTTATCGTTGAGAAGATTGCATAATACTTTCCTGCCTCCTTCTTTATCGTGAGCGTCTTGACATTTCCTTCGAGGGGCCTGTGGAGTTCTATCTTTATGCCGCCTACCTTCGAGACGCGGAGCATGTGGCATTTCCTCTCTTTGTCTATGCGGAAGCCGAACTGCGGATAGGTTATCGAAACATAACTGCCCTTCGCCTTGAAACGAGGGAAGCCTGTCTTGACCTTCTTCCCCGCCTTCCTCTCTCTGACCCTTCGGAAAAAGTTCTGGTATGCCTTGATGAGGCGGAAATATACGTCTCTCTGAACCTGTGAATAAAGTCCTGAGAATTCGTTGTTCTCGGTCTTTGCCTCCTTTAGAAATCGGTTGAATATAGAAGGTTTGATGCTGAGACTCTTGGTCTTCTGGTATTCCGCCTTTGCCTTTTCAAGGAGCTTGTTGTAAAGAAGACGAGAATTTTCTATCTGTTCATCTATCTTTCTTTGTCTTTTAGAATCAGGGTAAAGCCTATATCGGTAGGCTCTTGAAGTATCCACGTCTTCTTTTACGACCTTCAAATTATTATTTCTTTAGCCGTTATATGCGACCATGTTCATCTTCTTTTTCCGCCCTCGCTTTCATCCCACCGCTGAAGCATGCGGGATTTCCCGCTAATCAGAGTTAAATAGGATAATAAAGCATAGTATTCCTATTATTTAGGGGTTACTTTGGCGGAGCATGCGATAGCCGAAAGGTTGCTCTACAGGCTGATAAGAAGGCACATAGCAGGCACAACCATGAGCTCCGCGATCGAGAAGGCGAGGGAGCTGAACGACAGGAAGCTGCCGGTCTCGATAGCATTCCTGAGCGAGAGCGCGCACGACAGCACCAAGGCAAGATACGCAACCACGACGTACCTTGAGCTGATAAGGCGCATCGCAAGGCTGGGCTTGAAGGCGAGCATACAGGTGCCCCTGGACCAGATAGGCTTCGACATATCCGACGAGGTAGCGGAGAAGAATGTGAACGAGATACTGACAACGGCGAGGAACTACGGAGTGTTCGTATGGCTGGAGATACGCGACCACAGGTCCGCGCTCCCTGCATTTTTGCAGGAGGCAAAGGGCGTGGGCTACGCAGTGAGCATAGACCGCTCCGAAGACTACATACGCGAGAACAGGGGTCAGATAAAGGCGATAAAGATGCTGTGCGCAGAGGCGCACGGCGACGGCAAGGATGCGGGCAAGAGGGTTTTAGGGCGCGTGAAGAGCGCCACAAGACTCGTGAAGAACGCGGTGGTGCAGTCTGCACCAGAAACGGCGTTGCGCTCCCTGCTGAACGGCAGCGGCATGAAGAAGTCGATAATATTCGAACTGCAGCTCGGTTACAGCGGAAAGAAGATGAGCATGATAGTGAAGAGGGGAGGGAGGGTTAGCGTGTACATTCCGTTCGGCAAGGACTGGGAGCACTACGCTGTCAGCAGGACTCCCGAGAGATACGCAAGATTCCTGGCGACAAGGATACTGAAGGAGGCACGCTAGTATGCAGCAGGACAACGCCCATGCAGAGACAGTTTTCGTCACAGGCGCTACCGGCAGGCTGGGCCACGCGATGGTCAGGGCGCTCGTAGACAGCGGATCAAACGTGAGGGCGCTGACGACAGCGAATGAAAGGGTGAGAAGCATGCGTCCAGGAACCGTTCCGTTCATAGGCACCCTGAGCGACACGGAGGTGCTGGAAGAGGGCTGCGACGGAGCAGACGTCGTATTCCACTTCGCGGCAGTGGTGCACGTGGCAAGAACCCCGGCGGAGGTGGTGATGGCGACTAACGTAGAGGGCACGAAGAACGTAGTCGAGGCGTGCAGGAAGCAGGGGGTCAAACACATGATATTCACGAGCAGCATAAGCGTCTACGGGGGCAAGAGGGCCGGATCGCTCACTGAGGAAGCGAAGACGATGCCGTCTGACAAATACGGCTACAGCAAGATGCTGGCCGAGCAGGAGATAATCAGGAGCGGGGTGCCGTACACCATACTGAGACTCGCGAACATCTACGGGCCGGGATTCGAGCGCTCCTTCTTCAAGGTCTTCAGGGCGGTGCAGGAGGGGAAGATGGTGATAATAGGCAACGGCCAGAACCGCATGGCGCTCGTGCACATAGAGGACGTGATAAAGGCGATGATGCTGATCAAGGACAACCCGCAGATAAGCACTGGCAAGATCTACAACGTGGGCGACGGGGCTGTGTACACGCAGGAAGGCCTCATAGACCTCGCCGCGGAGTTGCTCAACGTGAAGAAGCCGACGAGGCACGTTCAGGAGCTGCTCGTCAGGATGCTTGCCAAATCGAAGGATCTGGACAGCGACGAGCTCAGGTTCCTCACAGGCGACAGGGTCATAGACATAAGCAAGATAAGGAAGGAGCTGGGCTTCACCCCTGACATAGACATACGCACTGGTGGCAGGGAGATGGTAAACGATTTCTTAAATAAGGCCAAGGTGAAATAGGTTTTGGGTATGGCTGTGAAAATAGGAAAGGTTGAACGATACATAAACGACACGCTTGAGAGCAGGGGCTCGATGCTCTTCATGCTCATCGATCCGGTGGATTACAAGACGCCTCAGGACGCGATAAAGACAGGAGTAGAGAGCGCCGAGGGCGGAGCCGACGTTGTGCTGATAGGCGGCAGCATAGGCGCTCAGGGAGAGCTTCTGGAAACGGTAACAAAGGGAATCAAGGAGAAGTCAAGCGTTCCAGTCGTGCTGTTCCCTGGCAATCTCGCGACGGTAACGAAATACGCAGATGCATTCTACTTCCTCTCTCTGCTCAACGCGAGGAACCCGTACTGGATAACGCAGGTGCAGATGCTGGGAGCGCCGCTGATAAAGCAGCTCAACATAGAGCCGCTGCCCGTGGGCTATATTGTGGTGGAGCCCGGAGGCACGGTCGGGTGGGTGGGCGACGCCAACCTCGTTCCGAGGGCGAAGCCGAGAATAGCCGCTGCGCTCGCAACGGCCGGGGAGTTCATGGGCCACAGGCTGATAATAACCGACGCCGGGTCGAACCCTCAGCTGCAGGGATTCGGACCAATACCTCCCAACATCATAAGCGCAGTGAAGAGCTCGATAAACGTTCCATACATCGTGGGCGGCGGGATAAGAACAACGGAACAGCTGCACACGGCCTACAAGGCTGGTGCAGACATAGTGCAGATAGGGGCAGTGCTCGAAGAGAAGAACGGAGGCACGAAGGCGATGGTGTCGAAGTTCGCCAGGGTAACCAAGGAAGAAGGCAGGAAGAAGAGGTAGTGCGGCTGTGCCAAGCAAGATACGCGCCCTATCGTCCGCTGAACTGCAGGTCATAGCAGGAGAGCTGGGCGTGCTTGTCTCCTCGTATTTCAAGAACTTCTACGAGTTGGGGGATGGCGCGTTCCTCCTAACTTTCTCCAAGGAACGAAAGGAGGTTGCGGTTTACGTCAACCTCGCGAACACGATAAACCTGACTGAGTTCAGAGAACGGGTGACCGCGCCCACGGAATTCGCGCTCGCGGCGAGGAAGAAGCTGGACGGGAGCAGGGTGGAGACAGTGGAGCAGCACGGTTCTGACAGGATAATCGTGATCTGGTTCGCGGGCAGGGAGAAAAGAAGGCTGATAATAGAGATGTTCGGGGGCGGAAACCTGCTCATCGTCAACAGCGAGGGAAAGATAGAGCAGGTATACAGCGGCAGGGACTTCAAGGAGAGGAGTGTCAAGAAGGGCGCGCAGTACGCATACCCGCAGCAGCACGGCAAACCGGCTACGGAAGCCGTATCTGACAGGATGAAAGAGGTTGGGGAAGGCAGGTTCAAAACGCTGAGCGCGTTGATGGACAGCCTGTATGCAGAAGAGAGATCTGTTGCGGAGAGCCCAGAAAAGGCGAGAGAGCTCGCGGAACTGGCCGCAAGCGTGGATAAGCTGAGGAAGCAGGTGATCGAGATGAGCGAGAAGGGAGAGGAGTACAAAAAGGTGGCCAACGCGATATACGCGCACCTGCATGAGATAAATGAGACGCTCGAGGGCGTGAGAAAGAGCAAGGCCAGAAGCGCGGAGGAGCTGCAGGCACGTGGGGGCATAAAGGTAAAAAAGCTTGACGCGAAGAAGAAAAGCATAACGATAGAGCTAGAATGAGCGCATGCAGATAAAGACAATAATACTGGGCACGGCGGGCTCCGCACCGACGATAACCAGGAAGATGCCCAGCGTCGCTGTGATCTACGAAGGCGACGTCCTGCTTTTTGACTGTGGAGAGGGGACGCAGTTCCGCATGCTCGATTACGGGATAAACCCGGTCAGGGTGAAGGCGATATTCGTGAGCCACGCGCACGGCGACCACACGATAGGGATAGCGGGACTGGTGCGCACGATGGGGATGAACAACAGGAGGGAGCCGCTTGAAATATTTGTGCCTGCAGGGGACGAGCGTGTCATACAAAGTTTGATAACATTCGACAGGGCGCTCATCGGATACAAGATCGTGATAAAGGGGGTTAGGTCAGGAGTTGTGTACTCCGGCAGGGACTACGAGGTGCTGGCCTTCAAGTTGAGGCACACGATACCCACATACGGCTACGTGTTCAGGGAGACGCGCAAGCTGAGGTTCAAGAAGGAACTGGCAAAGAGGCTGGGGCTAAAAGGGGAGATGTTTGCGGAACTCAAGAAGAAGGGCAGGATAAAGGTAGGAAAGAAGACGGTGGCGCTAAGCCAAGTCACCTGGGAGCAGGAAGGAAAGAAGATCGTCTACGCAACCGATACGCGCCCGACGCCGAGCACGATCGTGGCCGCGAAGAACGCGGACCTGCTCATACACGAGTCATCATACAAGGCCTCTGAGATCGGGCTGGCGAGGCAGAGGATGCACTCATCTGCGGGGGAGGTGGCCGCGCTCGCGAAGCGCGCACACGTTAAGAGGCTGGTGCTTACGCACATAAGCGCGAGACACAGGACGGACGCCGAGCTGCTGCGCGACGCAAAGAGGATTTTCAGCAATTCTGTCGTTGCAAAAGACGGCTACACCCTGGTTATTTAACCTTAACAGCGAAGAATTTTTCACGGAGGCATCGTCTAGTGGCAGGACGGCAGATTGACATTCTGCAAGCACGAGTCCGATTCTCGTTGCCTCCACTTTTTCACTACCATTTCACCAGCTCCAGCGATACTTAGCTCGTTCTCCTATAAAAGCGGGTATTGTCCGAATATCACGCCCAGCGTTACCCAGTTCTTCGCAGAAGCACTTTTTGAGGGGTTAGCATGCGCTCAGGTGCATATATCGCTCGGGGCTTCTTGGGAAGCCCCTCGCTCTCCAGAGCAGGCGCCAGAGCCTTATCAGCTCAACCAGCTATGCCAGAGCAGGCTTATAAGAGCGAGCCGAGCACGGAGCGAGGCGAGCGGGGGCATAGACCTATTACGGCTACGTCCAGCGCGGGTAATAGGCTTGGCAAGCCTGCGTCCTACCAGGCTAGACTACGCTCGCACTCTTTTTGTTCCCCAATTCACGCTTTTATACCTTCACGCTTGGTCGGGAGAACTACGGGAGGGCGCGTCTTTAGTCTATTCGCCGCCCTCCTTCACGCTGAATGGCAAGAGCACACGGAATTATGGTGCCTTCATTGACACAGGGCGGCAATCAACCGCCCCTTTCTGTTTGGTGAGTTAGCATGAACCCCACGAAAGAATACCAGCTGGTCGTCTCTTGGAGTGCAGTGTCCTCCTCGCAGATAGCCGATATGGACGATTACGGCGGCGAGGGAATCTGCGACGGAGACGCCAAACAGTTCCTGTTCAAGATTAAGGAGTGAGAAGATGGCCAGCAAAAGATTTTGGGATTGGTTTTACGGAGAGAGGCATACGGAGAAATCACGCATAGCAGGCACTTGGGCGGCCGCTCTCATTATAGTTTCGCTTGTGACAGTTCTTGGCATCTTGGTGGCTCTGACCCTATGGCCAGTTCCACAGCGTATTAGCGCATCCATCCACTGCGCTTCGCTTAAGATAATCAACAACACGCCATACTTCCATATCCAAGATAACATCACCCCAACCTTCTCGAACTGCACGATAGTAATCAATGCAACAGCAACTTTCGGACTCAATAGGTTCTTAATGGGTAACTAGCATGGCCGCAACAAAAAGCGTTTTCGTGGCGAAGTTCGACTACGTCTGCGACATCTGCAAGGGCCAGCACAAGGCAGGCACGAGAACCATCTACACGGACAACAAGCAATTAGCAGCCGCAGACTGCCGCTGGCCAAACAAGAACCGCGCCAATCCTATTCCCATCACTGATCGCAAACAGGCTGGGAACAAGCCTTTTGAAAAAGGCTTGACCGAAAACGCGGGGCGTGCTTCCCCACAGGAGCCTTCTGTTGTGCTGCCCCGCGCGCTCGGCTACGCCCAGATTGAGGACATGCTCAGGAGGTGCGAGGAGCAGGCTTCCAAGAGGATGGGCACGAGCGACTACGCCGACATCCAGTACGTCGAGTACGTCAAGCTCTATTTCAACGCCGAACTCCAGAAGCAGGAGCAGGAGTTCTCGCTGGGCATGAGCAGGGCGATACAGCAGGCGAAAGCCGAGAACATCAAGCGGGTGCAGCAAGGATGACTGATTGGCGTCTCTGTAAGGATTGCCTGAAGGATGGCATACCCAGAGTGCAAGCTTACATCAAGGAAGAGGATTGGGAAGCGCATCGTACGTTCCACATGGAGCATATCGCCCAGCAGGTCAAGGACATAATAAACGATGAGGACATGGATGCCGCCATAATCGCAATCTTGGAGCATAGCGCGAGCGCCAGAGCAAAGCCAGCAGAAGTCTTGGAACTATACTTCCGCGCCCATCCGTTCATGGGCAAGTACCAGGTAATCTACGACACAAGTACACAGAAACTAGAACTCTACAACCGCGCCAACGGCACGCGCATCATCTTCGATGAGTATAGCGAGATGCAGGACTTCTTCACTGCATTGAGCAACGTAGGGCGTAAAGACCGCTATGTGCGCCTCGTGCTGCGCCCAGACCTCAACGAGTCGCAGCGCAAGGCGAAGAAGGACCTGCTTGAGGAGGTCTCGGAGCGCGAATGGTTCGCAAAGTCCCACGACTTTGCGGGGGGCTTCCATGATTAGTCGATGTCTACAACCCGAGGGTTGTAGCTCGTTGATGTTGGTGTAAATATGAGATACATAATAGAAACAGAAGACGAACAGGGAACAATCGGTTCGCAGATTGCGAAATGGAGCAAAGAGAAGAAGGTTGACATCATAGAAAAAGGTCAACCTGTAATCGAAATCAAGGCGCATCTGGAAAAAGTGGCGAAGGCACTTGAAGTGTTGAAAAAGGCAGGATACAATTCGTATGTGATGCGCCTTTTCATCTATCAAGAAACCAAAGTATCACATCGTGACGTTGATGCGGTTCTGGAAAGTCAGGAAAGTTTCTTCAGACAAATAGGGGTGTTGAAGTAAGCTCGCATTCACTCATGCAGGACGCTCCCATGACTCGTTCACAAATTAATGCTGGCTCGAAAATCTCGACAACTATGATGAGAACCGAAGAACAGGATAGAAAGCGTCGTCCTGTCGAGCCAGCGAGTCATGTGAACGCCTCTAACGAGGAAAGTCATGGGCTTCAAGGGTGACCAAGATGGGAAAAAGAAGATTTTGTGAAGATTGCGGACATGGAAGAAGTTACCACTACCGTGACGTAAATCACAAAATCTACATAACTTATTGTCATTGTTATTTTGTCATGCCCGATGGAAGTTACTGTCATTGTTCAAGGTTCAAGGGAGAAGGGGGATACATAGAGCTCACTCCTCCTGCGACTGAAGTCACAGGTATCCGTTCGCAGGATACCAAGAATGAAGGGGCGCTGGTCGCGCCCTCAGGAAAAGAGGTAGAATAAGGATGTCGATAGAGTTGCAGGAAAACCACTTCGTCTTCTGCCCGAAGTACAGGAAGCCAATCTTTCAGGACCAGAAAGTAAGACAACAGTGCGAGGCGATCTTCAGGTTCATCGCAGAGCGGAGGGGCTGGCAGATCAAAGCACTATCCATTATGCCTGACCATCTCCACCTGCTCCTGGCGAGGCCACGCACAATCTCAGAGGCGCAGGTTGCCCAGCAGTTGAAGGGTGCGAGCTCAAGGGAGCTGCGCAAGAACTTCCCGTACCTGAAGGGAGTCTCGACATACGCCTTCTGGGCCAGGAACTACCACGTGGACTCTGTGGGCTTGAGTAATGACGAGACGATACAGCACTACATCGAGCGTCAGGAGCGGGCATGGTTGAGGGAGCATGGCAAACCGGCATTCGTGCAGGCACAGCCTGTCAAGATAAAGCCTGTGCCGCAGAGGAGGT
>JAKANZ010000043.1 GCA_021823435.1 Microcaldota archaeon
CTTTGTCGCGAACTCCAGCATGTCGTCTATCGCATCGGCATTTGCATGGAGCATCTCCAGATATGCAAGCGCGGGCACGTCCAGGTGGACTGGCTTGGCATCTCCTGCCTCCACATCGCTTAGCGATCTGCCCATCTCTACATCAAGCACCTTTATCGGCGTTATCTCATGCTTCAGCCTGCCCTCTTTCCTCAATCTTTCCAGCGCTGCAAAATCGAAAGGCGCATGCGCAGGCACGCTCATCACCACTCCCGTGCCTATGTCCCCCTTCACGAAAAAGCCAGGCAGAACAGGCAGCCTGCTTCCTGTGAGCGGGTTTAGGCACGTCTTCTCGAGTAGCTTCTGTGCACCTATCTCCTCAACCACCACTATCGTCATCTGGTACTTCAGTATCTCGGAGCCCGCCTTGGATATGTAATACATCTTGCCGTCATCTCCTATGTGGCATGCAACATACCGCTCATTCTCGTTCACGAAGATGTTCGTTACCCCGAAGATGGTCTCGGGTCTATATGTGGTGCAGACCATGTAAGCGTCTTCGCCATCCACCTTGAACTTTACTGCAACCTCCTTCTCTATCTCCGGTTCGACATCGTGTCTGGTGTCGTGCATTCCAACTGCGTTGTTCTCGTTTGGGCACCATCCCACAGGGTGCCTGCCCTTCGTGAGGAAGCCTTTGCCGTTGAGTATGTTGAACTGCCACTCCACCATCTTGCTGAACACGGGGTCTATGGAGACGAAGCGGCGCCTCGTGTCCATACTGAACCCTGCCTTGCGATATAGCTGTCCGCTCTCTTTTATGAAGTACGAGGCAATGTACGAAGGGTCTGTCATCTTCTGTATCTCCTCTTCAGGAACGTGGAAGACCTTCAGCTCCTCGGTTATCTCTTTGTCGCCGTTCTTTATCCTCTTCGCGAACGCCAGTACCGGGGTGCCTGTAGCGTGGAAACCCATGGGGTATAGGACGTTGAATCCCAGCATCCTTTTGTACCTGGCGAGTACGTCTGCTGTGCCGAACGCCCTGAGGTGGCCGATGTGGAGCGGCGTGTTGACATAGGGCCATGCCGCCGTCACAAAATAAGAGGGCTTGCCGCTGACCTCACCCTCGAATATCTTTGCCTCTTCCCAGGCTTTCTGCCACTTGGCCTCTATTCCCTTATAGTCTATCATCAGAGCACAACAAGCAATCCTTATTCTCAGATAATATTAATAGCGCTTTTGTTCTCCCAAAGCGCAAATATTCAAGCAGAAGCAGCTAATATAGTAACATTTAAATAGTTTGAAACTAAACTATATTCATGTTTCGGGGAGGAAAGACCGGGCTGGAGTCGTTCGGTATGATAGGTGACAAGTTGCTCACCAACATCCACACGATGATAGTCCTGGTGCATATCGACAAGAAGAGCACTTACCCCTATGCGCTCCTGAAGAAATTCAGCAAAAGCAAACACCCTCTGCTTAACACCATAGACAAGAACGAGATGTACAACATTCTCAACTCGCTTGAGCACAGGGGTTATGTCAAGAGCAGGATGATCCTGTCGAATTCGAAGGCGCAGAAGGTGTACTCTGTCACTCCGAAAGGCGATAAGATAGCAAGGTCTTTCAGGCGCGCGTTCTTCAGCTTTATCAAGAGCGCGTCAACAATAATGAGGGATGCGTTTGCCGAATGAGAACGCGATAGAGATAGACAATCTGGTCAAAAAGTTCGGCAGCCTCACCGCTGTCAACGACGTCAGTTTGAAGATCAAGAAGGGCGAGATCTTCGGCCTGCTGGGCCCCAACGGCGCGGGCAAGAGCACCACGATAAACATGCTGCTCGGACTCCTCGCACCTACTTCCGGAGCGATACGCGTTAACGGAATAAACATGCTCAAAGAGCCGGAGAAAGCCAAAGGCCAGATAGGAATTGTCACGCAGGAGACCGTGGTTGAGCCCGAGCTAACCGCTGAGGATAACCTTATGATTTTTGGCAGGCTCTACCAGATACCAAAGGATGAGCTTCAGAAAGATATAGACTTCGCGCTCAAACTCTCCGACCTAGAAGGCTTCAGGAAAGCATATGCCGGTACGTTCTCCGGAGGCATGAAGCGCAGGCTCGAGACGGCCAAGGCGCTCATGCATGCGCCGCAGATACTGCTGCTCGACGAGCCCACCACAGGCCTCGACATCCAGAACAGGTCGAAGATCTGGGACCTGCTAAGGAAGATCAACAAGGAGGAAAATGTGACCATACTGATGACCACCCAGTACCTCGAGGAGGCAGACCAGCTCTGCAGTCGCATAGCGATAATAGACCACGGCAAGCTCATAGCGCTGGGCACGCCCTCGGAGCTGAGGCAGAGGATAGGGATGAGCACGATACTGGAGGTCACCGCTGATAATGATGCGCTTCCCAAGATCGAGCGGATCTTTAGGAAGGTGGGCCTAGAGCCCAAGGTGCTGACCAACAAAGTGCTCGCCCCCGGAGGCTCAAAGCCGGTGGAGAAGGTAGAGAAGCTGCTGAAACTGCTCTCGGCAAGCAAGATCGACGTGCACAACGTAAGCATGCACGAGCCCACGATAGACGACGTGTTCCTCAAGCTGACTGGCTCTGAGGTCAGGGACACGGCAGGCTCATTCACGGGAGGCAGGGGAATGATGATGGGTAGGGGTAGGTGAAATGGGGCTGCTGAACGACACCTACACGCTTTTCCTCAGGGAGCTTCTCATCTTCAAGAAGAACTTTACGGTCAACATAGTCAGGTCGATGATCTTTCCCATAATATTCATCCTGCTGCTCGGGGCATTCGGCAGCGCGCCGAAGAACGTACCAGTGGCACTTGTCAACTACGACAACGGGCTAGCCTCGCTCCAGTTCGTGAACCTGCTTCAGGCGGGTAACAGCCTGAGGGTTGTGAGCTCGACCACGCAGCAGGCAGCGATGAGCATGCTCGGCGTGGGTAACGTTGCGGCTGTCATAGTCATACCTGCCGGATTCTCAGGATCGCAGCTTCCGAAGCCGGACGTGTACGTTTATCTGGACAACTCTCAGCCGCAATCCGCAGCCGTTGTGAACCAGGTCGTTAACCAGGTGTCTTCGGAAATGGGCGCCCAGCTCGCCTCAAGCGCAGCTGCTGATCCTGTGACCGACCCCGTGCCTGTCGTCAGCAACTACGCATACGGCGCCGCGAGCAACTACGAGAGTTTCGTGGTGGGAGGCCTGGTGATAATGGTGGCGGCGTTTGGTTCTGTGTTCAGCGCGGGCTTCAGCGTGATTAGCGACAGGGAGCTCGGCAACCTGAAGGCGTTCCTCACAACCCCCATAAATAAGTTCTCCATACTTTTGAGCAAGATAGGGTACGGCACGATGCAGTCGTTGCTCAGCGCCTACATAGGCCTTGCCATAGGCGTGGTCCTGGGCGCAACCATAGCCGCCGGATTCATAGGCCTGCTTGAGCTGATATGGATAGTTGGACTTGTAGGGCTCGGGTTCGGTTCGCTGTCCATCGCGCTGGCCGCGAGGTCAAAGCAGCTGCAGACATACGCCCTAATAGGACAGACCATCGTCATGCCCACGGCTTTCCTGGGCGGCGCCTTCGTGCCGATCTCGCTGTTGCCCCCCGTACTTCAAACCGTAGCCGTTGTCAATCCCCTCACATACGCGGTGAACGCAGTGAGGGCCGTGATGATAAAGGGATCACTGCCGATAGGAGACCTCGTGCTTGACTCAGCGGTGCTCTTGGCGTTTGCGGCTGTCATGGTCGCGATCGCTTTCCTGCTCTTCAGGAACACGAGCGAACAATTATCTTGATCTATGTTGATACTTGGTGAAACAAATGAACGCAAAATTTTTCTGGGTGTTTGTGGCGCTCATGGCGCTAGGCGGAGCCGCAAGTGCGCAATCTGCGCTTGATAACGCGCTGTCGCTGCACAACGTTACGGTATCTCCGAATCCGGTTGTGGCCGGGGGAACAGCCACCATCAGTTTTCAGCTGTACAACTCCTACGGCTCCTTCGTGCAGACCGTCAACCTTCAGGCTGCGGCAAGCTATCCTATAGCGAATGTCTCTCCTTCAAACAGCACAGACATAGCTAACGTGAACCCCGGGGTCAACCCCGAATACTACAGCTACACATTCCACATACCGGCAACGACACCCGCAGGCATGTACACCATACATTTCAACGCTAGCTACTACGGGCTGGGAGCCACAGAGGTCATAGCGTCGTCATCGATGCCTGTGAGCTTCTACGTACAGAACAAGCCCGCGATAACGGTGCTGCTTTCAGGGCTGCAGCCGTCGGCACTCTACTCGGGGCACAACCAGACTGTGGGCCTTGTGATAGAAAACTCGGGATACGGCACGGCCAGGAACGTGACCGTTACTGTCAGCGGCGAGCCCGGAGTGAGCATACTTAGCTCCGTGAGCACCTTCTTCATCTCCAACCTTACCCAGGGTTCCAGCGTGGCAGAGCCAATACTCGTATCGGCGCAGAGCGTGGGCAGCACCGGCCTGGTAATCAGCTCTACTTATTATTCGTCCAACCTGGCCCAGCGCTACGACAGCATGCAGATCGCCAATCTCTCAATAGCGCCATCGGCGCAGTTCAGCATCGCATCGCAGCAGCAGGGCATAGGCGTGGGAGCTACTGACGTGCCAGTCACGTTCAGCGTAACAAACACGGGCACGAGCGATGCGTCGCAGATGCAGCTGACGTTGCAGTCAAGCTACCCGATAACTCCCGTTGCCAGCACTGCATACATAGCGAGCCTGCCCGTTGGCGCCTCGGTTAACATCACCTTCCTCGTTAGCGCGGATTCGCAGGGAGTGCCGGGCAACTATCCTGTCACGCTCTTCGAACAGTGGAAGCAGCCCAACGGCGCTGTCAACCAGCAGTTCACAGGCTCAGACAACTACTACGTGAGCGTCGGAAGCCAGGGCGGCAGCAGTCTGCTTATAGCCGTCGCAGTTATAGTCATAATAATAGGAGTGGTAGGGTACAGACTCAGGGGCCGCATAGCCGCAATGCAGAAGAAGCGAGGAGTAAAGAAATGATTGTTCGTGAGGCGGTTTGTTGCGGGAAAGGGCCCAGATAGGCATTACCCCCGCACAAGGTTCCCTACAGGGCCAACATAGAGGCCATGGCCGAGCTGGGAGTAAAGAGGATAATAGCTACGGGCGCCGTAGGCTCGCTGTCGGCAGAGTTCTTCGAGCATTATCACAAGAGGTCAAACGTGGAGACCACCTTTATGGCGATAAAGACTAAGTTCGGCGACACGCTCAAGTCAAAGAACGAAGTCGCACAGGTTAATGAGCTATAATGCAAGCTGATAGCTTACAATCTCTCGGTAGTGATTGCGGAGATGTTTAACTCAGGAATAAAACCAGAACTTACAGGATAAATCTGTTTCGTAATGCTAAAGCAGTTATAGGAATATGAAAGAGAAGAACTCGCATTTTAGAGGGTAGAAACTCAAGTTTTGAAGTCCCATCAATCCACGCCAGACAGAGATTGGTTTCGGAGTCTGTTATCTGCTTCTTCCCTCTTTTTGCAAGTTTCTGATTAAGCATTTGAATGTAAACTTTCCAATTTGTTTCTACCAGTTCGTTCATAATCGCTCCCATAATTCAGCCATCATACTCTGGGCATTTCTATTAGGTCTGTTTCTAATTCCATTCCTTTCGGCAAATTCTTTAGTGTCTGCTTGTGCAAAAACGTGGAAACGATTACCTGTCTTCAGTATCAAATAATCTCTGCCTTCTAATGTTATCCCTTTGATGTTCATGGCATACTCTTTTCGTCTGGTCAAAGTTATG
>JAKANZ010000006.1 GCA_021823435.1 Microcaldota archaeon
TCTGAGGCGCGCAGCATCGCCCTCGCCTCCTTTCGCGTGCGCGTTCTCCTCAGCGTTTCGTCCAGCTCCCTTATTCTGTACGCCTTGGGTTGCCTGACCTTGACAACTGCGTCAATTCCGAACAGCCTCGTCGCGAAGACCTTCGCTTCAGCTCCCTCGCTTAGCTTCCTCATACCACAATCGCCTTGTCTATCCTGTACCTCTGCTGTATGCCGCACCTCGCAAGCGGTTCCGAATGGCCGTGCTCCAGCATCCGCTCCGCCACGTATGCGATCATGCCTCCATTGTCGGCGTTGTACTCATTCTTCGCGACTCCGAATCTCATTCCGTGCTCCTTGCAGATGCTTCTCAGCATCTCCTGCAACCGCACACTCTGCGCCACGCCTCCGCAGACCTCGAGCTCATCTCTGTTCGTTAGTAGAAGGGCGCGTTCCGTAGCCTCACACAGCATCGCAAATGAGGTTTCCTGTATTGAGTAGCAAAGATCCTCATCGTTCTCCTTGCCAGCGAGACTCGATGCGTATGTAAGCAGACCCGTGAACGCAAAGTCCATCCCCTTCACCGTGTATGGCATCTCGATGTAGCTGCCTTTCGCGGCAAGCTTTGCCACCGTAGAGCCCCACGCAGGCGTCAGTTTTATCTCTCGCGCGAAGGCGTCTAGCATGTTGCCCACGCCAACGTCGAACGTTTCCCCTAGGATCTGATAGTGTCTGAACGGGTTTCCAGCAAGTTTCAGTATCTGAGAGTTGCCTCCGCTGACGTACAGCGCGATCGGATCTCTGAGTTTCGCCTCGTGTTTCGTTATCTCAACGTGCGCCACAGCGTGGTTGACCGGCACGATTCCGATTCCAAGGCCGTTCGATATCGTCTTCGCGGCCAGCTGCCCCACCTGCAAGCAGGCGCCTATTCCTGGGCCTTTCGTGTAGCCCACTCCCTCTATCTCTGTTATTTTGACTCTGGCTTTCTCAAGCGCCATTCTGATTACCGTGCCTGCGTTCTTCACATGCGTCTCAGCCACCTTTGAGGGTATCATACCTCTGCTGCCGACGTCATACATCATCTTCTCGTTGGCCAGCACTCTGCCGTTGTCAGCTATGCCTACGCCGAACGTGTGTGCGCTGCTTTCCACTCCCATGACCAGCATACAAGCATCATCTGCCAATCAGTTCCAGTCTGTATCCTTTCTCCAACATCTCATTCTCCTTAAGCACGGCGTTGCGGTAAGTCCCGTCAATCTGCATAAGCCAGATCAGCTTTCCGCCTGAGACAAAGACAGGATCTACGTATCTTACCTTCTCATCTATGAATATGCTCCCTTTTGTGCTTGACCTGAATCGCGGCTTGCTTCTTGCAAGTTTCAGGTATCCTGCCAGTTTGGCGTCTCCTGATGCTCTCAGCTTCCTCAGTATCTCAGGCTCTCCTTCCTCGTGGAGTGATTTATACCTTATGATTCTCAGTTTGACTCCGCGCCTGATCGCATTTGACAGCATATATGCGCGCAACCCTTCCTCCGCATTTCCCCACTCTGCCTCGGTTCCTCTGAGGAACCCATAAGCGAAATTTCTTGCAGACTTCTTCGAAAGGAACACTATTCTGTTGTTCTTTACATCCAGGTCTCTTACGCAGCTTCTGGTGCCGAGGCCGGCGTAATGCATGTACCTAAGTCCATTGTCAATTCTATCAGCGCAAAGTTCCGGGATAGGTCTCTCAAGAAGCCCAAACTCTCCACGGCTTTCATACTCCCCTATTCTACGAACATCGATGTTGTGTCTTTCAAGTATTTCTGCAACACTTCCTGATTCGATGTACTTGAGAAGCATGTTTCCGGCGTAGTCCTCTTCTTTCCTCTCGAACACAAAATCCACAATATGGGAAAAAGCCGTATGTGATGAGTCATGGAGTAAACCTGCAACCTGCTCCTCAATACTGGCGCCGAGGCGCCTGAGAAGCAGCATGACCCCAACGCTGTGTTCAAATCGCGAATAGTTGGTGGCACGTTTTACGCCTCCAAGATAGCGCATTCCGCTCTGTGATACCCTCTTGAGCCGTGTGACATCCCTGCACCGCAGCAGCTCCAGCAACACCGGTTCTTTTACATCAGATCTGCCATACAGCACATCTCTGATTCTCATATACTAACATTCCTCACGTTCCAAATAAAAGCGTTTCAGACTGCCGCCGCTCTTCGGCGCGGCGGCTTGCGCTAGCCCTGTAGCATGCGCAGAAACGCTACTATGCGTCTTGCATCGCTCAACCGCCTGGCTTTCGTCTTCTCCTTGCGTTTCATGCTCATCGCGCATTCGACGCACGCCACGCGCTGCTCAACAAACCCCTGGCGCACGAGAGCGTCGCGTTCCTGGACGTATGCCGGCAGCAAAACCCTCTCCTCGCCCTCGGCGAGTTCGCGCTCGCATACGGCGCAGCGCCGCGCAAGCATTTCACGAAATTCAAGCATTTTCTCATCCATCATTTCCTCTCCCTTTCAAATTTCCAAAGCCAAGAAGCAGCAGCCAGAGATGGCGCTTGCCTAAGCTCTAAACGACTCGGCCGCGAGATCCCCGACCCGCGCCGTTGCGAGATTTGTTAGAAGAAGGGTTGTGTTCTGGGCTGTGGCTACCAGTAACTGGTTGTCATCGGTGTGCCTTTGTCTGACACCGATCCTATAGGCACGAATGCCATGCGGTTTGCCATTGCCTCATCTGAAGTGTATTATGCATCTCCTCATATTTAAGCGTTCTCTACAGAAACGTGAGGACACGATGCTCCGCTAGTATCGGCTTCAACTCTAGATCTTGCGCTTGACCGCCAGCTTCAGCGTGATGCCTATCCTCTTCAGCGTCCCCACTCCCTCGCCGTTCATTCCCTCGGTCACTGATCCGAAAGCCTCGACGTCCTTCTGCAGCTTGGTGAGTCTTTCCGTCTCCCCCACCGCCTTCCAGGCGTGCGTCGCTCCGTTTGCGTACTCAAACATTCTTCTTTTTTCTTCCTCGGTGATCGAGCCGTCTCTGATTATCGGCTTGAAGCTTAGGAACATGCTGTAGTAGGCCTCGCCTATCTTGACTGTAAGGGCGCGAACCTTGTCTTGCCTGCGCTCGCGTTCGTATTCTCGTATCAGATCCCTGTAAATCCCCAGCGCCTTGATTTCATGGTCGCTTTTCACCGCCATGTCCGCTTCCGCCTCGCGCTCCTTCGGGCTATGCACGTTCCTCCCCAATCAACTTCTGCGCGTCGATATTTAAAGATTGGCTTTAGAGGACCGGTCTGCTCCGAGCGCGCTCATTTATTGCTGACGTCTTCAAAGCGCAATCCGAACTCCGCTATGCTCGATATGCTGTCGATCACTTCCCTGAGCATTTTTGTCTGCGTGTCATCTTTTGTCCGATGCGGCAGCTTCCTTATTATCTCCTCTCTCATCTGAGCCACCTTTTCAAGCGCCTCGCTGTCTCCGGCCATCGCGTCTGGGCAGAGGGCAAACGCCGCGCGCAACTCTTCGAACACCTGCTTGTTTTTGATAGCCGTACCAACCGAGACGACCTCAAGCTTGTCAGAAATCGCCTCAAGCATCTCAAGCACACCGAAGTACATCAGGGCGTCTTTCGCCTGGGTTATGTTCACGTACCTCATACCAAGCATGTAGAACCTGTTTACAAGCCTCTCTATCTTAGGCACGCTCTTCTGGTCTCCCGAAATAAACTCCACGAACTCCTGGTTTATCAGCGACCGCAGCCTCGAGATTATCCTGTCGAGGTCTATCTCCCTTATGTCTGTCAGATCCTCCATCACAAGATCGTTGCTAGACTGGCTTGTTATCTCGAAGCCGGGGCACTCGACATTGATCTTCGCCTCTATGCCGTCCACCTGCGCCTGCGTCAGTCCGTCGGCAGAGTAGACGCGCAGCCTACCCGTACCATACATGTAGTGCAGCCCTACCCACCTGCTGATGAACGATGGTCTTGTTTTCGAAGTCACCACCTTCTCCGCTTCCCGTTTTGCGGTTTCCGCCGCAGAGACTATGAGGTTGCCAGATTCGCTCTCAGACACGTACACTGTGCTCGACGGTTTGAGGCCGTTTTTGTCGAGCCACCTCTTCGGCACTATGAGCGCCACGCTGTTGCTGCCGAACTTGAAGATGTGCCTTTCCATGCTTACATATGCCATATGTAGATATATATGGTTTATGGTAAGCACATATGTAGTCCCGAATTCATAGCTATTATTGTGATGGAATGCCCGTTAAGAAGAACAGCAAAAAACCCGAGGACGCGGACGAAGAGGCGAGGCAGGCGTGGAAGGAAGGCATAGAGTGGCTCAAGAAAGGAGTAAGGGATCCAAATAACATGCACCCCGCGATAGTGGCATACAGGGAGCTTTTGCAGAAGCGAGGCAAGTTGGAATGAGCGTCAGGCGATCCGAGCTCGGTGACAATCTCCTTCTGCTGACTGACAGCTACAAGATCACGCACTGGCAGCAGTATCCGCCCAACACATCCAACGTGTATTCCTACTTCGAGTCCAGAGGCGGCAAGTTCCCGGAGGTCCTCTTCTTCGGGCTGCAGTACTTACTCAAGAGATATCTAGAAGGCGTTGTGGTGACGAGCGAGAAGATAGACGAGGCGGAAGAGATAGCACGCCTGCACCTCGGTGACGGCAAGCTGTTCAACAGGGCCGGTTGGGAGTACATTCGAGACCATTGCGGCGGCAGGCTGCCTGTCAGCATAAAGGCCGTGCCTGAGGGTACCGTGGTCCCGACGCATAATGTGCTGATCACAGCGGAGAACACGGATCCTAACTGCTACTGGCTCACCAACTACCTCGAAACGCTCCTTGTGCAGACCTGGTACCCCACCACGGTCGCGACACTCTCGCTGAACATGAAGAGGCAGTTCCTCGGGTTCCTCAACGATACAGGCGATCCCTCGCTCGTCGACTTCAAGCTGCATGACTTCGGCTTCAGAGGAGTCTCGTCGGTTGAGTCTGCGGGAATGGGCGGCGCAGCCCACCTGATCAACTTCAAGGGCACGGACACCATCGCTTCGCTCGTCTTCCTAAGGAACTATTACCACGCAGACATGCCCGGTTTCTCAATACCCGCGGCGGAGCACTCCACCATAACTTCATGGGGCAGGGAGAACGAGGCAAAGGCAATGGAGAACATGCTTGTAAAGTTCCCCAAAGGCACGGTGGCCGTAGTTTCCGACTCATTCAACATCTTCGAAGCATGCAGGGACATCTGGGGAGGCAGGCTGAAGGACAGGGTTGTGCATAGAGACGGCACTGTAGTTGTAAGGCCTGACTCTGGTGACCCGCCCGCGGTGGTGGTAAAAGTGCTCGACATACTCGGCGAAAGGTTCGGTTACCACGTTAATGAGAAAGGTTACAAGGTGCTCTTCGACAAGGTGCGGGTCATACAGGGCGACGGCGTCGACTATGAGATGACGAACAAGATACTCTCGGTTATGGAGGCCTGCGGGTGGTCCGCGGACAACATAGCATTCGGTATGGGCGGTGCACTCTTGCAGAAGCTCAACCGCGACACCCAGAAGTTCGCATTCAAGTGCTCTAGTGTCGTCGTCGACGGCGTGGAGAGGGACGTGTACAAGCAGCCCGTTACGGATCCTGGCAAGAACTCCAAAGCAGGCAGGCTGAAGCTGATAGTGAGGGACGGCGGCTTCGAGACGGTGCAACAGCGCGCCCCAGGAGTCGACCAACTAGCTGAGGTTTTCAGAGACGGCAAACTGCTCAGGGACTACACCCTTGACGAGGTAAGGCTACGCGCTACGGAAGGCCTGCAGAAAGCGATTGCGAATGTGAGATAAATGGCTGGCGTGGAGAAGAAGAGATACGTTAACGGCCTTGTGCTGGGCAAGTTCATGCCACCGCACATAGGCCACGAGTACCTGATTGAGAACGCGCTCTCCAGTTGCGAAAAACTTACCATACTCGTCTACTCGCTGCCCAGCCACCCCATTGACGGCGACACTCGCGCTTCGTGGATGCGAGAGCTCTTCCCAGATGCGCGTGTGCTGCATGTGAGGGACTTCATACCCATCTATGCAGAGAGCGATCCTAGGTACTGGAGGATGTGGGCCGCGCAGGTGAAGCAAAACCACCCCGAACATATCGACGCGATCTTCAGCTCTGAGGATTACGGGTACAGGCTCTCCGAGGAGCTCGGAGCAGAGCACGTATGCGTTGACAAACAGCGCGCCACGTTCCGCATCTCAGCAAGCGAGATACGCAATGATCCGCTGGGGCACATATACCTTGTAAGTTCGGTCGCCAGGCCCTACTTCAGGAACAAACCTAAAGCAAAACTTATATAGGGTCCAAATCTCATATCTCTGATTTCAATGCCCAAATTCAGGAACGACAGCAACGGCAGGCTCGTCGTATCGAGAAAGGACATGGTGAAAGCGCTTACCTCGTTGGGCTACTATCCGGTCAGAATGAGCGGCGACCACCTCATAATGAAGGAACACGGAGGTCAGCACATGACCGGCGTGGCGGTCAGCGGTATCAAGGAGCTTGGGCAGGGGGAGATGAGCAGGATACTGAACGATACAGGGCAGACAAAAGAAGACATAATCTGGGCTCTCAAGAGACGCTGAGCACTAGGCCTTTCGATTGGACAGCGCAGAACCAAGCGCCATCTGGTTTTTGTAATCCGTGAGTATGCCTGTCAGCATCTTGTCAAACTGCTTACCGGCACTGTTCACCACAACTCCAAGGTCGCCGTTCCCCATTCTTATCTCGTTCTTGCAGTAGAGGATCGCGTCTATGTAGTCTGCCAGTTTGGCTATCTTCGCTTCTATCGTCTTCCTCTGTCTCTGCTCCATGTAAGTGTTCAGGTATCTCCTGCGCAGGTCCTCGTGCCTTATTCTTCCGTACATCGTCCTGACTGTGCTCTCAGACAACTGCTCCAACACGCCGCGCAGCTTCTCTGAGTGTTCCCCAAGCTCATACTTAGCGTCGTGCGGAAGATCTCCGGAAACAACTTCGTCGAGATCGTGCGTGATCGCTATGCGCATCACCTTCTCGGTATTGTTGCTTATTCCTATCTTGTTGAAGTAGTCGCTGAAGAGCATGGCTATCATGGTTACGGCTCCCATATGCTCGAGATCGTTCTGGTCTATTATTACCTTGGAGGTGTTGTATCTCCTTATAGCCGAAGACTTCGCTATCGCGTAGCTGAGGAAGTTGTTGACAAGGCTGTCTATGTCCTTCTTTACAGAGGCCTGCGAAGGGCTCTTT
The DNA here is from genome assembly GCA_021823435.1 of Microcaldota archaeon. Taxonomy (GTDB): domain Archaea; phylum Micrarchaeota; class Micrarchaeia; order Micrarchaeales; family CABMGC01; genus JAJYVH01. The sequence continues at coordinate 7,251 of JAKANZ010000006.1, forward strand.
CTCTCCATGGTTCCCCCGATGCTTTCTGTTCTGTGTTCATGGACAGAACAATAAACACACCTTGCCAGGCAAGCTATTTATACCACTCGCGGCGATTTAAGGGAAGGCATATAAATCTTTCTTCAGTATAACTATCTCTAGACTCCGGATAACGTTAGTGCAACCCTTCTTTTAGGTGGATTGTTGAGCAAACGGGAACACGAGCTCGTGCCAACGCACAAGGTCATTAGCCACAGCGATGCGAACTCAATGCTCGCCTCGTTCGGCATAAGCGTTTACAACCTGCCCAAGATATTGGTTGACGATCCACAGGCGAAGAAGCTTGGCGCCAAGGCCGGCGACATAATAGAGATAGAAAGAGAGGACTTTGGCAAGAGCTACAAGTACTACAGGCACGTTGTCGAGAGATAAGCGCGGCAAGATCCAATGAGAAGGAACACAATATTGGAATCCTACCTGAGTTCCAACTCTCTAGTACAGCACCAGATAGATAGTTTCAACCGCTTCGCAGAGCAGGACATACAGAAGATAATAGACCAGCAGGCGGTTATCGAGCCAAGCGTCGAGGGGTTCTCGCTGAAGTTGGGCAAGATAAGACTTGACAAGCCCTCTGTGATAGAAGCCGACAGCTCAAGGCGAAGCATACTTCCGAACGAGGCAAGACTCAGGAACCTCACCTACTCATCTCCCATGTTCCTCGAGTTCGTGCCTGTCATAAGAGGCATAGAGAAGGAGGCAAGCTACGGAGAGGTGTTCGTAGGCGAGCTGCCGATAGTGGTGAGGAGCAACCTCTGCCACTTCCGCACCCTTACCAAGAACCAGCTCATAGAGAACGGGGAGGATCCGGATGACCCTGGTGGATACTTCATAATCAAGGGCACAGAGCGTGTGCTCATCGGCCTTGAGGACCTCGCCCCCAACAGGATAATAACGAGCAAGGAGAAGGGAGGGGCAGAGACCACGAGCAAGGTCTTCTCCACGGCCCCTGGGTTCAGGGCACGCACCGTGGTGTCGAGGAACCAGAACGGAATATTCAGCGTGGAGTTTCCGACGCTGCACAAGGCCATCGGCATGGTGCTGGTGCTGCGCGCACTGGGCATGCAGCTGAGCGACATGCTCGACTCGGCCAGCGACATACAGCAGTACAAGAACGACATGCTGCTCAACACCGAGATAGGCGAGATCAAGGACATGGGCCCAAGCGACGCGCTGCTCGAAATGGGTAAGCTCTCGGCTCCGGGGCAGGCGAAGGAATATCAGATGAAGCGCGCAGAGACTCAGATCGACACGTACCTGCTGCCTCACATAGGCACAAAGCCCGAGGACAGGAAGGCCAAGGGCAGATACATACTCCAGATGGCCAGACGCACGAGCATAGTCGCCAACAGGCTCGCGCCCCAAGACGACAAGGACCACTATTCCAACAAGCGCGTCAAGTACGCGGGCCAGCTCATGGAGGAGCTCTTTGCCTACGCGTTCAGGTTCTTTGTCAAGGATGTTAAGTACCAGATAGAGAGGGCGAGCGCGCGCGGAAGGAAGCTCAGCATACCCACGATAATAAGCCCTGAGACGATAACCGAGAAGATAAGCTATGCGATGGGAACCGGAACATGGGTCGCTGGCCAGACAGGAGTGTCCCAGGTGCTCGACCGTACGAACCTGGTCAGCACGTACACGAACCTGAGGCGAGTGAAGTCGCCGCTTGCAAAGAAGCATCCGCACTTCAACGCCAGGGAGGTGCACGGCACGCAGTGGGGCAAGATCTGCCTTTCTGAAACGCCGGAAGGGCTTGACGTCGGGCTAACCAAGTACCTCGCCATAATGGCTAAGGTGAGCGTGGGTGCGGAGGAGAAGCTCATCGAGGGCAAGCTCAGGGAGCTGGGCAAGATAGAGGAGGATTGACCATGGCCAGGAAGATAACCGAGAAATGCTACGTGCACCTCAACGGAAGAGCCATAGGCTATGTAGCAGATCCGATCGCCTACGTAGGTGAGGTCAGAAACGCAAGGCGCAAAGGCATATTCTCAGGCGAGATTAACGTCGCCTACATGGAGAAACTGAACGAGGTTCACATAAACACAGACCGCGGCAGGGTCAGGAAGCCTTACATAATAGTCGAGGGCGGCAAGTCAAAGCTGACAAAGGAGATAGCAGAGAAGATGGAGAAGAAGGAGGTTGACTTCGGCTACCTGATAAGGAACGGAATAGTCGAGTTCCTCGATGCCGAAGAAGAGGAGAACGCGCTCGTGGCGATGACAGAAGCCGACATAACTGACAGGTCCACGCACCTCGAGGTCGATCCCGTGTCGATATTCGGGATAACAGTCAACACGGCGCCGTTCCCTGAGATGAACAGCGCGCCGCGACACCTAATGTTCGCCAGCTACATAAAGCAGGCCCAGGGCCTCTACGCCACCAACTTCAACCTGAGATTCGAGTCCAGGGCGTTCATACTCTTCTATCCCCAGGTGCCGATGGTCACGACCACCGCATACGAGACGCTCAAGCTAGGCAAGCATGCAGCCGGGCAGAACTTCGTTGTCGCCACATCCACGTACTACGGCTACAACATGCAGGATGCCGTGGTGCTCAACAAGGCGGCGGTGGACAGGGGACTTGCAAGAAGCATGTTCTACAAAACCTATGCAGATGAGGAGAGGAGATACCCTGGAGGACAGAAAGACATGGTCAAGGTGCCGCCCGCCACGACAGAAGGGTATCTGGGCGAGCACGCATACTCGAAACTGAGCGACGACGGCGTGATAGAGCCTGAGATGGGAGTGATCGAGGGCGATGTTCTGATAGGCAAGGTAGCCCCTCCGAGATTCCTCGAGGAGAGCATAGGCGCTGGCGGTCTCGAGGAGAAGACAAGGGACGATTCTGTCGTGCTCAAGCCCGGAGAGAACGGGGTTGTTGATGATGTCATATTCACAGAATCACCTGGGGCGACGCGAACCGTGAAGGTGAGGGTCAGAAGTCTCAGGGTGCCGGAGGCCGGCGACAAGTTCGGAAGCAGACACGGGCAGAAGGGCGTCGTCGCGCTCGTCGTTCCGCACGAGGATATGCCGTTTACCGAACAGGGAGTCGTGCCGGACCTAATGTTCAATCCCCACAGCATACCAGCGAGAATGACCTTCGGTCACCTGCTCGAAACTTTGGGAGCGAAGGCATCGGCAATGAAGGGAACGAGGAGCGACGGGACAGCCTTCTCTGAGAAGGGCACGGAGAGGATTGACGATTACTCAAAGATACTTGAGGCGCACGGATTCAATGGATACGGAGATGAGGTGCTCTACGACGGCATAACGGGCAAGCCTTTCAAGTCGAAGATATTCCAGGGCATAGTTTACTACAACAGGCTTCACCACATGGTCAGCAACAAGATGCAGGTAAGGTCGAGGGGCACGGTGCAGATACTCACGCATCAGCCGACCGAAGGGAAGGCGAGACTCGGAGGCCTCAGGTTCGGAGAGATGGAACGTGACGTGCTCGTTGCATACGGAGCGAGCCTCTTGCTCAAGGAGCGAATGCTCGACCAGAGCGACAAGGCAACAGTACTGATCTGCAAGGAATGCGGGAGCATAGGGTACAGGGACTACGCCAAGCGCGTCGAAGTGTGCCCGCTCTGCAACAGCAACAAGCTCGCCGAGGTGGAGATCAGCTACGCGTTCAAGCTGCTGCTTGACGAGATAAAGAGCCTGCACATAAGGCCGCAGGTGGGAATGGAGGAATGAGCATGCAAGCAGAAGTAATCAAACAGATAAAGTTCGGGATCTTCTCCCAGGACCAGATCAAGAAGCTGAGCGTGGCGAAGCTCACTGTGCCAGACACGTACAACGAGGACGGCTACCCGATAGACGGCGGCCTGCTCGACCAGAGGCTCGGTGTCATAGACCCCGGGCTGGTGTGCAAGACATGCGGAGGAAGAGCGAAGACATGCCCCGGCCACTTCGGCCACATAGAGCTGGTACGCCCTGTCATCCACTCAGAGTTCGCGAAGATAATCAACATGCTCCTTCAGGCCACGTGCCAGAAGTGCCACCGCATACTTCTCAACAACGAGCAGATAGGGATTTTCAAGGAGGCGATGTCAAAGGAGATCGAGTCGGAGGTCGCCGCAGGAGACCTGGCGAGCGACAAGCACGCAGAGCAGGCGATGTTGAAGAAGCTGAAGAGCGTCAAGAAATGCCCGCACTGCCAGACGGTGCAGGAGAAGCTCAAGTTCTCCATGCCCACTTACTTCTATCTCGGAGAACGAAGGCTCAAACCAGATGAGATACGCGACATGCTTGCGAAGATAAACGACGATGACCTTACGCTTATAGGAGTTGACCCGAGAACGAGCAGGCCAGAAGCGCTGGTGCTCAACGCGCTTCTCGTGCCGCCAGTGGACGTGAGGCCGAGCATAACGCTCGAGACAGGAGAGAGGAGCGAGGACGACCTGACGCACAAGCTCGTGGACATAATGCGAATCAACCAGAGGCTCGAACAGAACATAAATGCTGGCGCCCCGCAGATAATAATCGACGACCTCTGGGAGCTGCTTCAGTACCACGTGACGACGTACTTCAACAACGAGACAAGCGGCATACCGCCCGCGAGGCACAGGAGCGGAAGGGCTCTCAAGACGATAGCGCAGAGGCTCAAGGGCAAGGAGGGGCGTTTCAGGTACAACCTCTCTGGAAAGAGGGTAAACTACTCGGCGAGAACAGTGATAAGCGTGGACCCGGCCATAGACATAGACGAGGTGGGCGTGCCATCGGCGATAGCTGAGAAGCTCACCGTGCCCTTCTACGTGACCGAGTGGAACCTCGAGGCGGCGAAGAAGCTGCTGGAACGCAACGAGTACCCGATGGTGCTCAACGTGGTCGCTCTCGACGGGAAGCGCAAGCGAATACTCGACACAAACAAGGAAGAGCTGATCAAGGAGCTGAAGCCGGGGTACATACTAGAGAGACAGCTGCGCGACGGGGACATAGCGCTCTTCAACAGGCAGCCGTCGCTGCACAGGATCAGCATAATGGCCCACAGGGTCAAGGTGCTTCCGGGCAAGACATTCCGCATCACATACCCCGCCACCGCTCCGTACAACGCAGACTTCGACGGCGACGAGATGAACCTTCACATTCCGCAAACGCTGGAGGCGCAGGCGGAGGCAAAGTACCTCATGGCGGTGCAGAATCAGATTTTCTCTCCAAGGGACGGCGCGGTCATAATAGCAAATGGATGGGACGGTGTCATAGGCACGTACCTGCTTACCCAGGATGACAGCTACATGACCAAAGAGGACGCAGAGCATCTGCTCAGCACCGCTGGCATAAGAGAGTTGCCGAAGCATTCGAAGAACGGAATGTACAGCGGCAAAAGCGTCTTCTCAATGCTTCTGCCGAAGGGACTGGACTTCGAGGTGCCTCAGGGCAACGGGAAGTTCGTGATAAAGGACGGCGAGCTCGTCGAGGGAGTGGTAGACAAGAAGATGTACGGAGAGGGCAGGTCCAACAAGCTCTTCGCTGCCATAGTAATGGGCTACGGTTTCGCGGCGCTGCAAGATTTCCTGACAAAGTCGTCCAGACTTTCTTACGCGTTCACAACGCTCTTCGGAGTCACAATAGGCGTCAAGGAGTACATGCTCACCGAGACGCTGGCGAAGGACAAGGAATCCACGCTGGCCGACACGCAGGGCAGGGTAAAGGGGCTCATCGAACAGTACAAGTCCAAGAAGCTCGAGCCGCTGCTCGGCCTGACGTTGAGGCAGTCGCTCGAGCAGACGATAATGGTAGAGCTTGACCTTGCGAGAGGCAAGGCCATACAGATGCTAAACAAAAACACAGATGAGAGCAACTTCGCAATGCTCATGGCAAACTCCGGGGCGAGGGCTAACATACTCAACATGGAACAGATGAGCATGTTCCTGGGACAGCAGGCGACAAGGGAGGGAGGCAGGATAAAGCGTGGCTACTACACCAACAGGGTCGTGCCACACATAGCCAAGAACGATAGCAGCTCAGGGGCCCACGGCTTCGTCTCGAACGGCTTCGTCGACGGACTTACGCCCATAGAGATGATCATGCATGCTGTGGGAGGGAGAGGCACGGTCATACAGAAGGGTCTGCTGACACAGAGGAGCGGTTACCTGCAGAGGAGGCTTGCGAACGCACTCCAGGACTACTACGTGCTGCACGACAACAGCGTGCGCGACGTGAACAACAACGTGATCGAGACGATATACGGCGGGGACGCGATAGACCCGACAAAGGTTGAGTTCTCAAAGCAGAAGAAGGAATGAAGATGGCAAAGCAAGAGTACGATAGCAGCGTTCAGGCCGGAGAGCCTGTGGGAGTGATAGCCGCGCAGTCGCTCGGAGAGCCTGGCACGCAGATGGTGCTGAGAACGTTCCACATGGTAGGCGCCGCGGCAACAGCGATAGCGACTTCTGGCCTGCCAAGGATAATAGAGCTGCTCGACGCGAAGAAGGTGCCGTCATCGCCCATAATGCGTGTCTATCTGAAGGAGAGCTACGCCAAGAGTTTTGCAAAAGCGGACGAGATAGCAAATAAGATAAGCGAGATAAAGATGGGCAGCGTGATGCGAAGAGCGGTGGAGAACTTCTCAAAGGGCAAGATACTCATAATACTCAACGCGCAGTCGATGCAGGCCATGGATCTCACGGCAAGACAGGTGGCGGCCAGGCTCGGGAAGGAGCTGGGCGTCGAGGCAAGGGTCGGCGAGCACGGGAACATCATAGTGAGCACACACACGAAGAACCTGAAGGAGGTGCGCGCGATAACCGTTAAGGCAACAAGGTCGATAGTCAACGGCATAGAGGGAGCGGGAAGGGCGATGGTCACTCAGGCAAAGGACGGCGAGTTCTACATAGAGAGCGCTGGCAGCAACATAGAGCCCGTGATGCAGGTTGAGGGCGTGGACGCAAGCAGGATATACACCAACGACCTCTTTGCCACCTACAGGGTGTTCGGGATAGAGGCGGCGAGAAACACGCTTGTTCTCGAACTGAAGAAGACGCTTGAAGACCAGGACATATCGGTCAACGACAGGCACATAAGCCTGATAGCAGACGCGATGACCGCGGACGGTACGATACAGAGCATAGGCAGGCACGGACTGGTGGGCAGGAAGGAGTCGGTGTTCGCCAAGGCAGCATTCGAGGAAACGGTCAAGCACCTGATCAACGCGGCTGCGTTCGGCCAGATCGACTACATGCGCGGCGTCACCGAGAACATACTTGTAGGCAAGCAGATACCGCTGGGCACCGGCTCGGTAAAGCTCACGATAAAGAGAAAGGAAGGAAAGAAAAAGTAAGGTGCAGATATCGCCAATGTTCTTATGCCTTTATAGGTGAAATAACACATGGAACAGCAGGTACTCAAGTACTTCAGACCCCAAGAGATAGCAGGAGCAGCCTTCCTTCTCGACTGCGCATCCCCAGCAATGCGTTATCTCAGTTCTCACCCGAGTGCCACGACGGGAGAGGTGGCAAGGGGAATCGGGAAGAACACAGTTCAAGTTACAATGATGCTCACCGAGCTGACGATTATCGGCGTTGCCAGAATGGACGCAAAGGACAAGGGAACTCCGAGAAACCCTCGCTACGCACTCGTTGAAGACTATGAGGAGCGCCTGCGGGAGATAACAATGGCCGTGATGCGTTCCGCGGAACCTCTGCACTCCAAGTACGCCAGGACCTACAAGGATGAGATAAAGGAGATGGGCAAGCTGCTAACTGAAGACTTGGAAAAAATGAGAGTGAAAGCGCTCGCAAGAAACGCGGCGAAAGCCCGAGGACATATGCCGACATCGACGGAAGCGCGGAAGCGGTAGGCAAGGCATTAAATAGTTGCGATTTGCATCTGGTTTGGTTTTGTTATGCAGGGTGAAAGGCCTTTTGATTTGCTGAACAAGGCGATCGGGCAGCACGTGATGGTCAGACTGAAGAATGGCGACGGCATAAGGGGCAAGGTCTCTTCGTTTGACGCGCACATGAACATGGTGCTCACCGAGGCCGAGGAGCTCGGCGACGACGGCGGCTCAAAGACAAAGCTCGGCACGATACTTCTGCGCGGCGGCAACATACTCTTCGTCTCTCCTGTTTAGCGCGTGCAGAAGGGCATTTAAACCTAAATCGACCAGTCTTACCGTTGGGCTCTTAGCGTAACGGTAGCGCACCTGCATGGCATGCAGGGGGTTGCGGGTTCGAATCCCGCAGAGTCCACCAAATTACCGGCAGACAACGCGCCCCGCCATTTTTAATAGCAAAGTTTATATTGCGCCCGATCCAAATGAAGCCGGAGGATGATATGGATCTTTTGCAAGTGGCAAAACCCAGGGGAGCAGAAGCGGTTGAGCTTGAGAGGCAGCTGCGGGCTACTCACAGCAGACTGCACAACGCATTCTCATCGGTGGTATTTCCAAAGCGGCTTACCGAGAGTGAGCTCAACATCGAACTGAGGTCCCGCTACAATGAGGTTGTGGAGAAGGGCGATGCGCTCAGCGCGCTGGAGATAGTTAACTGGATCAGGCCCGAAGAACTGAAATCGGCACACCCCGGCGCCGACCTGCCAAAGCTGGTCGATGCCTACTCCCGCCTTGAACCCACCATGATACCCATGGCTGTAGTGAATTCGGGGAACATCGGCCAGACAGGCGCGCTATACCCTCTTTTTGAGAGAATCTTCGAACCCACCGAGGGAAACAAGAATGCGGCGCTCGAGATCGTGAAGCTGCTGTCTGAAGCCCTTAGATGACTTCACAAGCCACACTCTTAGAGCCTTAGCCAGTTCAATGGCTTCAGAGCGTTAAAGCGGGAAATGGGCTGGATTGGGCGAGAATCGTGCTTTTAGGATAGGTATACGCTGTTTGTTTTCCGCAGAGTCCGCTTGCGTTTGTCGTTCCTACGAGAAAGCGTCCGCAAAAATGCTTAAATATGAGGAAAGACAAAATACCATTATGGGGTTGGGGAGGGATGACTGTAGGGAGCGAGAAGCCTTGTCGTGCAAGATAGCGTGTATGGAGTCGAGACTCGGGAAACGTTATGTACGGAGTCTCGCCGAGACCGAGCGCCTTGTGCTCATAAAGCGGCAACTGACCTACGGTCTATGTTAGCAAAACAGGCAAATGCTCATATGTAGCCTAATAAGACCCTTTCTATTTTTCAACTTTTTCTTAGAAAAAAGCGAATATTTTTATATTAGAGCATGCTTATGTTAGAATATGCCCAAAGCGGAAAAGATAGTCATAAGGGCGATAGGCAGGCCCATGGGCGAGGATGCGGGCTCGCTCACCAACTGGTTCTTCGACTCGTTTGATCTCTCGGGCAAGGGAGACACGCCGGAGCGCTCGATGTTCAGCAGGATAGTCATAAACAGCCTGAAGGGACTTGGCACGCCGAGCAAGGATCTGAGCAGGGAGCTGAAACTGCCGCTGAGCACAGTCATATACAACCTGAACAAGTTCATAGACTCTGGGCTTGTAGTGAGGAAGGGCAGGGAGTATTTCCTTCGCGGTAGCGACTTCGAGAGCACGCTGCAGGAGATACAGGCAGAGATGATTACAGAATTCAACCGCATGATGCAGTTCGCGAGCAAACTGGACGAACTGTTCGCAAGTGAGATTTATGGCACAGGAAGAGAACAAGCAGAACCAAGAGAAAAACCTGAAAAAAGAGCAAAAACAGCAGCCCAAAAGTGAGCCCGCCTCAGGTGCGCAGCCAGAGGACGAGGCCGCTGAGATGAAGGATAGGTTGCTCAGGTTAGCCGCGGAGTTCGACAACTACAAGAAGAAGGCCGCGAAGGATGTTGACATGTCAAGGAACGTCGGGAAGGCAGAGCTGATTCGCTCTCTGCTCCCGGCGATAGACGAGTTCGAGCTGGCTCTTGCCGCGTTTAGCAGCTCAGGTCACGAAAGTGACCACATCAAGGGCATCGAGCTCGTCTTCTCTAACGTAATTGGAACGCTCAAGGGTGCGGGGCTCAAGGAGATCGACTCGAAGGGGAAATATGACCCCTACAAGCACGAGATAATAATGACCAGGGAGAGCAAGGAACCGGAGGGTACGATCATAGATATAGTGCGCAAGGGCTACACATTCAACGACATGCTGCTCAGGCCCAGCGCCGTGATCGTGTCAAAGGGTAACGCTTCAAAAGAGGAAAAGAAAGATGGTGAACAAAATGGCAAGTGAAAAAGTTTTAGGCGTGGATTTGGGCACTTCGAATTCTGCGGCTGCGATACTGCAAGGAGGTAGGCCGGTGCTCATACCGAGCGCCGAAGGAACGTCACTTTACGGCAAGTCCTTCCCAAGTTATGTCGCCTTCACAAAGGACGGGCAGCGCATAGTAGGCGAGCCGGCGAGAAGGCAGGCGGTCGCGAACCCGGAGGGTACAGCCGCGGCATTCAAGAGGAAGATGGGCACAAGTTTCAAGTACAAGATACTGGGCAAGGAGTACACGCCACAGGAACTGTCCGCTATCCTGCTGCAGAAGATAAAGCATGACGCTGAGGCTTTTCTGGGGGAGGAGATAAAAGAAGCAGTTATAACAGTGCCAGCTTACTTCAATGACAACCAACGCCAGGCAACTAAAGATGCGGGAGAAATTGCAGGACTGAAGGTAACAAGACTAGTGAACGAGCCGACCGCAGCTGCACTCGCATACGGCCTTGACAAGTCAGGAAAGGAGCAGAAGATAATGGTCTACGACTTCGGAGGCGGCACGCTTGACGTCACCATAATGGAGTTCGGAAACGGGGTGTTCGAGGTCAAGTCCACGAACGGGGACACGCAGCTCGGCGGCACCGACATGGACAACACGCTTGTCGATTTCCTCAAGGCTGAGATAAAGAAGAAGCACAACCTTGACATAAGCAAGGACGCGCAGGCGCTCCAGAGGGTGAGAGAGGCTGCGGAAAGGGCAAAGATAGAGCTCTCGACCACGCTGAGCAGCGAGATAAACCTGCCGTTCCTCGGCAGCGTGAACGGCAAGCCTGTGAACTTCAGCTACTCGTTCACCAGGGCGAAGCTCGAGGAGCTTGTAATGCCGATAGTGGAACGCACGCTCAAGCCGATGCAGCAGGCGCTCAGGGACGCGAAGCTTGAGCCGAGCCTCATAGACAAGGTCATACTTGTCGGGGGACCGACACGCATGCCGATAGTGCAGAGGTACGTGGAGCAGCTCTACGGCAAGAAGATAGAGCGAGGCGTAGATCCCATGGAAGCGGTTGCTTTTGGTGCAGCGATACAGGCAGGAGTGCTCACCGGCGAAGTCAAGGACATAGTGCTGCTCGACGTTACTCCACTCTCGCTGGGCATAGAAACACTGGGCGGCGTGTCCACGGTGCTCATACCAAGGAATACCACCGTGCCGATAAGAAAGTCGCAGGTATTCTCAACAGCCGATGACAACCAGCAGGCGGTGGACATAAACATACTGCAGGGCGAACGCCCGATGGCCAAGGACAACATCAGCCTGGGCAAGTTCTTGCTGACCGGCATACTTCCAGCACCAAGGGGCACGCCCCAAATAGAGGTTACTTTCGACATCGATGCTAACGGAATACTGCACGTGAACGCCAAAGACACGAAGACTGGCAAGCAGCAGGGCATGCAGGTCGTTGCTCCAAACAAGATGGCAAGGGAGGACATAGACCAGAAGGTAAAGGAGGCTGAGGAGTACGCGACGCAGGACAAAGAAGAACTGGAGCGTGCGCAGACAAGGAACGATGCAGAGACGCTCGTGTACTCGGCCGAGAAGATACTGAAGGAGAACAAGGACAAGATACCCAAAGAGATGTACAAGAAGGCCGACGACGCCAGGACCGAGCTGCAGAAGGCCCTGGAAAAAGGCGAGGAGTCAAGCGTGAGGGAGAAACTCGACGAGCTGAAGAACGCGCTGCAGGCAGTGGGTGCAAGTGTTTACGGCGAGGGACAGGGTCAGGGCCACGGCCAAGACTACCAGGGGCCGGAACAAGGACCAGGTGGAGGAGGCTCAGGCACCAGCAATGAGGGCTCTGCTGATGCAAACTTTAGGGGCTAGGCTGTAGATGCGAGGATATGGATATAAAGAAAAATTGTTTGTATTGCCAAAAGGAATTTCACACAGACAGCTATACTGTCAAGGTAGGTGGAGGTAGATTCTGTAGTAGACGGTGCGCATCGAGATATGGCTATGAACACGGCAATAGGAAATTTCTTTATTATGCGCGTCTGGCTCTAACAAATCGTCCTAAAGTGAATAAAATTTGTGTTATTTGCGGCAGGAAATACGAAACCAAGTATTATAACTCGACACACCAGAAATACTGCTCCAAAGAGTGTATGTACAGGGCACAGGCACAACAGATCCCTAACAAAGAAGAAATTATTAAGTTGTACAAAGAAGGCCACAGCATAAACCGGCTCTGGAGAGAGTTTCATTTACGCGAATTAGGAGTTGAATACCTGTTGCTGGACTACGGAGTTCCCGTAAGATCAGCAAGAGAACAACGTAAACTTATGATGCGCATGGGAACTGGCAGATGGAGACAAAAATCGATGAAACCGTGTAAAATCTGCGGGAGACCTTTCTATTCCAGGTTAAATAAGTGTTACTGCTCCGTTGCCTGCAAGTACAAAGACGAAGAAACCATAGCGAAAATGAGAGATAATACACTCAAACAAATTGAAGAGGGCAGACTATATCGATCTAACACCAATATAGAAATGATTGTAGAAAACTTTTTGGTGCAAAACAAAATACAGTTCAAGCACCAATATAAACTGGGTTACTGGTGTTTTGATTTTTTCATACCTAACAATAAGCTAATAGAAGTAGATGGAGATTACTGGCATGCCAACCCGTTGTTTTTCAGTGAACTTAATCACACCCAATTAAAGAATGTGAAAAATGACAAAAGAAAGACAGAATATGCGCGAAGCAGAGGGTATATTTTAACGAGATTCTGGGAAAACGACATAGTCAATAGTTTTGAGAATGTTAAAAAACAAATACTTGAGGTAGCCAACAATGGCAAATGATTTCTATAATGTACTAGGAGTATCTAGGGACGCATCGCCAGAACAAATAAAGGATGCATATAGAGGTCTCGTATTCAAATTTCACCCAGATCGCAATAAGGATCCCAAAGCAGCCGAAAAAATGCGCGAGATTAATGAGGCGTATGCAGTGCTCAGCGATCCCCAAAAGCGACAGCAGTACGACATGCTCGGCTCGACGCAGTTCAACCAGTGGTACAGTCCTGACGACATACTCCGCAACTTCGACTTCGAGAAGATATTCAGGGACATGGGCATAAACGTTGGCGGCGCCGGAGGCTTTGAGGACATCTTCGGTTTTGGCGGCGCACCGGGACAGGGAAGACGACAGCAGGCGCAGTACGATGAAAACCTCACACTCAACTTCTCGCTCTCGGATATGGAGAAGGGACTCAACAGGGAGATAGAGGTGCAGCACTACCGCGTCTGCGCGAATTGCAGCGGGAGCGGAGCCGAGCCCGGGTCCAAGGTTACAACGTGCCCGGAGTGCAGCGGCACAGGTGTTGTGCGCCGCGGCGGGTCCCAGGGCATGGCCGCCTTCTTCTTCATGCAGAGCGTGTGCAGCAGATGCGGAGGCAGGGGCAAGATATTCGACACGAACTGCAAGGTATGCAGGGGCAGGGGCCAGCAGCTTGTGAAAGAGAGGTTCAGGATTAAGATCGAGAAGAAGTAGCCGTGTGCCCCGTTATTTTCAATGCCGCATTCCTCTTCTGTCTCATTGCTGTCGTCAGTATAATCGCAAGCACCACTATCCCTTCGGCGAAGAGCGCGAGATAGAAGGGCCAGTCGGTGGGCGTTGTCAGAAGCACGTTTATCCCAAAACCTGCGCTTACGAATGCAAATAATGGAGGTATGGCAGGCAAGCCTATCCCGTAGCGTTTGGATACCCACATGCTGAACACGAGCCCGAAACATGCGGCTATCGCGATGACAACGCTGAAGAAGTAGTTCAGGTATGAAACGTAGGCCCCCACCGCCACCATAAGCGGTATTATGAGGTCGCCGCCCCCGAGCGCAGACATTGACGGCATGGGCACGTTCCCCGAAGCAATGAGCCTCTTCAGCGTCTCGTTGTGCGTGTTCTTGAACTCCTTCTTGAGCATCGCCGCCTCCTTCGGCTTCAGGTAGCCGTTCGGCACTATGCCAACATCGCTGCTCACGACCATTATCGAAAGATTGTTGCGCAGCGCCTCCCTGGCAAACACTATCATGTGCTTTGTCACGAACACAGCAACGTAGTCATATACGGCCACGAAGGCCATGAATATGTACGACGCTAAGAAGCCGAAGTAGATGCCAAGCACGAGGCCGGCTCCGACGCTCGCCACTATGGTGGTGAAGTTCTGCAGCGAAAGCCATCTGTTCTTGGCCGCGATCAGCAGGACGGCGCCAGCGATTGACGCTATCAGGTCATAGGTAAGGCTGTTCGGGAAGAGCGAGGAGAGCACTATTATGAACAGGTAGAACGACGCAGACACTACCATCAGTGCCTCCATTCCCTTGAATAGCAGCGGCCCCCTGTACCTTCTCAGCAGGACCATAAGCGCTACGGCAAACAGGACTATGGCGATGAAGTAGAGGGCCGCGCTCTCCACAGATCCGCCGCTTCCTGTCGTGCCAATGTACGCTTGAGCAGGCGAGACAAGGTAGAAGACTATGAGCAACCCTGCCAGCTGCACTATCAGGAACATTGTGAGTATGCTAGCCAGCTGCCTGTACTCAATGAGCTTTACCAAATAATCTCACTCGTCATAGTAGTTCGAGACAAACCGCGCGAGAGCGCACACGGTTGCGTCCTGGAATTCTCTGTCCCTACTGTACATGCCTTTCGTAAGTATGCCGTTTGTCCCATGCTCAAAGCGTATGGATTTCTGCGACTTGTTCGATACCTCAGACATCGCCTGGTCCATAGTCTTCCTCTCCCCAAGGATGCGGTCTTCGACAGCCGCGGGCAGCATCACCTGTGCGCTTGCTCCGAATCCTACCTTGCCGTTGTTGTCAACTATCGCAACCCAGCCGTACACGAAACTGCCATAAGCCGTTGTCTCTGTTATTCCCTCCGGTCCCACTCCCAAATCGGCCTTGGTCTTGTCACGAGCTCTTCTAGCTCTGTTCAGCGCTCCAAGCATGCCCTCCTCCTTTCCCGTGGGGTTGTCTTTCACTCCGGAAGGCACATCAACCATCACAAACTCTGCATCGGGATAGACGCGCCGCATCACTTTCTCTATAGCCTTTGCCTTCAGTTCGTTTGCCGTTCCTATAGCAATCTTCATGTTCTTATTCCGCTTCAGGAATTAATAAGATTTGCGTGATGGGTCAATCAAGTTTATCTGCCAGCCCTCTTTCTGCAGGAGCGCCGTTCCTGTAAGTGTCAGCTCTGTTCTTACCGCGATGCACCTGTATTCAAACCCAATATGGCGGGCATGACGGGATTTGGACCCGCAACCCCCTGGTCCGAAGCCAGGTGCGCTATCCAAGTTGCGCCACATGCCCACTAGCATCTAAAGTCCAACAAATATAAATAGGGCAAGTCGCCGATGGTGTCTCAGATGAGTTCCTGCGTCTCCAGGGGCTCTATCCCATCGATAAACTCCTCCTGCAGCTCTTCAAAAAGTTCGGCGAACTCCTTTCTCTCATCCCTCTCTGGCCAGCACATCAGCACCATAGAGAAGGCGTGCTCTTCGATTGGTGTGGTGAGCACCTCCTTTATGTCGTTCTCGTTCACTTCCCGCCAGCCTTCTCTGCACGCGGCCGATATCTCCACGCGTATTGCATCCTTGTCGAACGAATCTCCGCTGTGCAGATACCTGAAAATGCGCCAGGAATGGTTGGAGGACAGCGCTGCAACTAGTCTCGCCATGTTTATTATTCGAATGTCGTCCCCGTCCGCGCCTTTCTTCTTGATTATTTTGTGTATTTGCGAAACAAATAAACCATATTTATTCAATATGGTTCTATTCGGCATATAATGCTGTTTTAACATTGGTTAAACGACTTAATAAATGCTTATGTTTACGCGCGAAAATATTTTTAGCATGCAAAACACGTCGTGCAAGCACGCGGTTCGGAAAAATATCTGAAGATTGCGGCAAAAATGAGGTTGCAAAGCAGTCAACCAGAAATCTATAAATACCTACCGAGGTCAATACTGATTGGTTTGATAGTATGATAACAGGCATAGGAATAAACGACGTTGAAGCGCACAGGCCAGTAGCAGACCCTATAACCAATATGAAGTTCAACATAAACTTCGACAATGTAAAGGTTACCGGGGAGAATGTTGAGGTGGCCTACACCTTCACCACAGCATACGAAGGCGGTGCAAAGGGAGACAAATCGGTCGGAGACCTCAAGATAAAAGGAACGGTGACCGCAAAGGAAGAGAAGGAGATGATATCGCAGATCAACGACGCGTGGAAGAACAAGAAGACGCTGCCGGTGAAGTTCGCCGAAGACCTGATCAACATACTCAACTTCGAATGCGCATCAAGGGGCACGCTGCTCGCGTGGTCTATAGGTATGATAGCGCCGCTTCCTCTCACAAGGGCGAAGCTGGAAGAAGGCCAGCAGAAGTAGAAAGCAGAAACGCTTTAATTCTTTGAACGCAACCTCAAGCTGAGGCTATGCGTAAATCGCAGTCAGCGATGGAGTACCTGATGACCTACGGATGGGCTATACTGATAATCGCAGTCGTGCTTGGAGCGCTCTTTCAGCTCGGTGTCTTCAATGCAGGCGCCTTCGCGCCACGCGCGCCACCGGGCGCATGTCAGGTATTCAGGCCCGATGGAATAGGCAGTACGTCGTTCATCAACCTGGAAGGCGTGTGCAGCGGAGAGCTGCCGCAATATGTTGCGAGCTTTGTCAGCTCGAGCGGTTCTGACATGAATACAATAAACCTTCCCGGAGCCCCGACAGGCAGCTCGCCAAGAAGCATGACCTTCTGGATATACTTTCCCTACCTGCAAGTGATTGGAGTATACGGATACGGCGAATGCGGTACTGCACTTGATGCCTTTACGATGTGGACCGGATCAAATACACTCTGCCCTGACCTATGGGACAGTAACAACCAATGCGGCGGCGGAACAAATTTTCAAGAGCAAGTGGGGAGTTGGGAATTTGTTGCTTCTATATACAACGCTACAAACTCAAACCTATACGGATTTGCAGGGTATGGCGGCCAGCTCTACTCCTTCGTTGCAGGCAGCGCCCAAACGGCAACTACGGTGGGGCCTGTGTCATCAACATACCCTTTCGCTCTCGGAACCCGGTGTGGCACCGGCGGCAGCTTTACAGGATACATGGCAAATGTGCAACTATATAACGCAACTCTGACGAACGCAGAAACCCAGGCATTATACAATGAAGGCATCGGTGGTGCACCCCTCAAGCTACAGAACCTCGTGGGCTGGTGGCCGCTCAACGGCAACGCCAACGATTATTCGGGAAACAATGACAACCTCCAGACAATTGCGATATCTTATACCAGCCAGTGGTCGAACGGATACACACCTCCGTAGAAACGCTTTTTATCCTTGAAATGCCACTGTTTTTCGTATCTTGCTGATTATATGGGGGGTCTTGAGCTCGAGGGCGTCATTCTAGATGCC
>JAKANZ010000044.1 GCA_021823435.1 Microcaldota archaeon
CCCGTGAACGTGCACGAACTTGGGGTTATTGTAGAGGGAGCGAAGACGAAAAGGTAGAGGATAGATGCTATGATTGCTATGAGGAGTATGGCCCAGGAGTAGGTCAGCAGATACTCTAGGGCTGACTGCGCCTTCTTTCCATCCCTTTTCAGGCGCACACCGCTATTCCTTTTCCTGGCTGCCACGCCATCAACCATTACCGCACGCAAAGCTTGTGAAAGAAGCGATTGCAATGTTTTTAAATGTACGTGTGAGGCGCTACGACGGCACTCAGAGGGTTATGAAGTAGGTGTTGCGGTAGAGGCGCTTGCCGCGCTTCTCCCCGTGGAGCTCGTACGAACCCTTGAACCCGAGGTGTCTGCCGCTTATGAACGCGAACGCGGCCTTCTTGTTGCTGGCGTAGATGTCGACTCCGTGCTCCTTCTGCTCGATCTTTGTTATGAACGCGTCGTTCCTTTCCAGGTATCTCTCCAGCGCGGCTGCCATCCTGCTCACCTTGCCCTCGTCTCCGCGTAGCTGCACAACCGCCTCATAGTAGCCTGAGCGCTTCTTAGCGTCGGTGTCGCAGAGCGTCCTCAGAGTCTTTATGTGCGCGTTGTGCTCTATGCTCATGCCGTCGCGCCTCTCGTCTGTTATCTGCATGCGCGCTATGCCGTTGGCGTTGTGTATCAGCCTGACCCTGTAGGGCTTGTATACGCTGGACAGAAGCTGCTGCATGTTGCTCTCGCTGTTGGGCACAAACACTCCCGCCACCTTTATCCTGCCGCAGTCCCTGCACGCGGTGACCTCGACCTCCCTCGCGAGCTTCTCCCTCATCTTCTTGCCGGCGCAGAACTCGCAGAACTCGCCATAGAACCTCGCTTCGTCGCTGGACCTGTTGCATATCGGACAGTGCTTCATTGAATCAACCTAGGCGCATGACCCTAACCGCATGGTGTTCATTTCGGGTAATCGAGGAGTTCAAGATACGATGAGCCGGCGAGTCGTTTCGCCAGTTTCGTGTCCAGGGTCAGGAAACTTAATCCAAACTTCCTGGCAAGCAGCAGATATGCGCAGTCGTAAGCCGTTATGCCCAGGCTCGAAGCAAGGTGCAGCGAGTCGGATATTATTTCCTGAAAGCTGTGGGTCTCGTACAGCGCCATGGCTTTGAGCGCTTCGCTGAATGATGCACTCGCTTTGCTGCCTGTAAGCTCTTTTTTTGAAACCTTGTTCAGGATTGAATTTGAAACCTCATAGTACGTCAGATCGAGCACATGGAAGTAGCCGTATCTCCTAAGCCTCCCCGACACCCATTCAGAATGCTTCTCAGGCACTACGGCTGCCACGATGGCAGAGGCGTCTACCACAGCTTCAGTGTCCGTGTTCACGATCCCACCTTATTGACTCTGCCGAGGGTGCCGTTACCCCAGACGACTTTGCGATCTTTCTTCTAAACCTGTCAATTTCGTCGAGCACGCCTTTGAGCTTCTTCTGCTTGACCAGCTTTGCGATTTGAGCTCTGAGTTCTGACGGGCTTATTTCGAGCTCCTTGAGCTCGTCTTTCAGTCTCTTTGGAACGCGGATAGCTACAACTTCTTCGGTTCGCATGTTCATCTCTGTATAACATACTGTAAACAAATATATAAACCTTTTGTTAACAGACATGCGTGGCTCCCGACAAACAGACGGAAGGAGACCTTCGCGGGCGACGCAGCAAAGACCATATCAGGTCGCCGTGGTTATAATAGGAAATAGAGCGTATAGAGCATAGCTTGGGTAACCATTATGCTGGCTGCTTTGAGTAGTGCCTGCTTATTATGGCTCCGTAGGCGGGCCTTGTTACGAACGCGCCGAAGAGCACGCCGAGTATAGTTGACTCGGCAAAACCTATTATCGTGATGAGCGTGGTTGAGAAGAGAAGCGGAAGCATGGCAACGACGAGCAGGCCAGCGTCGGCCCAGATGATGAAGAACGCGTTGCTGAGCTTGAGCTTGAGCGTGTGCTCGGCGCCGGTTATCAGCACCTCATCGGTTATGATTATCTGCGCGTCCACGCCTGTGCCTATCACCGCTATCATTCCGGCCACAGCGGCGAGGTCTATCGTGCCTATCAGCCCTATTATTGATAGTATAATGAAGAGCTCTGCCATGGTGGTGAAGACTATGGGAAACACGAGGAAGAGCTTCTTGTACCTTACCGCAACCGTCACAGATACGGCTGCTATAGCAACAATGAGCGCGATCACGCTTATCAGCTCGAAGTGCGAGCCGAGCGTGGGCGGTATGGTTGTGGGTGTGCCCACTATCACGTGCACCGGCAGCGCGCCTCCCTTAAGTATGCTTGCTATCTGTGTCGACTGGTTGTTCGCGTATGCGAGCTGCGCCGTTCTTGAGAGCGTTTGGGGCGCGAAGCCGCTTATCTGGTAGCTCTGGCTCACAGAGCCGTTTGTTATCCCTGGGTTGAGTATCGGCGCTGAGAGCAGGCCTATCGCCGGCCACGTGTCGACTATTGTCTGCTGCGACTGGCCCGTGATGGCAGCGGTGATTATGGGCGTGAGGTTCTGCGGGGTCACATAACGGAGTGTATAGTTCAGGGCTGTGAGGTTCGATACTATCCCGGCTGGAGAGTTCCTTGGAAGTATGACGCTCTGGTACCTGCCGCGGTTCACAGCGAAGAAGGACTCGACAGATGCTATGTTGCTCAGGTCCGGATTGTATATCTCTATAGGTATGGTGTTGTTGCCGAAGTTCGTTGCCTGCTGCATCGCCTGCAGCGCGCCGGTCTGGTTCGCTCCGGCAGATGTCGCGCTCTGGAACAGCGAGGCGTTGAAGAGCAGCATCGCATTGTTCGGCCTGTCGAGGAACATGTAGAGCGGCTGGTTGCCCTGCCCGAAGACGACCTTCGAGAACCTCACCGCCGCAGGCTGGGTGATGAAGAAGCTGACGGCCCACGAGACGTTGCTTCCCAACACCACGGGCTGCGCCGCGCCTATGCTTCCGCTCAGCAACCCGGAACCGTTGAGTGCTTCCTTGCCGTTGACTATTCCCTGGAAGACGCCCTGGCTCTCTATGACAGAGATTGTGCTCTGCACCTCGCTCTGCGAGACGGACGGTATGGTAACGTATACCTCCGAGTTACCTATGCCCTCTACAGTTATCTGCTTGAGTCCGAAGGTAGAGAGCCGCTCCTGGAGTATCGTAAGCAGGTTGCTCATCGTACTGGGGTTCACGCTGTGCTCAAGCTGCACGGGCACCTGCGTGCCGCCTATGAACTCGACGCCGAGGTGGAGACCATGCGGTCCCCCGAAGAGCAGGTCGAGGACTATGAGCGCGACTATCAGCACGAGCAGGATGGATATCCTGAAGTCCTTCAGGTAGTCTGTAAACACTAGATCCTCTCCTTTCTCTTCTTGTACAGCAGTATGATTGAGGCGTTGCCGAGCCACGTTGTTGCTATGTCGCCTATGAGGCCGAAGAGCACAACGCCCGATATTTCATAGTAGGTTGGCACGTACGCCACCACAGAGATGATGAAGAGAACGGCGAAGGACACTATCGCCGTCGCGGTCATCGTCACTCCGGTGCGCATGGCCGAGTACGCCCTGTCCTCAGGGGTGCCCTCGCCGCGCCTGAGTATGCGTATGGCCGTAAGCACGTCAGTGTCGATGGAGTAGCCGATGAGCATCAGCAGGCCGGCAACGCTCGCCACTCCGAGCGGTATCTTGAAGAGCCCCATCGCACCCAGCGCTATTATGATGTCGTTCGCAGCGCCGAAGACTACTGCTATGGAGGGTATGGGAGAACGGAAGATGAGAAACACGACGAAGAAGATGAGCACGAAAGCTATGATTATCGTGTTGGTGAGCTCGCCGAGGAAGAACTGGCCCAGCGTGGGAGTGACCTGCTGGTACGAGTAGGAGGTAAAGGGCACTATGCTGTGCAGCGCCGCTATCGTCTGGTTCTGGTACCTGGCGCTTGCAGAGCCGAATGCCGACTGCGCCGTCTGCTGGAGCGCGCCGGGATCCGTGGAATTGGTGACGTTGTTCTGCGCCCCGAAAGGCTGAAGCGCCGATATCTCTCCGCGCAGCGCCGTCTGCATTCCGAGAAGCGATGCGTTTATCTCGGCGTTGACCTGCTTTATCTGCTGCAGCAGAGCGGGAGTCTTGTTCTGCTGGTATGCTATGCTGAGCGAGGTGGCGTTGACAAGGTAGGCGGAGTAGTTGCTCTTCTCGCCGTAGAACTGTATCAGATACGTGTCTGCCTGCGCGAGGCTCTGGTTTATCGGCAGCGTTATCTGCAGGCCGCCTGGGCTCGTGGCTATCTGCGGCGCCTGCACGTGGAGAGAGGAGCTTATCTCGCTGGCGAGGGTGGCCGCGCTGATCGTCGTGTTCGTCTGTATTATTATGCTCACTCCGCCGCGCAGCGACGTGTCGAGCACTATCTGCGTAGAGAGAACGAGGCCGATCACGAGCAGCACAAGAGGTACCGCTATGAGTAACCTGAGGTTTTTGTAGTGGTAGATGTTTGGCAGCCTGAGCATTTAACCTAATCCTATGCAGAATGTGCAGAAATCTATCTGAAGCCAGCTAATAAGAAGCCTTGCACTCTCAGCCGTACTTGCGCATCAGCTTGTGGTGCAGCGTCTCCACGGCGCCGAAGATTATTATCATTACCGCCAGTATTGTGAACGCCCATCCCAGGAACGCCTGAAGCGAGACGGCGACGTTGATTATGCTGTCGTAGATGAGAAACAGGCCGAGAAGCAGCAGGTAGATGGACCAGTATATTGACCTGAAGATTATCCAGCCAGCGTGCCTAGCGTTGTATTCCAGCATTCGATCGAAAGAGTCTTTTGCCATGCCCATGCACTTGCTACTAATACTACGGAAAGATTTATAGCAATATGCGAGTGGTGCGGGAGGTGAGATTTGAACTCACGCAACCACTAGGGTAACATGCCATGAACCTGTCACGTTTGACCAAGTTCAGGGAAATGCGGTACCACTTCACAAATCGCCGAGCCTTGCGAGAAGGTCTTTTTTAAGCTCCTCCCAGTTCTTGGGTCTGTGTGGAACAGGTATGAAGGGGTTGGTGAGGTTACGAAGTTTCCCAGAATCGACTTTTTCAAGGCTGCCAACCATATTTTGCATGAACTCTTCCGCGCCTCCATGGGCGCCCTCAGATTGAAGCATTAGGGCAATTGCCTTTCTAAGAACTTTTTTGGAACATAGTGGCAAGGCTATGTATACATC
>JAKANZ010000045.1 GCA_021823435.1 Microcaldota archaeon
GGTTTCAGGCTTTGTGGCATTTTCCCTCACCATGCTGGCCCCCGCAAGGTGGCTGTCGTGCCTCATGAAGTCAAGGGCGACCTCTCCGTAGCTCCTTCCAAAGGCGTCGGGCTCGACAAAATCGCTCGCCATTTTCCCGTCGAGCGACGCGGCAACATCCAGTGCTATGTCGTAGAGAAGACCGCCGCGCAGGCCCTTGTCCCTGGAACTGACGTGCGTGACCTGCTTCCTCAGCGCGGCGATAAGCGCATCAAAGTAGGCGTACGCCAGATGAAAGTCCTCGTGCGCCTTCTGCTCCTTCTTCCTCGCCTCTATGCCTCTCATCCTTCTCTTGCCAGAGAGCTCTAACCTCTCGATAAGCGTGCTGAGTGGCAGCGTGGTGTCGCCGAGCGGCGTCTCCCTCAGTATGAGCGCCAGGCCCGGATGAACGCCGAGGCCGTAGCTGGCCTGCTCTATCGCTTCTTTCCATATGACCTGCTTGTCAAGACGATATGAGTTCATCCGTATGGAGTTCTCCAGCTCCTCCCTCATCGCCGGCCCAGCGTATATGCCCTCCTGCTCGGCGCGCTTCATCACCCTTCCCGCTATCTCCTCGAGCATCAGCTTTGTCTCTATCGATCTTCTCCTTTCCGAGTTGCTTCTGCCCGTGCGCCTGGCCTGCACCCTCTCTATCTTACCCATGTTTATTGCCTGGGCCAGCATCTCGTCTCGGAGCGATGCCAGCTGGTCGAGCACGCGGTCCTCTCCCAGAGCGCTGATGTTCCACTGCTTGTGCAGACTCCTCTCCCCGATCTGCATTCGGTTACCTAATCTTGCCTTAGAAACGCGTTTATTTAAACTTTGGCGTGGCGCTCAGCGAGAGACGGCATAGAGGACCTGCTCTTCCTCTTCCAGCACGCCCTTCTTCGGGTTGACCTTAAGGCCAAGTCCTTCAAGAGCGATAACGCCTATTAGCACCTTGCCGACCTTATCACTCATCCAGACCTTTTCATATGACCAATGCCCATTAAGTGTTATCTCCGCTCCTCCAAACTTCAGCTTTGTGGGGCCGTTCCCCGTTTTTATCCAATCTTCGCCGCGTACTTCTATGCCCAGCTCTTCTGCCATTCTGGTCGGAATAACTGCAAAATCGGATCCCGTGTCTATCAGCGCTTTGGTGTGGATAAACTTCTTAGTAATGGGGTTTGTTATGTCGACTTCGACTACTACTTTTCCCACGTTTTCACTTTTCATGAATCTATTATGCCCCCAGCAAACCTATATCTCTTTCCGCGCCTCCAGGGCAGGTGGCGGGCTGTTCCCGCCAACGACAGAGCCGTGCCTCTGCACCTGGTACTGTACGCCTCCGCGGTACACGTACACCGCAAGCTCGTACCACACGTCGCCTCCCGCGCGCGTGCTTTCTGCGCATGCGCCAGCAAGCTCGACGATAGTGCGTACGAGATCCCGCAGGTCAGTGTTCCCGCATCCCCTTCGCTCTGTCCTTCCCTGTCCATGGTTTCCTCTCACCTTCATGCTATCACCCAGAAGCAGGAGCGGCTGTGCCGATGGCTTTCGCCATGCCGTTTTGTATAGCGATTTGGCCTTCGCTCTTACCTGTATCTTTTATGCAGGTAAAAGTTTTAATATTAGTGGTACGATATTGTAGTAAGGTATATATTCCTTTACCGCCACAATACTATCTGCCGCGGAAGCGGCATCACCTAGAAGTTGGGGCGGCGAAAGCCGCCTCTGCTTGGCGTTCGCATGAGGCTTCAGCTTTCAATCGAGATCCTTGTGGGCATGCTGATCGCGCTGCTTGTAGCGTTGACGGTTACAGGCTACCTGCTAGGAGCGCGGTCTCTCATCATTGGCGCCCGCTCGTCTCTTTCAGCGCTGGCCAACCTGACGGGCTCTTACCCCTCAAGGTTGCTTGCCGGATGAGTGGATGAAGAAGCTTGTCATAATATCGCTGGACCTGCTCGCGGCGCTGCCGATACTGACGATCGCGTTCGCTCTGTTTTTCTCTAGTGTCGGCGGGACTCAGCCTTATCTGCTGTCTCTTGGCGTCTCGCAGGCCGCAGGGCTGAGGGAGGCAACAGCCTCACAGCTCATCTCCTCTCAGATCGATGGCGGCCCCGCCAACTACAGCACAGCGGAGGGCATCGCGTCCCGCGTCTCTTCCTCGTACAACGTATCGTCGCGTTTGGTTGGATTGGATGAGGCGCAAGCCTGTGAGATCGGGCGCACGCTCTGCAGACTGGTCACAATATCTGGCAATGCTTACCTGCTGGTGGTCTCGTATGAGGGCGCAGGCTAGCATAGAATTCCTGCTGATAGGCAGCGGCGTCGCTGCGATGTGCTTGTTCGTGATCGGCTTCTATGCCCACAGCATCTTTTCCCAAACTTCTGCGCTCGCAGCAATAGCAGGCATGTTTCCCAACTCCTCACTTTACGTCCAGCCGCCATTCGTGTTCAACGCAAGCACGGTTACGACCACCATACCTCAGCCCTTATACTCGGCGTCGATATCAGGCAGGAACGAGAGCCTTGGCTACGCGCTTACAAAGCCCGACTATGTGGTGAACATGAGCGAATTCAGCCATTGCACAGCCTTCGGCTTCTTCGGGCATCCATTCAACATAACGGGCCAGTGCGGCACAACAGACGCGTGGGACTACTTCGCAGGTTATGACTGCATGGCGATGTCTGGAGCGTACTGCACACTGCCGCATAACACCACCTATGCCACACTGGAGCCCACAGGCACGCGTTCATACCTGTACACCTTCACTTTCTTGCTCTCCACGCCTCTGGGCACGGCCAGCGCCAGGGTAAACAGCTCTTCTAGTCTCTCCGGGCTGCTGCTCAATGGACATGTGGTGGGAAATCTAAGCGTGGTTGGCGTAAGCAGCACGGACTTGCAGCCGGTTGTGACGCTGATGAGTCATGCGAATAGCTACACCCTGGCGAACCAGACAATCTACGGCATATACTCTCAGGACAAGAACGCGCTGTACCCGCTGCTCTCATTCTATAACGGCACCGGCGTCGATTCAGCAACGCAGTCGAGCATAGAGCAGGCGGTGGGTGCCTTCGCCTCGGCCCAGCTCCGCCTTGTAAACAGCGCCGGGCCGCCGCCCGGGTGCAGCGTTATTTCGGGCAACTACGTCTGCGCCGCATCCTCCCCGTTCCTCTACCTGATAAACGTCACCCTCGCGCCAGGCACGGGCGTGGTGAACCAGACCATCTACTATCTGGGCAGCGTGATCAACCTGAGGTCAGGGGCATGAGAGCACAGTTCGCCACAATCGAGGCTGGCGTCTCGCTCGTTCTCATAGCGTCTGCAATCTCGTTCGCCTCAGCGTGGACCGCGTATGCCACAGCGGAGGCGTACGCGCAATCCGCCTCGCTGCGCAGGAGCATGGCCCTGTACGATATCTTGAATGCGCTGGGAAGAAATGCTACATACAACGACTGCATCTCGCTGCTCTATCTCGGCGACGGCTCATGTGCAGGCTCGATGCAGAGCGGCTTTGCGCAGATATTCGAAGCGAAAAGCGTCGCTGTTGGGCTTGTGCTTTCGACTCAGCCCGCGCAAGACTCCACCGGCGCGTGCACGAGCATGCGCCTCTATCTTGCCAACGTCACCGCAAACGTATGCGCGAGCGTGACGAGCGGGTGATGGCGTGTCCTTCTACGGCCTCGTGATTCTCATAACGGTGCTGGCGATCGCGTTCTATCTTCTCGCCTTCATGCAGGAGACAAACTCGCTGTCGTGGATTGCATCAGCGTACGCGAAGAGCGCGCAGATCATCGGCTCAGCTTTGGTCGTGCTTGTAAGACTCGGGCTGCGGTAAGCCCAGCCTTTTGAAACATCTGGCTGTATGACGGGAGAGATTTGCACATCATGGTTAAATACGTTGGCTGAGGAAACCAAGTGTATGAAGACAGCGAACAAGCCGCGTGGGTGGGCTGTGTTTCCTAAGAAGCTAACCGCAGAGCTTGCCGCATCTGCCATACTCGCGTCTGTGATAGAGAGCTATCTCCTGCTGGCGTTTGGGCTGCTTGTGGCCGATGACCTCAGGGTATTTCTGCTTGTCGCCGTGGTGCTGGGCATAGCTGATATAATAGCGATACTTGGCCTGGAAGAGCTCATTCTGAAGACAAAGTTCAGGATGCGCAGCCTGCGTCGAGGCAGGCGATGAAAAAGTGCTATACCTTTATTTTCACAGGCTTCCCGTAAAGATAATCCAAAGCCGGTTTGATTCTGGCGATATGCGATCGGCCATATACCACAAGCGGACTCTTGCCTGATTTCACAGAGCTTTCTATGCGCGAGATTATGCTCCTGTCCCTGATGTCACTAACGTTATAGGCAATCTTGTTGATTTTTGTCAATTTCAGCGTGGGATTTGTTAGCGGATAGAGCTGGTCCGGGCTAAAATCTGAAACTATAAGCCCTTCTTTCTTTCTAAACAGGTTTTTCCCTTTAAGTTTCCTCATCATTCTGTTCAGTCTGGGGATAACGTGATTGATTACGTATTCATTTCCCAGCTTCTCTGCTTTCATGTCTCCTGCAACTATGGCTATTCTGCCTATGTATGAGATCCCTCTGCTGTTAAGCGCCTCGGCCTCTATGTCTCCAGGCACCTGTCTCACGATGTAGTGCAGCATTGCCTCCTCTCTGCTAAAACCCAGAGATAGCAGGTATCTCATCTGCTCGGGCATGGACGGTTCGGGGCTGATTACCCCTGTCCCCGTTCTTTTAGCCAGGAAAACAACCCCCGCGGGTTCTCCCATGTCGAATGATTTTTCTTTCGTGTCTGCGCAAACAGGCTGTCCGTCCGCAAATCCCTCAACCATGACGAGCCTTTTTGATTTCGGGGTACGTTTGAAGTAATCTAGTACCAAAGAGGTTACGCTCCTCTTGATTTTTGAGGCATTTCCTCTATTTCTATGAATGTGCCTTGTCCCCAGAAGCGTTATGCCAGCCTTTCCGGTCCCATACTCGAGCACCAGCAGGCTAAATTTTCTGGTTCCGTTAAGTCGTCTGTACTCTTCGCCTTCATAGTTGGAGAGTAAATTGAAAGCATTCTCAAGTCTTTTGCCCATGGACAAAAATCGTTATCAAGGAATATAAACCCACAAGAGCTCTTATTGCCGTAGAGCTAAAATCATCGATATCTGTATTGAACTTCATTTTTGCTTTAGTAAATTGGGTCTGGCGGGGGAGTGATTTGAACCC
>JAKANZ010000007.1 GCA_021823435.1 Microcaldota archaeon
GTCCCACAATCCCGATAATGAACACAACGCCTAGCACGACGGTCCAGAAGAACAGGGCGTATGCGAGCGTGTAAGCGAACTGGAGGAGAGGATTGGGTGAGCTTATAAGAAACAACGCCTCGAAACTAGAGAAGTTCGGAGCTCTTGACTGCGAGTTGAGGAAGATCAGTTGAGGCACCGCGATGATGACAGCGACCAACAGCGCCGCGACCAGCCCAATCATTGCCTCTCTCTTCTTCCTTACTAAGGAATAGGCGAAGACCGTCGCTCCGAAAGCCGCTATTGCTATCAGAGCAGGAGGGTTCACGAGCGGGAGCATCCCGGTTGCCAGTCCCGCAAGAACCGGCAGTCTCATGCTCTTCTTTCTCTTTCCTCTGTCTCCCAGCGTGAACTCATATAGCAGCAGTATAACTAAGAGCGCGATGGGTAGCCCAAGAAGGAGGTCACGCTGCGCTATCAGCATCATGTTCAGCACTGGCACCCAGTAGGTTATGAACTCAGAAGAGGTGTAATACAGAGTGTTGAGGATTCCCAGGATTCCTGCTGTCGCTCCGTTTACGTAGAGTAGGTGAGCCGGTTGGAAGATGGGAGTGAGCTGTGCGCGGAATGGGTACTCCAGGAACAGCATTATGCCGTTGCCCCCGAACCAGAACATCAGCAAAGCGGAGATTGCTGCGGACGAGTTCTTGAGAAGTCTGTATGCGATGAGCATCGATAGCGAGATCAGCGAGAATACCAGTGCTATGTCTGGTACGACCACGGCTTGCACAACACCGAATCCCTCCTTCAGCAGCAGCGCTGAGAAGAGGTCGTTTATGAAAGGATACGCATCTACTGTCGCGATGCTGAATGGATACTTCGGAGGGAAGGCGGAGTTGAGGAGCGCGATGCCCACACCCATGTGGTAAGAGATATCGCTGCAGCCAGCATCAACGCAGTACATGGTTCCGTTCTGCATGAATATCGATGAGGCGAATACGATTGAAATGATGATGGACACGGCCAGAACCGCAACCTGTGCTGAGATCGGCATGTCGAACAGTATCCTCTCGCCGATGAAGAACCTCTTCAACGGCTTCTTGCTGTGCAGGAACAGCGCAAACGACGCAACCAATAGAACGCCAAGCGCTAGGAAGATGCTTGACTGCGTGATGCTACCCAGCGCGGCATACGCCGCAAGCTCGACAAACGATATGGATGCTACGCCCAGAGGTATGGCGAGAGCAAGTCTCGACACGAATGAGCTGAAGATGTCGCAATACGATACTAGTGAAAACCCGAAGAGAATGCCTATTGCGATGATGAGCAGTGCTCCGAGCAACAAATCCCTCTACAATATGCATCATCTTTTATTAATTAAGCACAAGTATAGCATCGGTAAACGGTCCGCCTGCCAGGATCGCAGTAGATGACTAGAATGACCACAGTTGTAGGCTTCAACATGCCGAACTATCACGATAATGCCGTGGCCGTTATAGTCGACGGCAGGCTCGTATACGCAAGCGAGGAAGAGCGCTACACGAGGCACAAGCACTCGGAGAATGAGCCACCCGTAAACTCCATGCTCCATGCGTTTGCACATCTCAAGGGAATTGGAATAAGGCCTGGAGACATAGATGCCTTCGCGATAAACTTCGACTCTCGCAGGTTCAGGCTCCAGAACAAGATAGCCGGGGTGGTCTCTGCATCGCTGAAGAAGTCAGGTGCGGGAGGCGACGTCTTCGGGCTGGCATCTGCGTATTTGAAGAAGGGAATCAGCTTACGCGACGCTCCGAGAAGGTTCCTACAGGGCGTCTACTCTACCCTGGGCATGTCCCTGCCAAAAGGAGTCAGAATAGTACCAGTGATGCATCATCTCGCCCACGCCGCATCTGCGCATTACTTCTCCGGATTCCGCTCCTGCGGAGTTCTCGTGGCTGATGGCTTCGGAGAGCGAGAATCCACGACACTGTGGAAGGCCAAGAACGGCGATTTCGAGCTGCTTGACGGGGTCGACGTAAGAGACGGGTCGCTTGGCATACTCTACGAGGCTGTGGGCATGCTGCTGGGGTTTAACGCTCTTGAAGGCCCCGGCAAGGTGATGGGCCTGGCTCCTTATGGGAAAAAAGCTGCGAATATAGCATCAAAATTCAAGGCTGTGCTTGCCTCCAAAGCCACCGGCCCTTTCAAGTTCTCGGCGAGCGCGCTGGATAGAAGGTTTGCAGAGGTGATGTATCGCGAAGCATACGCTCCGTTTCTCAGAACGCTTGGAAATGGGATGGACCTCAGGTGGGATAGGAGCGGCAAGATAAACAGAAACGTTGCGAACATCGCATATTCCCTTCAGGAGTTCACGGAAGAGCTGATGGTCGACCTTGCGGAAAAAGTAAAAGAGTCTACGGGCAGCAGCAGACTGGCCATGTCCGGAGGCGTGGCGCTCAACGCCAAGTCAAACATGGAGATACACTACTCGGATCTCTTCAATGACATCTTCATATTCCCAGCCGCAAACGATGCCGGCACACCCATTGGAGCTGCTGCTTACGTCTACGAGCACAAGCTCGGCAAGAAGATGCAGAACCACAGACTGTCAAACATCTATCTTGGCGACGAGCACGATGACAACGAGGTGAGGTTGGCTGTGGAGGTCAGTACGCTTAAAGCAGAATACATAGGTCAGGATGTTTCTGAGATAGCGAGTCTCGTGAACAAAAGAAAGACGATCGCATGGTTTAAGGGAAGAGCAGAGTTAGGCCCCAGAGCTCTGGGGAATCGTAGTATAATAGCCAATCCGTGTTATGCCAACACGCTCAGCATACTGAATGGGATAAAAGGAAGGGAATGGTGGAGACCCCTCGCTCCATCGTTGCTTCTGAATGACGCCTCTAAGTATCTCCATAGGCCCACGCACCACCAGTTCATGATACTGATGTTTAAAATGACTGACCGCGGAAAGGAGCATGCTCCTGCTGCGTGCCACGTAGACGGAACCGCAAGAGTCCAGACAGTGAAGCGGGAAGAGAATAGAGAGTGGTACGAAGTGATAAAGGGCTTCAAAGAGCTAAGCGGCGAAGGAATAGTTGTCAACACCAGTTTCAATCTAGCTGGTGAACCCATAGTGGAGACTCCGGCAGAGGCTCTGAACAGCTTCAAACGCAGCAGACTGGACGCCATGTATCTTCAAGGTTGGCTCCTTTCAAAACGCTAGCGCACTCGCTCATCTTGGAAAAGTTAATAATCTGCAACATGCCTTAATCCTCAGATACATCACGGTGAGAGATCTGATCTGTAGTGAAGGGACATGAGGATATACGTCATAATGCCAGCGTACAACGAGCAAGGCAGAATCCTCGCCACGCTAAAAGAATACTGGCACGCGCTTGGGTCCGCATACGGCAAAGACGTACGTCTTATCGTGGTTTCGGACAGCACCGACAACACAAACAAGATAGTGGCGGGCTATGCACGAAAGCAGCACGGAGGAATAAAGCTGTTCCGTGGCAGTGAGAAAAAAGGCAAGGGTGCTGCGCTGGCCAGGGGATTTGCCTATGCATGCGCAGACTCGAAGATGACCGTAGTAGGCTTTGTGGATGCCGATCCAGTTATACCTGGAAAAGAGATAACAAAACTAATTGGCTACTTGGGCGAACGCGGCACAGATGGTGTCATAGCCTCAAGGTATGCTAGAGGTAGCGTGTGGATTGGCAGACAGCGGCCCGTGAGGTACATTGCAAGCCGTGCCTATAACCAGCTTGTGAGACTGCTCTTCGGCCTGCCCTACCGCGATACACAGTGCGGAGCCAAGTTTTTCAAAAAAAGGGCACTTTGCGGCATACTTAACACGCTTGCGCTGACTGACATGAGTTTTGATCTTGACTTGCTCTATGAGATGCATCTTCACGGTTTCAGGGTTGTCGAGAAACCTGTCGCATATAGGTGGATACGCGAGGGCAGCACGCTTGTACTCAAGAAACAGATTCCACAGATGATGATTGTAGCGCTGGGTTACAGAATAACGAGGTCACCGATTAACGTACTAGTCCCTCCCGCGCTAAAAGGCGCAGTTTACAATTTCTTCAAGAGGTGGTAGGATGCGGGTTCTTGTCCTGAACTGGCGCGACATGAAGAACCCCAGAGCAGGAGGGGCCGAGGTCGTTACCGATAATATACTCCGCGGCCTCGCAGATATGGGCCACGATGTCACCCTCTTCACTTCCGAATTCAGCGGCGCGAGAACATACGAGGACGTTGGATACGCACGCATCATCAGAAGCGGAAGTGTAAAGACAGTGTATGTGCATGCCTTCCTCTACTTTCTGAGACACTCTTCAGAATTTGACTTTGTGATAGAGAGCGTTAGCGCTGTACCCTTCTTCACCCCGCTCTATTTCAACAGCAGGAGAACGGTGATAATACCTCATCATCTCGTTGGCAGAGTTATCTTCAAGGAGCTTGGACTTCCGAGCGCAGTTCCTGCCTTTGTGGCCGAGAAACTAATACCGTACTTCTATCGTGGCTCAAACTTCATCGCGGTATCAGAATCCGTCAGGAAGGAGCTGATTGACTCTGGCGTTGACCCAAGAAGGATATCTGTCTGCCTTTTCGGCACCCACCTTCTCTTCGTACCAGCAAGGCTGCCAAAATACCGAACCCCCACTGTTCTGGCACTGTCGAGGCTCAAGAGGTACAAACGCATTGACTTGATTCTGTCAGCATTTAAGCGCGTCCTTGAGAAAGTAAATGCAAGACTTATAGTCGTGGGAAGTGGAGAGGAAAGCCAGCGTCTCAAGCAGTACGCGGCCAGACTTGGAATAAACAAAGCGGTGCGCTTCGTGGGTCATGTAAGCGAGAAAACAAAATCGGAATTGCTCTCTAGGTCCTGGGTATTTGCCACAGCCAGCGAGCGCGAGGGGTTCGGAATCGGAGCGCTAGAGGCAGAGATGAGCTCCACGCCTGTCGTCGCTTTCAACGCCGGCGGGCTGAAGGAAGCCGTTATGAACAATTATTCCGGTTTTATTGTGGACGAAGGCGACGAAGAGAAGTTTGCAGAACGGCTTGTCTCGCTTCTTTCGAACAAACGACTTATGGCGAGCATGTCGCACAACGCAGCGAGATATGGCACTAAATTTGATTCAAAAAGAGCGATTGCAAAGATTGACGAATTAATGCGCAAGAACCAAAGAGGTAAACGCTAACTTAAAAAAGTTGTCTTGAGTGTAATGTTGCATGAAGGCAGTCATACTTGCAGGGGGCTACGGCAAAAGACTCATGCCACTTACGAGCAAGCTTCCGAAACCGCTGCTTGAAGTCGGGGGTAGGCCGATAATAGACTGGCAGCTCTCTTGGCTGAGGCATTCTGGCATAAGCTCATTTGTGATACTCTGCGGATACCTCAAAGAGAAGATCATGTCGCACATGGACCGCATCAAGAAGGAGCTTGACATAGATGCCGATTTCGTGATAGAGAGGACGCCTCTCGGAACCGGGGGCGCACTCAGGAACGCGAGAAAGAGCATCGGAGATGATACCTTCATGGCCATAAACGGCGACGTGCTCACTAACCTAGATGTCAAGAAGCTGAAGCTCAATGGTTCTATGACGGCCATGGCGCTTACTCAGCTCAGGAGCCCTTTCGGAATAGTGCGCAGCGAGAAAACTGTGATAAGCAGATTCGATGAGAAACCCTTCCTGCGTGGCTACTGGATAAATGCAGGTGCATATCTGATGAACCACGGTATATTTGACTACCTGCCAACAAGAGGAGACATAGAGCGCACTGCGTTTAGCGTGCTCGCGGAGCGCAGGCTTCTGAGAGGCGTGAAGTACCACAATGTTTACTGGCACTCCATAGACTCTATAAAAGACCTGGAGGAGGCGAGCAAGGACCTGCGTTCTGGCGCATTGGGGCGCTGGGGCAGGAAGGCCGCCTGAGTTCTAGCGTGCTGCACCGCTTCACGAACGTATACGCGGCAGGTTTGAAAGGCGGTAACCTGGTTTTTACCTGCGCCTATCGGCCGCATACTTGTTTGACCCTTTAAACCTTTGCCTACCATATCTTAGCATGGAAGGCAATGTTGTGGCACTATCCTCAAGGCTGCGTAGCTTCTCGACATTAGAGTTATCGCAGAAGGATGCTTTCCTTAAGAGAAAGCTGAAGACTTCCAATCCTCAAAAATTTTTCAGGAACCTTGCCGGGGAAGCAGGCAGACTGGGGTATGTTATTGATACAGAGATCCAAGAAAAAATAGCACAGGGCCTTGCCGCTAAGGACGTATATATGAAATCCCCCTTGGTGGGGACGAGAAAGAGGGTTAAGAGACAGATAAAATCCTATAGGACCCTCCTGATCGGAGTGGCACTTGCAGCCTCTGGAGTTCTCCTGGCGCTCTTTTCCCTCTACTCTCTGATCTTAGTGGGTCTGGGCGAACTCATGATACTGTTTTGGCTCCAGTCTGGGAGGTCGAAAGACTCCAAATCGGCGGAGACTACGAGCAAAATATGGCTGTTCCTCGAGGGTCAGCCACCTGCGAATGGCAGCCAATACGCGCAACCCATTGAGCAGCGTGGTCCGCCTTCAGAGTTTACGGTTTATGCGGCATGGGATTCGGAAGGCGAGAAAGAGCTCGTACAGAAAGAGTGCGAGCAAATGGCCACGAAACTCGATTCATTCATATGAGCGCAGCACCGAGCGAGCAGAAGTTCCTATGGAGGCACAGGGAATCGAACCCAGACTTTCAGCGTGTAAAGCTGACGTCCTACCACTAGACTATGCCTCCTCTCTATCTCCTGCTCCTACAGAATTCATTAAGCTTGTTTATGGCCTCTTCCAGTACTTCTTTCCGAGGCAAAGCGACAATCCTTATGTGTCCCGGCGTTCCGAAGCCCGATCCGCGTGTCAGCTGAACGTACCTGGTTTTGAGCAACGTATCGACAAATTCCTTATCTCTCTTGAAGCGCAGATGCTTTAGGTCTACCTTCGGGAAGATGTAGTATGCGCCTTTCGGCCTAACGGTACTCAAATACTTGTTCTCGTCCAGCATCCTGACAGCGAAGTTTACCCTGTCTTCAATCTCTCGCACCATTCCGTGTATGGCTCTGTTGTGCTCTACCGTGTTGTTCATGCCCTCGGCAATCGCGTACTGCGCGGGTGCATTTGCAGAGACCCTCACCGAT
The DNA here is from genome assembly GCA_021823435.1 of Microcaldota archaeon. Taxonomy (GTDB): domain Archaea; phylum Micrarchaeota; class Micrarchaeia; order Micrarchaeales; family CABMGC01; genus JAJYVH01. The sequence continues at coordinate 7,153 of JAKANZ010000007.1, forward strand.
GCGAAATCGGCAAGCTTCGTCTTGAGCGCCTGCGACGTTTTGTCATTGCCCGGCACTATGGCAAAACCTATCCTGAAGCCAGTAGCGTCGAAGTTCTTCGAGGCGCCGTTGAGGATGACGTACGGTATGCCCTTTGCTAGCTGTGATATGCTCGTAAACTTCGCGCCATTGTAAACTATCTCATCATAGATCTCGTCGCTCACAAGTATGAGGTCGTGCTCGTTCGCCAGGCCGACTATGCCGCTAAGCGTCTTCCTGTCCAGCACTGTGCCGGTGGGGTTGTTGGGATTGGTAAGCAGGATGTATTGTATACGCTTCTTGTGCTTCAACTTCCTGACGTGTCTGTCTAGCTCATCCACGTCTATTCTCCAGCCATCGTTCTCCCTGTAGTCGAGCAGATACTCTTCTCCTCCCGCGAGCCTTATGTAGGGTATGTACTGGGTGTAGTATGGCTTGAAGACCACAACACGGTCCCCGTTATCAACGAGCGCAGAATTTATCATGTAGAGCGCCTCAGAAACGCCCTGCGTGACTATCACGTCCTTCTCTTCCAGATCAAGGCCGTACAGCCTCCTGTACCTACCCATCACGGCTTCAATGAGCTCTTTAGCGCCTCGCGTTTCGGTGTAGTGCGTCTTGTTCTCCTTTATTGCGTCGATGTATGCCTCTTCGATGTATCTTGGCGTGGGGAAGTAGACTGCAGGATCGCCTCTGTTCAACTTGATTACGCTCTTTCCTGATTTTTCCAGCTTTTCAGCGATCGCGTCGTCCTCTTCAAGAGGATTCACTGCATACCTGCTCCTCGCTGAGAGTTCGGCCATACTATCGAATCTAGTGGTGTTGCAAGACTTAAATTACTTAGCTGCAAGCGTCGCTCTCTCTATGTAAAAAACGCCGTTCGTGCCAGATATCTCGGTGCGTGATTTCTCAACCACGATTCTCTTCTTGAAGAGAGGCGCATCCAAGACGAAGGTCTCGGCCTCTCCGCCTTCGAAAACAAGGTTGATTCCATGTTTCGCGTTTGCTTCTTTCAATCGTCCTATCATCTCATTGTCGATCCGTTTTCCAAGCAGATCGGTTCCAAGGCCCTCCGCCGATACCGACGTTATTATTACCTCATATCTCCCTGCTATCTCGTTGAGTTCCTGAACAGGATTGATGTGCCACAGAGGGGCCATGTGCTCTATCCCAAGTCTCTTGGCTATGGCATTTATCCTATCGGCTTGGTACCTGCTGAACGTGGCTCCGGTTACGAGCAGCCCTACGTTGTTGTCAACGAGCGTCTTCTCAAGATCCTTGAGTTCCTCCTCCTTCTTCCCCTCTGTTGCTGCAAACGCATGCCTTATGCCCAACGCTTCTGCCTGCAAAGGTGCGATCTCCACATTGGGGCAGTGAAACATGTAGCTTTCTTTGTTGGCGCTCTTCATCGTTATGAGCAGGTCTATCTTCGCGCCGAGCTCTATCGCTTTGTGGAGCGCGAGTGTAGAATCCTTGCCGCCGCTGAACAAGCAGGCGTTTGTCATGCGTTCTGCCTTTCTATCTTCTTCTTCACGTGTTTTAGCGCCGAAAACGTATCTCTCTCCATCTCATCAAGCCTGAAAGAGATGTATGCGCCCTCTCTGTTGAGCTTTGGTATCAGTATATACTCCAGCGCGTTTACCCTTCTTTTGACTCTGTCTATCTCAAGTATCAGCCTTCGCAGGCTTTGCTCCCTCTTCGCCGTGTCTATTATCATCTCCTTCACTCCCGCGAAGGCGTCGCTCACGTCGCTTACGGCGGTGCTCATCTGGAAGAACGCCTGCGGCTTCTTCTGCTTCTGCACGTCCTCTATCTCTGGTATCTTTACGCCCATGACATTCTTTACGCCAACCCTTACCTCTGAAGCATCACCGACATACAGGCTGGCCTGCTCGAGCTCGAAATCCCCCGCGAACGTAGAAGCGATAACCGTAGTCTTGTATGCGGATTGGAGCATCTGATAGAGTTTTTCCCTGTCGCTCGTGGACTCCTTCAGCATGGAGAAGAATTCCAGGACGAGCGCCTCGCGTTTTCTTTTTAGCAGGTCGTGGCCCTTAAGGGCGAGTTTCGAACTCTTCCTTATGTTTATCAGGTTCATCCTGGTCGGGTTGACCGCCATCACTTTCGCCCCTTACCTCTGTGTGCCTTTTCTCCCTTTTTTGCCTCTTTCTCTCCTTCCTTCGCTTTCTTCTCTGCCTTTTTTTCCTCACCTGTCTTCTTCTCCACTTCCTCTTTGGCGCCCTCAGTCTTCCTCGTGCCTCTGTATTTGAGGTGGTGCCTCTCTATGTGTTCCCTCTTGATTCTTGTCAGCTCGTTTTCCGGCAGGTCGGAAAGCAGTTCCCATCCGATGTCCAGGGTTTTTTCTATGCTCCTGTCCTCGTATTCTCCCTGCTTCAGGAACTTGCTCTCGAACGCGTCTCCGAACTTTAGGTAGAGTCTGTCTGCCTCGCTGAGCGCCTCAACGCCTATTATTGCGCTCAGGTTTCGTGACTCCTGGGCCCTCGCATACGCGCCGTAGAGCTGGTCGGCCACGCCTCTGTGGTCCTCTCGCGTCTTCCCCTCTCCTATTCCGTTGTTCATCAGCCTCGACAGCGAGCCTAACGGGTTGACCGGGGGATAGAGGCCCTTGTTGTTAAGCTCCCTGCTCATGAATATCTGCCCCTCGGTTATGTAGCCCGTGAGGTCAGGTATCGGATGGGTGACATCGTCTCCAGGCATTGTCACTATGTTAAGCTGCGTTATGCTTCCCTTCCTCCCCTCAGCGATGCCAGCGCGTTCGTAGATGCTTGCGAGGTCCGTGTACATGTACCCGGGGTAGCCTCTCCTGCCCGGCACCTCTTCCCTGGCGCTGGCGAGCTCCCTGAGCGCCTCTGCGTAGTTTGTCATGTCAGTCAGCATGACAAGCACATGCATGCCTTTGTCGTACGCCAGGAACTCTGCGGTTGTAAGCGCAAGCCTCGGCGTGAGTATTCGCTCTATGCTGGGATCGTCGGCAAGATTCATGAACGCTACTGTTCGTTTGAGCGCCCCTGTCCTCCTGAAGTTGTCTATGAAGAAGGATGCATCGTCGTAGGTTATGCCTATTCCAGCGAACACGACCGCAAAGCTCTCGCTGCTTCCAAGCACCCTTGCCTGCCTGGCTATCTGGGCAGCCAGTCTGTTGTGAGGCAGTCCCGAACTCGAGAAGATTGGCAGCTTCTGGCCCCTGACCAGCGTCATGAGTCCGTCTATGGAGGAGACGCCAGTTTGTATGAAGTCGCTCGGCATGCGCCTTGCCACGGGGTTCATCGGTTCACCGTTTATGTCCCTCTCCTTCTCAACCGCAAACGCCGCCTTTGTGTCCTTCGGCCTGCCCTGGCCGTCAAATACCCTGCCGAGCATCTCTTCGCCCACGCCGAGTTTGAAAGTCTCGCCTATGAAGCTCACGCTGGTGGACTTTATGCTTATCCCGCTGGTCGGTCCAAAGACCTGCACTATGGCGTACGTATCCGCGCTCTCTATGACCTGTCCAAGCCGCTCCTCTCCGCTTTCTAGTCTTATTCTCGTTATCTCTCCGTAGCCCGCGTTCTTCACAGCGTTGACAACAAGCAGCGGCCCCGATACTTTCCCTATGGTCCTGTACTCTGTTTCCAGCTTCATGCCTTCACCTCTTCCTCTTCCAGCCCGTGTTCCGCAATGAGTTTCTTGAACTGCGAGTCTATCTCCTCGTTTATCTTCTTGCTCTCATCGTCAACCTTGTCCTCTGCGAGTTCCTTCATCCTTGATATCTTCTTGACGACCTCAAGCCCCATCGAGTTCTCCGCGCTCACACCCTTCTCAGCAGCCTCTCTGGCCTTGTCTCCGAAGCGAAGCATGGTGCCGAGCATAAGGTTCTGCTTCTTCAGGCTGGTAAATGCATCTACAGGGTCGAAAGCAGACTGCCTTAGGAAACTCTCCCTTATCATCCTGCCCACAGACAGCAGCGCGCGCTCCGTATCAGGCAGCGCGTCCTCGCCAACCAGCTGCACTATGTCTTTCAGCTCTGCCTCTTTCTGCAGCAGCGCCTGCGCTTTGGTCCTGTTCGCGGTAAAGTCCTCTCCTATGTTATCGTCGTACCATTTCTGCAGCGCCAGCGTGTAGAGCGAGTAGCTCGTGAGCCAGTTTATCGCGGGGAAGTGCCTGGAGCTGGCAAGCGCGGCGTCTAGCGCCCAGAAGGTCTTCACCACTCTTAGCGTGCTCTGCGATACTGGCTCTGAGAGGTCCCCGCCTGGAGGCGACACGGCGCCTACCACAGTTACCGATCCCATCCCTCCTCCGAGCGTCTTTACCCTTCCGGCTCTCTCATAAAACTCCGCCACTCTCTTCGGAAGGTAGGCGGGATAGCCCTCCTCGCCAGGCATCTCCTCAAGCCTGGTCGAGATCTCTCGCATGGCCTCGGCCCACCTTGATGTTGAATCAGCCATAAGCGCGACGTTGTATCCCATGTCCCTGAAGTATTCGGCTATGGTTATGCCCGTGTAGATGCTCGCCTCCCTCGCTGCCACGGGCATGTTGCTCGTGTTCGCTATGAGTACAGTTCGTTCCATGAGCGGTCTGCCAGTAGTCGGGTCCGTCAACTCCGGAAACTCTGTGAGCACGTCGGTCATCTCATTTCCTCGCTCTCCGCAACCCACGTATACAACTATGTTGGCATCGGAGTACTTGGCGAGGCTCTGCTGCATCACCGTTTTTCCGCTCCCAAACGGTCCGGGTATGCCCGCAGTGCCGCCTTTTGCAACAGGGAACAGCGTATCTATTATCCTCTGACCAGTTATGAGCGGTACCTCCGCCGCAATCTTTTCTGCGTATTTTGAAGCCTGCCTCACTGGTCTCCTCTGAAGCATGCTGATCTTGGCAAGCCCTCTGGCTGTCCTGACCACCGCTATAGTCTCCTCAACGCTGAACTTGCCCGCCTTTATGCTCTGTATCTTTCCGCTGACCCCTTGGGGTACCATTATGTAGTGCTTTATGAGCGGCGTTTCTTCCACGTAGCCGAGTATCGTGCCCTCGCTCACTCGCGTTCCCTTCGTGGCCTTCTTGTCAGCGTGGAACTGCCACTTCTTTCTCCTATCCACAGCGCTGACCTCGCTCCCTCTCTTTATGAAAGTGCCGGATTTCGCTTTTATGAGATCGAGCGGACGCTGCACGCCGTCGAATATCTGCGAAAGTATCCCGGGCCCGAGCTCAACAGAGAGCGGCTTGCCCGTCGAGATCACAGTCTCTCCAGGCCTGACCCCGCTGGTGTCCTCGTAGACCTGGATCACAGCTTTCTCTCCTTCAAGCTTGATTATCTCTCCGATCAGCTTCGCGGTGCCTACTCTGACCACGTCATACATGCTGGACCCTAGCATCTCCTTGGCAACCACGAGCGGTCCCGATATCCTCTCTATCTTCCCCAAAACATCACCTATGCTTTCACCGCGCCCTTCTGGGTTATGTCTATTCCTACAGCTCTGAGTATGAGGCGCCTCAGCGTGTCCTCGCCCTCCGCCTGCTCCTTGTAGCCCGCGACAGATATGACAAGCGGGTCTATCGAGTTCTCCATCCTGTACCTCACCCTCCTGTCTTTTATCGATTTCGAAAGGCCCTCGGTTATGACTATTATCCCAACATCGCTCCTGTCAAGCAAGGCGAGCATCCTGCGCTCCGTGTCCTCCGGACCCTGCGCGGTGTAGCTCTCGCTTACCCCCGCAAGCTTCATTCCCAGCGGAAGCACCTCTCCGCCCAGCACGACTATCTTCTTTTGCTGCATTACTTGAGCCATGATATCATCCCCCTTATCTCAGCGTCGCTCAGTCCGTAGCTCCTGCCCTTGATGAGTATTCTTATGGTAAACGCCTCAACCTCCTTGAGATAGAGAAAAGCGACCAGAGCACCGAAAGAGAGCACGCTGTGCCTGATCCCGCTCAGCGCCTTCCTGAATATCTCGTTGAGCATTGCGATCTCGAATACCATCAGCGGTCTCGTCTTGCCCGAACCGTATTCGGCTACCGCGTTCTTGAGGTCAAATATCTTCACAGACTCGGCGAGGCCTTCCACGCTCCTCGCGTCCCTGAACAGTTTCTCAAGCGCTCCGGCTTGCATTCTGCCGTTTGGCAGTAGGCGCCCTGATATGCTCGCGAAGTCCGCCCCGTGCTTCTTGGCCTCGAGAAGGAGCAGCACATTCCTCATATCGATCCTGCTTTTTATGAGATCGGCAGCACCCCTGTCTACGCCAGCGAGTCTGTTTATCGTCTTGCCCAATCGCAGGTAGTACTCATACTCCAACGCGTCGCTTGCGTCTGCCGCGCTGCGTGTGCGCTTGTAAGCTGACAATGCGCCTTCAAGCAGGCTTGGGTACGGCGTGTGGAGCGAGAGCCACGAGATGGCGTCTTCAACGCTCTTCGAGGCCATCACCTCCTTGGCCACGCTCTGTCCCGTGTACTTCGAGTCTATTATGTACCTGGATACGCTTTCGTACGACTTTTTCGAGGCCACTGCTTCTAGAAGTATCTTTATGTTGCTCACGTCCCATCTTCCCGCTATCGCGACCATCATCGCGCGCTGGTCCTTCGGCGCTATCGATATGAGCTTGCTTGTTTCCCTGCCAAGGTTTTTGCTGAGCCCAAAGTCGATGAGTTCGCTCATCTCCCTCACGTTTCCAAGCTTCTCAACGTCGGTCTTGTACTCTGTTTGGAGAAGCATTGCGGCTATGCTTCCGGGTTCCTTCGCGGCAAGCATGCGCTCCAGAGTCTCTCTGCCCACGAGCTTCGATTCCATCGCCTTGACTCTGGTGTTCGAATACGCGTACTTCATTGCGGCCTTTAGTCCCGGAATGTCATCTACCCCTCTTCCTTCGCCTGCTTGCTGTCATTCGCTTTCTTTTGGGGAAGGCCTCCTTTAGCAGCATTGTCTCTATCTCCTGTTTGTTCTTTTCGAACAGGCTGTCTATTGTCGTTACCATGCGTACGCTTCCGTTCCTGTTGCGCAGCTCTATTCCTTTGCCCACGCTCCCGTAGATTATCCTGCCGGCAAAGTTCTTCACAAGTTTTGCGTCGCTCTTGCTTATCACCAGCGTCAGTTCCTCCTGCGGTGCTATCCTGACCGCCTCATCTATAGCACCAGCGATAAGTCTGCTATACTCGTGTTTCTTCACCTTCCTTGTCACCAGCGTCTTCAGCTTGGAAAGCGCGCCTTCTATGGCCTTGCTCCTTGCCTCGAGCATTGCGCTTCTTTCCTGCAGCTCCAGCGCCTCCACCTGCTCCGCCTCTCGCCTGTTTGCGTCCTCAGTTGCCGATTTCTCTGCGTCGCTCTCGATTTTGCGCACCTCGCTTCTTGCGCCCGCAAGTATCTTCTCGGCCTGGCTTCGCGCCTCTTCGTTTATCGCGTCTGCTCTGTTCCAGGCATCGGCTAGTATGCGCTTCTCCAGCTTCTCCAGCGGCATGTGACACCTATATTAGTCCCGCGGCGAGCATTATCAGTATCGCTACGACGAACCCGAAGATCAGTATAGTCTCTGGCAGCACCAGGAAGAGCAGGGCCTTGCCGAGTTCCTCGGGTTTTTCAGCTATGAGTCCAAGACCAGCGCCTCCTATCGCTGACTGAGCTATACCCGTACCTATCGCACCGCCCAATATAGCGATGCCAGCACCAACGGCCGCGACCGCGGCCTCTATTCCTATCGCCATGATTAATCCTCTTTAGTGTAATGCCTTCTATAAAAGAAGGGCTTGAACTTGACTCCACCTCCGGTGTAGAACTTGGAGAAGAACTCAACGAAGTTGAGCCTTGCCCCTTGGACTATTCCCTCGAAGATTCCCAGAATCATGTTAACGAAATGCAACAATATAAAGATTACCGAGGTCAGCAGGAAGGGCAGTATGCCTGCCGACAGCGACGGAGTGAATGCCTTGTCTATGAGCAAGGCAAGTATCACACTGGCTAGCCCGAAGCCCATTATCCTTGCATAGCTGAGCGGGTGAGAGATGAGGCTGACTACCTCCGTTGCTTCCATCCCGCTGAGCGCGATTGTAGCGAGAACCGAGAGCACGCCAAGCGCAGCGGCGATCTCGGTCACCGTTCCGCTAAAGACCCCGAACAGCGCGCCGCTCACCGCGATTGTGCCCGCCGCTATCGCTGCGATGGACGTTAGCCTCGCAATCGCGAGCTTCTTGTGGCCATGGCTGTTGCTGTTTATGAATCCGAAGAACAGCCCGACTATGACCTGTGCAATACCAAACAGAACTGTGATAGCAAGCACAAGCGGCGTGTCCTTGAGCCAGTCAAATCCAGTGAACCAGGGAATGAGGTATTGGTTGAGCCCGAATCCGAAGTACTGGTTCGAAAGGAAGCCGAAGAATATGATCGCGATAGCGCATATCTGCCATATCTTCGCCACGCTGTTCATCAGGCCGTCCGGCTCGGTCTTCTTGGCAATGAACCATGCGAGAAACAGCGACGCTATACCATAACCCACGTCCGAGACCATGAGGCCGTAGAATACCGGGAAGAAGAGTATGAATATCCACGTGGGATCAAGCTCGTCACTTCTTGGCAGCGAGAAGAACTCCATCAGGTTGTCGAATGGCCTGAGGAAACCGTGCCTGGTCATGAGCGTGGGCGCGAGTTCATCGGTCTCAATTTCCTCCAGCGCGAATGCGCCGTGCGTGGTATCCTTCATCCTCTCTTCCACCATACCGAGCTTCGCCTTCTGTATCCAACCCTCCACCACGAACGTAGAATCGGTTTTCTTGAAGTTTATGCTTGCGCTGGCCCGTTCGGCTTCAACCGAGAGCATCTCAAGGACGCTCCACATGTGAAGATAATCTGCGCGCGCATGTCTTTCCAGTCCCGTTATCGCTTCCCGCCTCTCCCTGGTCAGTTTGGCTTTGAGCTGACCCAGGCTTTCGGTCACCCTCTCTGCTGTAGAGTTGAAATCAGGCTCGGGTATCTCTATCTTCCTGACCCCAGCCACGTGTTCCAGGGTTTCGGTGGCCTTCAAATCATTTTTGTCGTAAGCAACAATCGCCGCTATTCCGTGCCTCGTTCTGTTCTCAATCACCTCATAGTTCTCGCTCAGTTCTTTCAGCGCAGGTTTGGCTGCCTTGTAGGCCTTTCCGCTTACAACGTACGCATTGAAAGCGAGCGTTTCAGCGTGCAGCCGTGAGAAATCCACCCCTGACCCCACAAACAGAGAAGCCATTCCCATCTCAGAGTCGAGCCTCGTTATCTCGTTCTCAAGCTGTGTCTTCTTCTCGTCGAGGAGCAGCGTGTCATCAACAGCCGCGACTCCTTTGGCGAGCGATATCAGTTCTTGTGGTCTCGGCTGCAGTCTTTTCTCATACGGTAGTTCCCTCTCACCATTCTTTCTGTAGTTCTCAAGTATCGTCAGCGCAGAGGTATAGCGCACAACGAGTTCAGATATAGCAGGCAGCGTGTTCTCCGGCGCGTCGTCCTCCATCTCAAGCTTGCTCTTCCTTATTTCGATGACCCCGAGTTTGTGCAGCTCTTTTACCACCCGCGCCCTCTTGCTTCTCAGGCCAACAATCCTGATCTTCTGCATCTTCTCAGTGTGGAACACTCTAGGCACCAAGTATTAGCTCAACGGTTTTTTTCGCCACGCTCTCCAGCACGCGTATCGCTATCTTTGTTCTCGCAAGCGTCTGCGCTTCACTCTTTATCAGCTCGGTCCTGTGCTGGCGCGTCTTTTCCATCTTCTCCTTTGCGTCCTCCAGTATCTTTCTGCTCTTTTCCTCAGCCTTGACGCCAGCCTGCTGAAGCATTTCAGCCGATTCTTTGTTCGCCTCTTCGATGAGCCGTTTCGCATTCGATTCGGAGTTTGCGGCTATCTCCTTCGCTCTGCTCTCCGCGTCCTGCACTTTCTTTATCGCCTCCATTCCCCCGTCCATTCTCTCAAGGAAAATTGCAACCCAATTCTTATTAGGCTTTACCTCTAGGTTCCCGCTTCCTTAAGCTTGGTTTTTATGGCTTCTATTATCTCCTTTATTACGTCGTCCGTAGTCCTCGCGTTCTCCGGAAGTTCCTGGGGGTTGGAGACCATAAGTCCTCTGAGCCCAATCCATCGCCTCCCTCCTGCAACCGCCAACGTATCAGCCGAGAACTGGAGCCACCCCTTCGCGCTAGGTACTCTTATCGCACTGCCGCCTCGCAGCGTCCAGAACTCACGATCCGTGTCAACGCCGTACAGCTTGAGAACGTCCTCAGAATCGGATTTCACAAGGTAGCCCAGCGGTCCGTATGTAGTCTTTAACAGCTCTTCAAAATCTTTCAGAAGCTCGTTTAGGATGTGTTTCTCCTCTCCTGTGTTGTTCGCGTTCTCCCGCTTGGGCCCTGCAGGAACAGGCTTTCCGGTTTTGATCTCTTCTTCCATCTCCCTGGCCGCCTCGTCCTCCGAGAGGTCCCCCATCAACGCCTCGAGCTTGTCCTCAAGCGCCTTTATCCTGCCGATAAGCGGCTCGTTCTCTATATTCCTGTATACTTCCTTTTCGCTGCCCATGCTCTCCGGATAGTCGGCTCCGCCCACCAGATACGCATCTCCGCTTCCGGCCATAAAATCATCAGGACATCGCAACAAGTTATTATTAGGCTTTATGTCTCCCGGGGCGCGTTATCTCAGAGAGCAGCCCATATGCTCGTAATGCATCCTCCCTTCGCACCACAACTATCGTTTCTGTATAGCAGGAGATAAACTCCACGATGTTTATCCCCTCTTCAGCAAGTACGGATGTCAGGAAGGCCACAACCCCCGGAACCTTCTCGACCTTCTCTCCTGAAGATATCACCACCGCGGAGCAGTTCTCGTTCACCCGCACTATTCCGCGCTCCCATTTCGCATGCACTGACTCTAGGGGCTTGCTGGTAAGGTATACGTAATAGGAACCCGCCTTTACCTCGGCATCGTTCTCAATCTCGAGTTTTTCGCTGGCTATTATGACCCTTCTGCCGTCAAGGAGCGTCACCGAGTTCTCGCTGAGTACGGGTAGCGCGCTCAGCTCTATGCTCTTCTTTTTCTTTCGCAGCTCCTCAGCATATCTCCTTATCGCCGCCTTGACTGCCTGATAGCTTCCGATCTCCAGCTCACGCTGTACCTCGCGTGCCATGGAACTAACATTCGCAATGTCCCTTTCCAGTGCCTCAACAGCGTATGGCCTGCTTTTCAGGTGCACGCGCACCTCATTTGCGACGGTCATTTCCTCAATTTTGTATTATTTGATACATTTTATATCAAATTTGTTACAATTAAGCCGCAGAATTAATATTTAAAACTTGGCATAATAGCTTTGGTATTCAGATGCAAGAGAAGATCGCGGGGAAGGGAGAACTAAGCGCCGATCCGCTTCTGAGCAGCGTGAGAGGCAAGAGCACAGCCGATACGCACAAACATGCCTTTGTTGCAAGCCTGAAGGAGGTGGCATCAGACCTGCAAAGCAATTCGCTGGCTGAAAAGTATGCCGATGCACTCTTCGCCAAAATCAACAAGGATGGGGATAAGAGCGTCGCGGAGATAGTCAAAGAGGGGGAGAAGGAGTTCTATCACATAGGGAAAGACGTCCTGGGCCCCATTGCGGCAAGCTTCGTCGATACCGTGCTGCAAGAGTGCCACGGCATGGCCATATTCCCTGCAAGGGATGCAACACCCTTCTGGTACGCCGCAAAGGCACTCAAGGGCGCAAACCCCGGCAAGTACCCTGTGGCATCAGAGAACATAATCAATCCTGTGTTCAACAGAACAATCTGGGGCATCGCCGACGAGCAAGATGCGGGGAGCGATCCACTGTCTCTAGATCAACCTCTCGTCAAGAAGCTCCTGAGCCAGATGGGCTTTTTCTCAAGTACGGAGAAGGTGTTTGTAGAAGTCGGCAGCTGGGGGTCTATGGTCCATCAACTCAACACATCCATGCAGACAGGCGAACTGCCAAAGGAGAAATTCAAGGTGTACTTCTTCTATACGCACCTTCCGGAATACATCTACGGCTTTACCAACATACACGGAGACATGTTACCAGGCGGCGTACTCGAGACAATAGCGGATACCTGGGAGGCTTTCCCGAAATTGTTCAAGAAGCCCACAAAGCTTGTTGAGAAGAACGATATAGTCGAAGCTGACCTCGATGGTAAACTGGTCGACTCCGCGTTCTTACCGGCCTGGACATTCGCAGCCCTGCACGGAGTAACCGATGCGGCGCTGGATTTTGCGGATGAGAAGCAGCATTCAACGCCCCGTGACGAACTGATCAAGCTCTGGAAGCTGTCCAAAGCTGCAAAGACCGGAACATTTACCGGGGTGCTGCCCACGCACACGGAGACGTGGTCGGAAGGCGAGAAATGGAAAGCCGCGTGGAAGTGGGGGCCCGTACCCCCTCTGGTGTGAACATGGGAAGCAATTTCTGGAAGGTCTTCCATTCAAAGAAGCCGCTCATAGGCATGATCCATCTGCCTCCGCTTCCCGCCTATCCCGCGTCTCCTGGTATCGACAAGATAATTGAGAAGGCGATTGCAGATCTGCACGTTCTTGAACAATCAGGATTCGATGGTGCGCTTGTAGAAAATGACAATGACCAGCCACATCAGATAGGCGTAAGCGCGGAGATACGTACTGCATTCACCCAAATCATGAAAACTGTGGTGGCAAATGCCATCATACCTGTGGGATTGGAGATAATATACGACATGAAGGCTACGGTAGAGGTGGCGCACGAAGTGGGCGCGACTTTCGTCAGACTAGACGTTTTCGTCGACAACGTACTGACGAAATGGGGCAAGATTGAGGCGCAAGCCGCAGAGCTCTCCAAACTGAACGAGGAGCTTCCGGGCCAAAAGCCGCTTCTGCTTACTGACATACAGGTGAAACACGCGCAGATGCTTGACAGCAAAAGCATAACAGAGTCGGCGAGTGATGCAATCGCGCATGGATCAGATGCCATAATAGTCACCGGAGAGTGGACGGGGCAGCCGCCAACGCTTGAGGACTGTATTTCGGCTAAGACGCTGGCCAAGGATTTCCCAGTCATAGTGGGAAGCGGACTCGACGCTAGAAATGCAGGTTCTCTACTGGAGTACTGTGATGGAGCGATTGTCGGTACGTCGATAAAATCCGGGGCATTTGTAGACGCTGCCAAGGCGTCAGAACTGGTGGCCAGCGTCAAAAAGTTGAGCTAGCCCAGTTGCTCTTTGGCATTGCTGCTCGGGCAGATGTCTTTGAGCACGCAGCGATAGCACTCCCTGTTCCTCGCCTTGCAAGCGTCACGTCCCAGCTCTATGAACGTGTTGGATACCCGCCCCCAATCGTTTTTCGGGTAGGCGTGCAGGAGCGACATTTCTGTCTTGTACGGATCCTTGCTCCTAGAAAACCCAAGGCGTCTCGCCACCCTTCCCGCATGCGTGTCAACCGCTATGCCCTCGTCTATGCCGTAGCCCTCGTTGAGCACCACGTTCGCCACCTTCCTGCCCACACCAGGCAGCTCCATCATCTCTTTCAACGTGCGTGGCACTCTACCATGAAACCTCTCCCCGATCATTCTTGCAGACTCCCTGAGGTGTTTTGCCTTCGTCTTGTAGTAGTTCATGCCCTTCAGATATCTCCTCAGAGTCTTCGGGTCCGAGTTTGCATAATCGGCAAACGTATTGAACTTCCTGAATAGCTTCTGCGTTGTCTTGTTGGTCTGCACATCTGTTGACTGCGGCGATAGCAGAACGGCCACAAACAGATGGGTCATGTTCTTGTGTTTTAGCTGCGTGTGCAGCTCGACCCCGTACCGCCTTGACAGGCGCCTCAGCACAAGCCTCGCGTAATCTCGGCTGGGCATAGTATCATAAAAATACCTGATTCCAATTAATAAAGGGGTTCCCTTGGCAAGAAGACCGTCGTTTGCTGGCACATTCTATCCAGCGGATCCCAAGGAGCTCGAAGAGCTGATAGCAAAGCAGATGCTCAAGGCCGATACCATGGCGCTGGCGGAAACGAAGGCGTTCGTGGCCCCGCACGCAGGTTACCACTACTCCGGCCAGGTCGCGGCATACACCTACGCCGCTCTGCAGCAGGCTCACGCAAAGAAGAAGTTCGACACGCTTGTTGTCATAGGGCCAAACCACACAGGCTACGGCAGGCCCATCGCGGTATCGTTGGACGACTGGCAGACGCCGCTCGGCACCGTGAAGAACGACCGCGAGCTGTCTGAGACGATTGCAGGCATGCCAGACATGTATGCGGATGAGATAGCTCACGCGTTCGAGCATTCTGTCGAGGTGCAGCTCCCGTTCATACAGAAGACGATAGGCGAGGTGAAGTGCGTCTTCATCTGCATGGGGGACCAGTCCTACGAGGCCAGCGTTGCACTTACAAGCGCGATAGTGTCCGCTGCAAAGAACAAGGGCAGGAAGATAACGATACTTGCAAGTTCTGATTTCAACCACCACGAATCTGCTGTAGTGGCCAAAAAGAAGGATGCGCCTGCAATAGACGCAGCGTTGAAGCTTGATCCCGAGGGTTTCCACGAACTCATTCGCAAGAGCGGAGACAGCGCGTGCGGCTTCGGTCCTATAACAGTGGCCGCGATGTTCGCGAGAAGGAGCGGGGCGAAGTCTGGCATGCTGCTCAAGTACGCAACATCGGGTGACGTCACAAACGACTACAGCTCAGTGGTCGCATACGCGAGCATAGTCTTCGGCTAGGGCGTTGTGTAGCTGCTTGCCCACTGGTTCGTGTAGGACATGCTGACTGGCGTACCAGAGTTTGGCGCTCCACTGTTGTTATTTCCGCTATAGTCATTGGCGTTGCCGTTGAGCGGCCACCAGCCGACGAGGTTCTGCAGCTTGATGGGAGCGCCGCCGATGCCTTCGAGGTAGAGTGCCTGGATCTCATTTGCAGATAGTGAGGTGTTGTAGATTTGTATGTTGGCCATACTGCCGATGAAGTCATTTGCGCCGCAGGAGCTTCCCACCATCAAACCATTGCCATTGTAAACCAAACTCGGTGTGCTGCTTGAAAAAGTGCCGCTAGAAACATTTTTGCCATCCAGATATATCGACCAGCCAGTTGCTATGAATGTAGTGACTATGTTATACCATGTATACTGCGATGGAACGGCAGAAGAGACATAGTTCACCCCCGTGGTGATAAATGCCGTGCCAGTACCTATGTCTCCGTGCAATTCGCCGTTTTGAACCTGCATGTCGAAAGTATCGTCTCCCTCGCACCTTGAAGTGAGCATCTCCTCATCGTAAGATGTTGTAAGAGGTAACGACGATGAAAACCACCAGTTCACAGAAAACTGACCGCTTACTGCTAGCGTTGAAGAATAAGGCACTTCTATGTACTGGTTTCCATTTTGTCCATTCGACTGCAATACATACTGCGGAAGCTCTCCATTGCACACTCCCTCTAGGTTGATGAACTGCGCGCTGCCGGGGCCGTTCGGCCTGAAGACCTGGCACGCGCCCGGCGGAGCCCGAGGGGCGAAAGTAGAGGCGTTGAAGACGCCGAGTTGGAATAGGGCTCCGAGAACCACGGCGATTATGAGTATGGCCCATCCGTAGGTCATGAGGTACTCCATGGCCGACTGCGTTCTCATCAGTCTAGGTCGCATCTCTACCCCAGCAGCCTCTCGTACACCTTAAGCGTTGCTTCAACCGTGCGCCTCCAGGTGAAGCTGCGCGCATAGCTGACCGCCTGCTTCGGTGCTGGAGTCGCCACCTTCGCAAGCTCTATCGCCTTCCTCACAACCTCCTCCTCGCTGCCGCTGAACGCATATCTGCGCACCTCCTTGGGTATGTGGCTGTCCCTCAGGGTGAGCACGTTTGTGCCAGATGCCAGCGCCTCGAGGACTGGCATCCCGAAGCCCTCGTGCATTGTTAGCTGCAGATAGGCGGCCATCTGAGGCAGATAGCCCGATACCTCCCTTGTCGTGGCTTTGTAGTGCAGCACCACGTTCTTGCCTGACAGGTTACTGAAGTACTTGAGCGCTATCCTGAGCTGCTCCTGCGCACCCGTGCTCGGGGTGAAGATGTGCAGCTTCGACTCCCTGCTCCTCTCCACTATCCTGTTGAAAACTTTCAGCAAACCTGGCAGGTTCTTGTGCTTGAGGTGTATGGAGCCCACATAGGCGAAGTCCTTGCGGTCTCCCTTCCATACCTTGTTATGGAAGAACCAGGGATCCACGCCTAGGGGCGTGACCGCATAGCGCTTTCCGGGTTTGTACGCTCGTTGCGCTCTCATGTAGTCCTTGAGCTCGCCGAGGGTCTGTGAGGAGTTGCATACGTTTGCGTCGCTGCCCGCGTAGTTGCTCAGCGCCCACTTCCTTATCATCGAGCTCGCCACGTTGAAACGCTCCGCAAGCCTGGGCGTCGCCCTGGCCTGGCTCTCCTCCTCGTACTTGCTGAACAGGCGCATGTCGTGCCACATTATCACCATCTTGGCGTCTCCCTTGCCAATGTTCGCGA
>JAKANZ010000046.1 GCA_021823435.1 Microcaldota archaeon
GTCTCGACGCGGTCAAGCGACGCTGGCAGGAAAAGCTTCCCATATGTCTTGCTCCCGCTCTGCGACACGTCTATCTCTATCCTGCCTATCTTGCCGCTCTTCTGCAGCTCCCTCAGATCGAGCTCGTCTCCGAGCAGCCCCTCTGTCTGGCCAAAGACAGCGCCGATTATGTCGGGCTTGTCGACCAAGCCCTCTATCCCGAACTTCGCAGTCACCATGTACTTTACAATATCCAAATATGTTTTTGCCATTCTCTCACCAAACCGTACCCGTCTTCTCCCCGCTCGCCCTCCTCTTCACCTCTTTTATGGGCCCCACTATCTCCTCGATGCTCGTTACTCCGAGCGCCTTCTGCAGGCCTTCACCAGCGGACGTGTTTATCTTGCTCTGTGGGAACTTCTCGAGTATGTATGACCTGGCCTTGCGCTCCTTCTCCTTTCCGTCGTTCAGGTCCATGGTCAGGAAGAAGATCCTGGGGGCCCTGGGCACTGCGCCTTTGAGAAGCTGGTTGACCGTTATGGCCTCTACGCTCACTTTCTTGTACGCCCTGACATCGTGGTCGCCCTCAGCCACCACCACGCCCTCTCCGAACCCATCAAGAGTGCCCTCGACGAATCTGTACCTTGCCTCGTCCCTTGTGCGCTGCACTCTCTTCACTACGCAGCCGTGGCTAGTAAGAAACAGGCATCTGTGCTACTTTACCCTCGGAAAAACAGAGTGAAGTAATAATTGCCATGGTTCAATCTACCTAGCCTGAAGCTGTATACATATTGGCCAAGATACCATTATATAGTTTTTCTATAGGTTAGCAATATGGCGGCGACCGAATGACCAGGTATGACAAAGGTGCTAGGAGCGAGCGGGAGCTGCTCAACATTCTCGACCAGAAGGGCTACTCCGTGCTCAGGTCCGCGGGTTCCGGCGTAAATGCCCTCAGCCCGGATCTTATAGCAATCAGAAAGGGGAAGGGCATGATAATAGAGTGCAAGGCGTGGGAGAAGGGCAGTCTGAGTCTCGCACCTGAGCAGTTCGGCAAGATACTCGAATGGGAGGCGCGTACCGAATTCCCTACGTTCGTCGCCTGGCGCATGAACGGGATGGGCTGGTTCTTCATAAAGCCGGCCGAGTTCAAGAGGGGGAGAAGCAACTACAACATCACCAGAAAGAAAGCCATTGAGCTCAACCGCAAGCTCCAAGACGTGCTAGAATAGTGGGCAAGGATAAGGATAATTCCCACAAAATTATGATTAGACCCACAGATTTATATATCAGAACTACACAAAGTATCGCTATGCGCGAAATGGCATTAATGGACGAAAAAGGAAGGGTCACATTTGGCAAAGAGGACAGAAAGAGATATGGAAGAAAGTTCTGGATACTTAGGTTGAAAGACGAGATTGTGCTGAAACCTGTGCCGAGGGATCCCGTGGCCGACCTACAGAGGATGTGGAAAGAGGCTGGCCTAAATAAGTACTCGATAAAGCAGATAAAGAAGATGGCTGAAGAGGAAGCCGAAAAAGAGGCGTGGGAAGGGTGGAAGAGAAGCCAGCGCGCAGGCAGAAAATAAGTATATAAACTTTTACTTCAGTATAAGTGTCAGGTGTGGCCTTGCTTTATGCCGATACGGATTTCTTTTTTGCATTGATGAAAGAGAACGATAGACTTAATCCTGCTGCAGTACGGGCATATGAGAGATATAAGGGGCAGCTTTCCGCTTCTATGGCGACTGTGATTGAACTATTAATAGTCGGGAAACGCGCTGGTTACAACGCTACGCGCTTGGTCCAAAATGTGGTCTTGATAGCTGCCATTGAAGGAATTAGCCAAGACAACCTGCTTCTTGTTGCAAGATACATAGATGATTATGGGATGAGCATCTTCGATTCATTCCACGCAGTACTCTGCAACGGAGAAATACTCAGTTCTGATCACACCTATGATGCGATCGGGATACAGCGCATAGGACTAATGGACTAGGACAGGTCCACAGCTATAGGGCAGCTGCTCATGTACGCCTCGTTGCCGCTTATGTAGAGCCTTGACGTAGTTATCAGCGTGCTGTTTGTAGCGCTGTAGTTCAGGAACAGGCTGGGTTCGGAGCGCGTCATGTTGATGCAGTTCTGCGTGGAGTTTGTGGAGAGCGTGACCGTGTGTCCCAGTCCGCCAACCGGATACGTGCACGACGTGCCGTTGAGTACGTAGAAGTCTATGCTGCTGGCGTTCCTCGAGTGGGCTATGATCTGCACCACCTGCGTTGCGCACTGCAGCACGCTTCCGGAGCCGGCGCTGTTGCCGTACTGCGCCAGCACAGCGACGCGCTGCGCGGAGAGGAAGTTGGACTTGAAGGTGCTGAACGGAACGCTCAGCATCGGCAGCACGAAGGCGAAGAAGACGATGAAGGCCGCGAGCAGGGGTATGGTTATGAGAAGCATACTCTTGACGCTGGTGTCCTCCTCCTTCTTCTCCCTGCGTGCATCGCCGGTCTTGCCACCTGCTTTTTCCTTTCCCCTATCTGAAACGGTCTTCGCCATAAGCCTACCTGCTCAAGAGCATGGAAACGTAGCAGTTACCCATAACCGTGGAGTTGCCGCTCACGCTGAGCACGGTGCCGTAGAGAGAGTAAAGGCTGAGGCTGCTCTGCGTGCTGTTCGTGAGTATCATCACAGGTATGTTTGTCTTCGCGTAGAAGTTGAGGCACTGGTTCACGCTGCTCGTCGTGTTGCCGACCTTGCAGACGTTGTTCGTAAACGAGGCCACAACAACAGTCTTGTTCTGCTGCGTTGCCTCCAGGCTGAGCTTGCTAGCGCAGCTCGTCATGTTGAGCGTGGGCGTGCCGTTGAGCGCGACGACAAGATAGCTAGAGCTCTTGTACGCGCTCCCGAAGGCGCTGAACGGCGCGGATGCGCTGGCGCTCGCGAGCAGGGAGTAGCTTACCAGGATGTAGAGCACAACCAGGCCGATCACCATCAGCGTGAGCTTGCGCCAGTTCTGCTCTGTCCGCTTGTCAGGCCTGAGCCTGTGGTGGAGTTTGAGGTATGAGCGTGCAAAGAAGAGCGCAGCCACTATGAATACGCCTATTATCAGAGAGAGCAGCGTGCCGAGCATCGGGGCGATGCCCACGGCCACGGGGTAGCTGAGCCCCAGCGAAGATGCGAGACCGCGTATGAACGGCGAGTCTATGGCGCGCGCGGCCTCGGCGAAAGAGAGCGGGGAAGTGGAGTACTGTTGCGCCTGTGCCGATATCGCCTTGACCTGCGCATCAAGCCCCGTTACGTTGCTTATCCCCCCGGCCGATATCTGGCTGTTTATCGCAAGTTGCGCGAGCGCGAGATTGCTCAGCTGCGAAGAGAGCGCGGTGCCGCTGTAAAGCTGAGCCTCGAGAATGCGCGCGGTGCTGTTAACGGCAGCGCTGAGCAGGTCGGCATACGTGGAGTTGAGGCGCGTGTATTCTGACTGAAGCGCGGCGTACTGAATGCCAAGTGTTTTGTTCGCCTTGGTGAGGTTGGTGAAGACGAAGTTCGTCGTCGTGTTTTTGTACGTGCTCATCAGTGCGTCGAGCTCGCCCTTGAGCGTGGAGTTGTTGATGTGGCCCAGCAGCGTGGCGCTGGAGTTGACCAGAGTGGTGTAGTTGGGTACCGTGACGTTGAGTATCCTGTTGAGTATCGCGCGCCTCTGCTGCGATAGTATGGGATACGCGTACACGCTCTCGTTGGCGCTGACGTTCTCCGCAAGCGCGAAGATCTGAGTGTTGGAGAACGGAAGCTTGTCGATCTTGCCGATAAGGTAGCTTATGTAGGCGAGCTTAGATGCATTGTAGCCGACGCTCTCGCAGTAGCCGACAGCGTTGCAGTACCACGGGGCCACAGACTGGTTCACATACGAAGAGCAGCCGGCTATGACATCCGGGGTCACGTTCGATGTGGGCGGGAAGATCGGGTTGAGGTAGATCGTCTGCGTGAGATTGGTCACGTTTGCAAATGCGCTATCGACCTGCGCGACCCTCTGCAGCACGTTGGTGCGGCCCACGCCTGTGGTTGCGGAGTTGAACGCATTGAAGCTCGTGTTCATGGTGGCGTACTGCCCCTCGAAGGTGGTTATGCCTTCGCCGAAGGCGCCGGAGGGCCCGCCGGACTGGTCAAGCACGCTCTTGCAGTTAGGTATGACCTGGCAGGATGCACAGTAGTTAGCGAGCGTGCACGTTGCGCCGGTGCCGAGTCCGGTCTCGGCCAGGCAGTCGTTTATGGCGCCGGCTCCGGACTGCTCGTATAGCAACATCTGCTGGTTTAGCGTTGCGAAGCCTGCCTGCGAAAGCGAGTCGTTTACGGTCTGGTTCCTTATTATGTTGTATACCGCGGTCGAGTTCAGAATCAGGGAGTAGTTGCCTGTGATGTTGACTATGAAGTAGGGGTTGCTGCTGTTGTACATGCCCAGATAGCTGATGCCGTTGTACGTCAGGTTCACGGGATGCACTATGGCGATGAGCGCTCCGGGTACGTTGTAGCTGGCCAGGAGCGCGTTCACTTCTGGAAGCGAGTACGCGTTAGCTGCCAGGGGCATCGAAAGCAGGATAAGCACTGATAAAAGCAGTAGGCTGCGCATGAATTCAAGACCTGGGTTATAAAGAAGTGAAACTTTAAATACGTTCCTCATTCGTTTGCGCGCCGAGATTCTCGACGACAAAACCGTATGCGGGTACGTTCGGTCGCGGCTGCGGAACGGCAAAGGCAGCGGAAGGAATATATAATTTGAACCAGCAAGCAGATTCTCGAGACGCGGGAGAGGGGTATATGGAAAAGAGCAGGCTGGAGGGCTGGGTGTTTTGGGGAGCGCTCCTGCTCGTTTACGCAACAATCTTCTCTATCATCTATTTCGGCTGGTTCAGGCTCCTGACGCTGACAATCGTGGCACTGACCCCTCAGGCTGGCGCCACATCCACCGTTGTGGCGACATACGCATGCACGCAGGCGAACCAGTGCGCCGTGAGCTATCCGGCGATTGGCAGGGTGTGGTCGCTGCTCACCCCCGCTTACTGGATCTCGGCCACCGAGGCGGTGATCTTTGTCTCTCTTGCCGCGTTTGGCCTGCTCAGCAGGAAGAACGTGCTCTTCAACACGATACTGGTCTTTGTCCTTGTCCTGGGTTGGA
>JAKANZ010000008.1:0-18377 GCA_021823435.1 Microcaldota archaeon
TTCCGATCTAAGTTCTTCGCTGAGCACCGCCTGCTTCATGTTTCCTATCTGGACATATCCCCCGGGCTCAGGAGGAAATCTTGTTATCACTTTGCCTTCCTTTGCGCCTTCGATCTCCATGTTGTGCTTTGTGCTCCTCTCCTGCTTCTCCCTCTCTAACTTCTCGAACTCCTTCGCGTGGGCGTCGAACTCCTTCTGCACCTGGACCTCGCTCATCTTGTTTACTTCCTGGACAACTTTCTTCACAAGTAGCGACAGTTCCTTTATGCTCTCCCTCAGCTTCGGATCTGACGCAAGAACCTTGCTTATTACTGCGCCAGCGTCTGCTTTTCCGTAGTCCATCGCGTTTTTGAGCGCGAACTTCCTCGCTTCTTCTTCCGTTTTCTTGTCGAGCATCAAAACGCCTACGCCTGTGTCACCCGCATGCTACCATATATGGATCCATTAAGGGTAAGAAGCGCCGAAGCAGTTACGTTTATTGTATCACTCATGTTCCTGTGCAGCTCTACGGGCAGTGAGTATGCCTGCATGTCTGAGGGTATTGATATGATTGCGCTGGTGCTCTGAGAGGGAATGTAAAAGGTCATCCTGTTTGGCAGCTTTACATTGGCCGTGCTTGTGAAATTCGTGCATGACGCATATGTGCCCGTGTCCTTGTACAGCAGGAGGAAGAGGGGATACGTGCTCGTGTTTCCGGCCTGCACCAGTATCTGCGCCGCCTGCTGGGAGTAGAAGTTACTGACAGACCCGTTTCTCTCCAGCACCTGCAGCTCAGAGTTGAGGCTGTTCGACACACTTGTCACGTTTGAGCAGAGTACGTTTATGTTCATCACCCCCCCATACGAGGTTATGATGGCGTTTCCGTTTGCAGTGGCGTAGACCGTCTGCGATGGCCTGAGTGTGGTGGTGCCGTTGCTGTTGCTTGGCGAAACATTCCCAAACGCAGCGTACGAACTCAGGAATATCAGCGCGACGAATATAGAGCCAACGAGCTCGATCAGCTTTTTCCTCTCCAAAGCAAAAACCTTTATTAACTGAGATATACTATAGTTAAAAATCTAATAAAGCTGAGCCTATGCCTTTTAACGATGGCGATTTTCTAAAGGTTGACTACAGTGCGTGGCGCACTGCAGACAATAAGCTGATATACACCACTATAAAGAAGGTTGCCGAGGAGAGCGGAGAGGTGGATAAAGACGAGAAGTATGTTCCGCAGCTCATAGTCGTGGGGAAGGGCAACGCAATAAAGGGGGTGGAAGCCGCAGTAAAGGGCATGAGCGTCGGCGAGACCAAAAAGGTGGAACTGAGCCCCGATGATGCATTCGGAGGCCGAGATGCGTCTCTCGTCAAGGTCATGTCGATGGCAGATTTCAAAAAGAGGGACATAGACCCATATCCGGGCATGCAATTGGACCTCGACGGCACCGTGGCTATGGTAAAGAGCGTAAGCTCGGGCAGGGTGGTGGTGGACGCCAATCATCCGCTCGCCGGAGAAAGGATGCTCTACGAGATAAAGGTGCTGGAGAAGGTCGAGAAGGACGAGGAGAAGGTAAAGGCGGTGGCCGAAGTGTACGGCCTGATACCCGACTCCGTCGCAATCAACGGCAACAACGTAAGAGTGGTTTTCGGGGAAAAAGTGGAGAAGGACAGCAGGTACCTGATAAACAAGAGCGACTTTGTGAACGCGCTCATGAGATACATGGACAAGGTAGAAAAGCTGAGCGTGGAGGAGGACTTCTCTAAGGCCAAACCTTTGGAAAAGAAGTAGCGCGCTAGTCGTTGAGGTGGAGCGCGTAGGCGCCGTTCACCTTAAGGTCCATTTTCTTTGCAAGCTCGGATTTTTCCACGTTAAGTATCACCATGTAGCCGCTCCATTTCGAGGTAAGGTTGCTCTGTCCGCATATGGGGCACGTATCTCCCTGGGATATTATGAGTCTGTCGGTTCTGCAAGCTTTCTCTACCATGTGATCACTTCTTCTTCCTCTTCTCTCTTATCCCCTTCAGCTTCTCCTCCTTCACCCACTCCGGCTTGCCGAATCCCTCCGGTCTCATGGTTAGCGCTATCTTTGCGTCCTGTATCGTGTTCCTTATGCTTATCGTTGAGACCTTCGCGTATACGGTGTCACCCTTCTTGACCGTGCGCTTCGTGTTCTTGGACACGAACACGCCCGCCTTCCTGTCGAACGTTATGAAATCGCTTGTGATCTGCGACAGGTGCACGAGCCCGTCCATGGGACCAAGCCTGACGAACAATCCAAAGTCAGCCAGTTCTGATACCTCTCCCAGCACAACCTCGTCGACTTCAAGCTTAAATGTCAGCACGTCAAAGGTGACGTCGTGGTGTATATTTGGATCGGCTGGTAGTATGTAACCGTCGCTTATGTCCCTGACGCCGTGCACCACGAGCACGACTCCCATCTCCTTGTCTAGTGTTCGCTCGTACTTGGATCGCAGCATCTCGGTGGTGGCCTTCTCTATGTCTTCCCCTATGTACTTCGGGGGCACGCTTATCGAGTCCTTTACAGTATACGTATAATACAGGTTCTCACCTTAGGATTGGCACCAGAATATGGTGCCTACTACCTTAAAATTCCCATCGCTGATACGCTCAGCACCTCTATCTTGGCATTCTTCAGCCTGCTCTTCAGTTCGATGTCGTTGGTGCATACGACGCAGCTGCGCTTCACGCTCTCCTTCACTATCCAGTCGTCGACGTAGCTGTGGTCCTTGAGCGCATCGATATTGTGCTTTACCAGCAGCGCGAGCGCCATCTTGGCGGATTTCCTGTTCTCGTTCCCCGAAGCGGCAATCATCTCCAGCTCCTCTACTATGCCGTTCGAGATGAGAATGCGCGCACCCGGCATTCTTTCCTCTATCGAATCGAATATGTCCTTCCTGTTCTCCATCGCGAAGACGATCGCGCTCGTGTCAACGATGATCGATTGCATAAACATTATAATGTTTGATGGAATAAACTCCTAGTGAGTCTAGTGGCCTTCGACCTTACTTCCTTCTTCAGCGTCATCGATGAAAGCTACTTTGTGGTGATCCCAGTTCTTGCGATATGGTTATACTATAAAAAGGATAAAAACGTTTTCTCGTTTGTCCCTGCATTCATAATACTATACGTTGTCTCAGAAGTGCTCAAAATGCTGATAGCACAGCCCAGGCCATGCGCCGGCCTACCCGGCTGCGAGTCTGGCTACGGAATGCCCTCAAGTCATGCAACAACGCTTACAGGCCCGTATCTTTTCCTAACAGGGTACAAGTATCTGCGCTGGCTGTATCCTGTCTGGCTCGCCTTCGTGCTTTTCGGCAGGGTGTACCTCAATCAGCACACCCCGGCGCAAGTGCTGGCAGGCATAGCGGTAAGCCTGGTATTGGGATATGCGATCTACAGGTACAGGGAAAGGATAAACGGGATTGCCATGAGCGTTGTCTCCCGCATACCTGTAGCATCACGCCTCTTGGCGAGGCTAAACGTCTGATGTGAAATGGGACTAGACATATACGCCGAACAGCTGATCCAGAACTACGAGCACCCCAGCAACAAGCACAAGATGGACGATGCAAGCATAAGCATGGGCGAGGAGAACGTCTCGTGCGGCGATGTCATAACCGTATATGTGAAACTGAACGGCGACAAGATAGAGGACGTAAGCTTCGATGGCAGCGGCTGCGTAATCTCGATGGGCAGTGCCAGCATACTCACAGACGAGCTGAAAGGGAAGACGCTTGCGCAGCTCGAGAAGATGCAGTACAGAGACTTGCTCAAGATAATCGGCATAGATCCAGGGCCAGTGCGCATGCACTGCGCGACCCTTTCGCTACGCGCCCTGAAGAAGGCAGCGTTCGCATTTGAGCACAAGCCGATGGATACAGCCACTAAGGAACTGTGACATCGGCCTCAAAGAAGCCGAGCCTGCCGTGCATCGCTATCGGCTTCTCGAATTTAACGGCATCTTTCAGCAAAAAACCGTACCTTGAAGCGGCATAATAGCCGCCGCTCGCCAGGTGCTTGCCCCTGTCCAGGGCAAAATCATCACCGCCTCTGTACTCCTTAACGCCGTAGACCGTGGCCTTGCCTACTATCGCTCTCATCGGCAGGGATTCCGCCGGAATGCCGAATTCCTTGAAGCCTTCGTAGTCGGGATTGCCCGAAGCGTGAACGAGGAACTCACCTCTAAAATGGGTGTTCCAGTGCCTGAGCTCTATCGTTTTTCTGCCTGTCACTATGAGCTCTGCAAACGGTTGTTTCACAGACAGGCATTTCACCCAATCACTCGAGTTTTACCTCTATCCTCTTGCTGTTCTTTCCCTTATTTTCGAAGCCGCTGAGCACCAGTCTTCCTATCTCTTTTGTGTTCGCTACGTGCAGACCTCCGTCGGATTGCACGTCAATGCCTTCTATCTCCACGACCCTCACCTGCGGCATGCTCTCTATCAGCTTCCTTCCCGGCTCGGTTCTCGCAAGGTTAGGCATCGCCAGCGCCTCTTCCCTGCTTATCATCCTTGACGAGACCGCGTGGCCCTCCTGCGCAGCTTCATTCGACTCATCTATGATCTTCTGTGCCAGTTCCCTATTAAGCCCATCCAGACCAAAGTCTATCCTCGCCCTGTCCGGGAAGATCTGGCCTCCTGTTATTCCCCCGGCCCGGTACTTCTTCTCCACTATGCCATCCATGAGATGTATTGCGGTGTGGTAGCGCATAAGCGAATACCTCCTGCTCCAGTCGATTGCGCCATGGGCTGCATCGCCTGCGTCGACCTGCGGTATGCCAGCGAGGTGATGGAATATGGCGTCGTCTTCTTTGCTAACGTCGACCACATTGTACTCCGATCCTTTGATTCTCAGGGTGCCGGTGTCGTTCATCACGCCCCCTCCTGTGGGATAGAAAGCCGTCTCCTTGAGAACTATCCGGTTCCCGCCAACGCTCTCTACGACCGTATCGAACGCCTTCAGGTACGCGTCCTGCCAGAAGAGTTTTACAGTCATAGGTTGTTTTTATGTAAGTTTAAATAATTAAAACCCAATTAGCATCATGGTTTCAATCAAGGAAACAGAATTGTCGTTGCCAGGCAGAACGAGGTAGAAAAATGCTTCGGTGCGATTGGAACAGACACTGATAGAAATCTATCAATGCGCGATGAGTTTTTAAGTATCTACAAATGAAGATTATAAATAGCCCCATGGTGTAGCGGACAAGCACAGCGGGCTTTGGACCCGTTAACGTCGGTTCGAATCCGGCTGGGGCTAGCTCTTTAAAAGATTGTATCTGTATGCACTAGCAGAGCGCTTGAATGATAAGCTGGTACTTCCTGGTCCTGCTCTCATCGGTTCTGATGGGCCTCGCCACTATCGTGGCCAAGGTGTCGCTAAACGAAGAGCACGCAACGCAGTTCAGCGCCGCGGTAACCCCGATAGTCACACTGCTCTCGCTGCTGTTCATACCCTGGGCCAATTTCCAGCTCAGCCCGGAGCAGTGGGTCGTGATGATAGTCCTCGGGGCGTTCAACGCCTACAACTTCCTCTTGTCATCGCGCGTCTACAAGCACGGCGAGCTGTCCATAGCGTCTCCCGTATTCAGCAGCCTTCCGACCTTGCTCACCGTGCTCCTGGCGTTCCTCTTCCTCGGAGAGGTGCTTACCGTATGGCAGTATCTGGTGATCCTGGTCATGGTGCTCGTGACATACTTCCTGGTGTTCAGCAGGAAGGAGCGCGGCGCCATCCTGGGTTCCCCGGAGAAGAGGCATGTGCTCTACTTGATGTTTCTCTACTCATTCCTCACCGCGGTCACCACGATAGTCAGCAAGTACCTTCTGTCGAGCATCAACCCGTACGCCTTCCTGATAATCAACGGCGTGCTGATGTCAATAAGCTTCACCGTGATCATAACCGCAAGGTATGGAGGCCTGAAGGAGATCGCGCAGACGATGAAGAGGTACAAGCTGCCCCTAGTGACCAACGCGCTACTCACGCTCGGCTACCGCGTTACCTACTATGTTGCACTCACCGTTGCTCCCGTCGCCCTCGCGCAGCCGCTTAGGAACACTATATTCATAGTCATCACCGTGGGCTTCTCTGGCCTTCTCTTCAAGGAGGCGCGTATAGCCAAGAGGCTCGTCCTTGGGCTTGCTCTCCTCGCGCTGGCCTACCTGTTAACAATATAAGTGTTTAACCGCAAAACAGGGTTGTGATGACACGAGGTATTTCTGATTTGTGATGAAAAAACTTCGTGTCTGATGTTCAACCAACCAATCTGGGTATGACAAGCAGCGCAACGAGCAGGTTGACCAGCACGACCAGCGTTATTATAGTATAAAGCGCATTTCGCTCCTTTGCAAACGCAACTACTGATATAGCAACCCTGAGTATGGGCGTCGCCACCAGGACCATCAGTCCGAGAAGTATGAAACCCAATCCGTCCAGGTTTGCGAGCGATGCCGCGACATCTTGCAGCTGGAACTGCGCTGTGTTGATGTTCGATGATGCCGAGGCGATCTGCTGCAGCGAATAGCCTCCGCCTCCGTTGTTGATCACCAGCAGGGTCAGGCCGAGAAGGACGAGCAGCACGCTCGCTGCCGATCCGTAGCGCAGCTCTATGCCTACTGCATCTTGCATCTTCATAGGCCTGCACCTCTTGCAATCATCTCGACAGCCAGCACTACAAGTATGAGCATAAAGATGACCCTCACCTCCCTGCTCTGCGTCCTCTCGAAGACCCTCGAGCCCAGATATGCCCCGATCAGCACTCCGATGGCCGTGATGCCTGCAAGGAACGGCTGGATATATCCCATCTCCCAGAAGATAACGCTTCCTGCAGCTGCGGTTACGCCTATCATGAAATTGCTCGTGCTCGTGCTTACCTTAGTCGGAAGCCTCATCGCCCAGTCCATGCCAAGCACCTTCAGCGCTCCGGAACCTATGCCCAGTATCCCGGAAAAAAGACCGGCGAAGAACATGATGAACTCTCCCATCCACCATCTTACTCCGTGATAACGGATCCGCCTTCCCGACGCCTCATCAAAGTAATCTCCGCGCAGCTGGAAACGCTCAGTGGTCGCATCAGGCGGCGTGCGCGTCTTCCTTCCTCCAGACCTGGCCATGAGGTATACGGAAAAGAGTATCACGATCCCGAACATCACGAACACAATGAAACCCAGGTGCAGGAAGTAGATGAAGCCCACGAGAAGCGCCCCGGCGATCGCGCCGAGCGTCGTCGCTATCTCCAGCGACATGCCTATCTTGACGTTTGTTATCCTATCCTTGATGTACGCGCTTCCCGCCCCACTTGACGTGGCGATGGTGGCTATGAGACTTGCTCCTGATGCATAGGCGATAGACACGCCCGAGAAGAGGGTAAGTAAAGGCACCAGTACGACCCCACCGCCGAGTCCTGTCAGCGCTCCGACAAAACCCGCTGCCACGGCAGCAAGCAGGACGAACAAGGACGAGACTACGAGCATATCTGCTTCCACCTCCTTTTCAGTATGATCTTGCGAAATTTGCCATGAACTTCGCGCTTTCACCGCAGACTACGCACTTTCTGCCTTTAGCCTTGTCCTGCGCGCCGAAAGGCATGTTTGTTATCTTCGCTCCTGTTTCTTCTTTGGCTTTCGCCTCGCACTCTGCCGAGCCGCACCACCCTGCCTGGGCTATGCCGCCGCGTTTGCCTTCCACGATTTTCTTAAGCTCTGCGTACGTCTTTACTTCGTGGATGTTCTCCTCCAGGAACTTCACCGCTCTCTTGTAGAGGTTATCGTGTATCTCTCCAAGCAGATCCGTCGTCTCCTTCTCAATATCTCCAAGTCTTACGTCACGCTTTTCCGATGTGTCTCTCCTGACGGTCACCACCTTCCCGGCCTTGATGTCCCTCTCTCCTATCTCTATTCTCAGGGGCACACCCTTCAGTTCCCAGTCGTTGAACTTCCATCCGGGAGAATAGGCATCGCTGTCGTCAAGGTAGACCCTCGCAGACTTTGAAACCCTGTCCCGCAGCGCCTTCGCTTCCTTCAGCACCGATTCCTTGTTCTCGTTGCTGTATATCGGAACTATTACTACCTGGATTCTCGCAACATGCGGAGGCAGTATGAGCCCTTTGTCGTCTCCGTGCATGGCTATCATGGCCCCCAGTTCCCTTGTGCTGAATGCGAACGTGTTCTGGTAAGCGAACTCTTTCTTTCCTTCTTTGTTGATGAATTCGATTCCGAATGCCTTGGAGAACCTCTGTCCGTCGCTATGGAAATCAGGTCCCTGCATCGTCCAGCCGTCCGGGACGAGGTGCTCTATGCTGTAACTCGCCTCGGCTCCAGCGAACTTCTCAGAGTCTGTCTTCCTGCCAGTTATTCCAGGAAGCGCCATGTAGTCTTTGAGGACCCTCTGGTATATCCCGAGTATCTCGTCTCTCTCAGCGTCCGCTTCGGTCCTTGATGAGAACACGGTATGGCCCTCGTTCCAGAGGAACTCTCTGGTCCTGAAGAGCGGCGTTGGGTGTTTGAACTCCCACCTTAATACCGAGTTCCACTGGTTAAGTCGCATCGGTAGGTCCCTCCAAGATCTTATCCACTTAGCGAAGTTCTCGTACATTATCGTCTCCGAGGTCGGCCTCACGGCTAGCCTCTCATCGAGCTTCGATTTGCCCGTATGCGTCACCCACGCGACTTCCGGGCTGAAACCCTCAACGTGTTCCTTCTCCTTCTCGAGCAGATGTTCTGGTATGAGCGTCGGGAAGTAGACGTTTGCTATGCCCAGACGTTTGAAAGCAGCATCTATCTCACGCTGTACCGTCTCCCATACGAAGTATGCGTCTGGTCTGAAGGCCAGGCATCCGGAAACGGCAGTGTAGTCTACGAACTCTGTTTTCTCTATAAGCTGCGTGTACCATTCAGAGAAGTTTTCTGCCTTCTTTGCAGTGATGCCCTTCTTCTCCGCTTCCTGCTTCACCATTTCCTCGTTCATAGACATACCATAAAAGCTTAATATCATGATATCAGTTAAGGGCCTGGGCAGAACGCCATTCTTTGGCTGCCAGAGTGCCTGTGCCCCAGATATATAAGTTTCTGGACAAATCCGTTTGCCCTTGGAGCTAGAAGACCGCGGCTCCCAGGGGTGCATCAGACTCCGGAGCGAGGTAGACGGTTTCCCCTTTCTCGTTCTTCACTCCAAGCAGCAGGAACTCCGACACCTCGCTGCCCATCTTCTTGCTGCCGACGTTCAGCAGCCCTATCACAAGTCTGCCCAGAAGGTCTTCTTTTCTGTAGTTCTTGTATGCGCCGCAGGTCGTTTTCAGACCCACCTCATTTCCGAAGTCAACGCGCATCCTGTATGTTGGCTTCCTCGTTGCAGTCTCCTCTACAGAGATCACTCTGCCAACCCGCATATCCAAAGACTCAAATGCCGAAAAGTCTGTCTGCGACTTCCCCATGCTCATGATAGCATTTCCATTCTCTTAAGCCTTTTCTCCAAGTTCCTGCTGCCTCTGAACCATATCGCCTTCATGCCGACCCTGTTCGCTCCTGCAACATTCTCTATCTGGTTGTCTATGAACACAACCTCTCCGGCTCTCAAGGACATGGCATGCAGCGCATATTTGTATACGGCAGCGTCTGGCTTCCTCAGCCTTATATCGCACGAGGCGAACCTGTAGTCGAATAGGTTCAGGTAGGGCTTGAGTATCTTCTCCACCGTGTACGTGTACCTGGACCTGTCTGTGTTCGAGAGATAGCCCAGTTTGTAACTGCCGCTCAGCCTCTTGATCACATCAATCGTTCCGTTGATGAGCTTCGATTTTCTCTTATAGAAATCATACCAGCGCACCTGCTCTACGCGGATTCCAAGTTGGTTCGCGACCTGGCTATCGAAGAAACGCTGCGTCTTCGTGCCCTTGTCGATGTCTATTCTGATGTCATCATTTATCATGCGCCTTATTCTCGCAAACGGTTTGCCGCTCACCTTTACAAGATATGGATAATAGTCTTCCTCGTTGTAGAAGTCGACTATGACGCCGCCTATGTCGAATAGTATGCATTTTATCATCAGAACCAGCGCGACTGCTCGGTATTTTAAGATTAATAGCTTATGCTCTACTGCAAGGGGTTGTGGCGTAACCTGGCAGCGCGGCAGGCTCCAGATGTTTACAAGTATTGAGCCTTTGGCGATGATTAGGATTTGGAGCGGATCCAAAGTGATCGGGCGTAACCTGCATGTCTGGGTTCAAATCCCAGCAACCCCAAATGGTATGTTTCATGTCAGAAGGACTGAGCACAAACACCATACTGGACATATATTCCAGACTTCGGCATGCGCTAAAATCCAGAAAGGTAGTTCTCGAAGGAGGCGCAGCAATAAAACTGCTAGTAAAAAGCAGTAGACTTGTGAGCGACATCGATGCCTCAACAGACATGCCCTATGTCGATTTCAAAAGGAAATTTAAAGAATTAGGATTGGTTGGTTTTAAATTTGTGCCAGCATCGATCGTCCTTTTTACTGATAATAAGACAAAAGCAGAACTGGATTTCGGATACAGAAAGGAATTCGGTCCGAGCAACGGCTACCTCGGCCTTACTCATAAAGATATAGTTTCTAAGGCGGTGGCTAAGAATTTCAATTACAAAGGGGAAAAGGTTAGAGTGTTTATAATGACCCCTGAGCACCTGCTAGATAGAAAATTGAAGCTAATGATGCTTCCAGGCAGAAGCGAACTAAAAAGGAAAAGAGACAAAGAAGACATAATCAGTATACTCGATAGATTCTACTAAATTATTTAAGTTCCCAATTGCTACGTAAAGATCATATATCAGCAACCCCATCTCCTGAACTTGTCTTCGACTGCGGTAGTTTGTCGACAGGAGGAGCTTTGAACCCCGCAATGCTTTTGGGCGCAGAAAAGTAGCATATAAGGTTTAGCGTACCCAAATCATATGAGTGGAATCTATGTCTAACGCTTTCGTAATAATAGACGCACAGAAGTATTTCATCAATGACTTTACTAAAGGAGTGCCTGAAAAGATAGCGAGGTTTGCAGAAAGGAAATTCGATTCTGTTATATTTTTGAAGTTCGTAAATGCAGAATCATCCAATTTCAGCAAGGATCTGGAGTGGAAGAAAATGTTCTCCTCACCAGAGATAGATATAGTCCCTGAGTTGGAAAATCTCGCTAAAAAGAGTGTTGTATTCTCTAAAACGTCCTTTTCTGCATTTAGATCTAAGGAGTTTGTTGATTTTTTGAGAGAGAATAAAGTGGACAGACTTTATATCTGCGGATTCGATACTGACGGATGTGTTTTATCTACGGCTTTAGAAGCGTTTGATCTAGGATATGCTGTGAGAGTGTTAGAAGATTTATGCGCCTCCCATCATGGGCCGGCTTTTCATAAGAATGCAGTAACAATCATGAGAAGAAACGCATGGAGTATAATCAGCAATTCTAACGGACTGACAATCATTTAACTTATTTAAGCCCCCAATTCGCATTTCACATACGTATCCCAGCAACCCAAGTTTACCTTTGATACAGGTCTGGCGATTCAAACGCCTACTCTGGCCTAACGAAGCAGTTCCTGCATCTGGGTTCATAGGAATCCTTTCCACCTATCTGTATCAGCTCTCCAAAGACCTCCTTGCCATTTCTGACTCTCTGCGTGAAGGTGGCCTCCCCTCCGCATCTTACGCATATCGCAGTGAGCGAATGCACCGTGTCGGTCCTTGCCAGTATCTCCGAGGCGTTGCCAAACGGCTCGCCTCTGTGGGAGCGATTCAGGAGTGAAACGTATACCGTCTTGCCGCTGTCTGCAAGTCTGTCAAGAACCTCCGCAAGCGCTGCACCATCGCTCCAGAACTCCGCCTCATCTATCCCTATAGCCTCAAAACCCTTCCCAGAATCCTCAATCTGTTTTATGCCTTCCATGGATATGTTCACCCTTCTGGCAGGCAGCTTCATGCCTTTGTGCGTAGACACGCTGTCCTCGCCATACCTGTTGTCTATCTCTGGCTTGAACAGCACAACGCTTCTGCCCGCCAGTTCCTCCCTCTCGAGGAACTCTATGAGCCTGGAGGTCTTTCCAGAGAACATCGGGCCCGTTATGGCTATTATCCTGCCAGACCTGCCTGTCATGCGCATCAACCAGACCTGTCTACTTCTGAAACTATAAATGCTTTGTGAGGCAAAATATTACCTCATATGCAGGAGGGGAACGAAGACGGGGAGAGCGAGGAGAAAAAGCTCTCAAGGTTCAAGAAATCGCACGAGCTGGGCGAGAAGTTCGCCAGCGCTACGAAGGCGAACATGACTCTGAAGTCCGGAGGCTACGACCACCTCGAAAGCTCCGATTTCGATGGCGTGCATGAGGCGGTGGCAAAGAGCTACGAGCGCGCTGGCAAGAAAACAGGCACGATCGTATTCGGCGGCGGCTGCTTCTGGTGCACTGAGGCGGTGTTCCAGATGATGAAGGGTGTCATAGAAACAACGCCAGGCTACGCTGGCGGTACCACCGGCAGCCCCACATATGACGAACTCGCATACAAAGGCAATCCCGGGGATCACACCGAGGTAGTCAGGATAGAGTACGATCCCAACGTGATGCCTCTCAAGACACTTCTGGAGATCTTCTTCGAGATGCACGACCCCACGCGAAACGACTTTCAGGGAATAGCAGACTATGGTGCCGCATACAGGTCGCTCATACTCTATACCTCGAACGAGCAGAAGAAGGTGATAGAGGAGTCGATGCGAGAGCAGCAGAAGAAGTATGCCAAACCGATACTCACAAGGGTGAAGAAGCTAGGGCGCTTCT
Source organism: Microcaldota archaeon (assembly GCA_021823435.1). Lineage (GTDB taxonomy): Archaea > Micrarchaeota > Micrarchaeia > Micrarchaeales > CABMGC01 > JAJYVH01. The sequence continues at coordinate 12,793 of JAKANZ010000008.1, forward strand.
ACGAGGCTGAGGAGTACCACAAGAACTACTACAAGAACCATCCGTTGGAGCCCTACTGCCTGCTGGTCACAAGACCGGAGGTAAACAAGATAAAGAAGGAGTTCGCCGAGTACCTGAAATGAGCCGCGCTCCCTGGTTCCTGCTTCCTGTCAGGCTACAGCAAGCCTCACTGTGGCGTTCCCGCAGCTGCCTCCCGAAGCGGGGCCGGTCGTGAACGAGACGTTGTAGTTGCCTATAGGCATGTAGAAGACCTTGCCTCCCGCGGTGCACGCGTTTGCGCTTATGCTGGTGTTGAACGGCGCCGAGGTGGTGTTGTGCTGCACTATCTCCAGAGTTGTTCCGCTGAAGCTGCCTCCGAACACGGTCACGTTGATCAGGCCTCCGATCCAGTTGCATGCGCCTTTTATGCGGTAATAAGAGCTAGATATCGAAGAGCTGTAACCGTCGCAGCTTGCCAGGTTGGGGCCTGTGGCCGTGGTCAGGTTGTAGACTATCGTTGTGGTTATGCCTGCTATCGTCATCGTTGTGAGGTTGTTTGTTGTAGTGGTCTGCTTTGCCGGAGAGCTGCCGCCTCCCATGCTCAGTATCACCACCGCAGCTATCAAGATCACTACCACCACTCCGATGTAAATCAGAGAGTTGGTTCTTTTTGCTCTTCTTTTAGTTTCCGCCACAGATCCACCGTGCTACCTATTTGCTAGCAATCAATTTATAGGTTTGCATGCCCGCAGAAAAAACGCGGCCTGGTCAACGCCTTTGCTTGCTCCCGCTCTAAAGGGGCGGTGCCCTTCTCCAGAGGCCTAGCTCACCAGCCTGTAGCTTATCCCTTTCGTCGCCTGTGCTATGCCAAAATCAGCGATCCCTCCGGCGATGTTCTCATTGATCACGTCTTGCGAGAGCGACATGAACGTGCTGTGGTTCATCCTGACCGCGAAGGTCATTATGTTAGGCGCGCTGACTATCCCGTTCTCGGCCTGCAGCGTGTCGCTAGTCCCGTTCCAGATTACCGTAAGCTCCCCTATCGTCTTGTTGTTGCTCGCGTTGTAGTCGGTGACCTGCACGGCCCAGCTCACGTTCACGCTGATGTTGTACTGTTTCGCATACTTGCCAGCGTTCGCAAGGTAGAACTGCTTTATATTGCTCTCGTTGTTCTGCAGCTGCGTCAGCCTGCTGGCGAACTGCTGCTGCGGCGAGGGCTGTGATATGTGGAGTAGGCCTGCTATTGTGTTCCATATGCTGTTGAAGAAGTTTGAGAAGAAGTCGGTCCAGGAAAGAACGAGCTGATGCGCTCCAATGAACGGCGCGATCAGGGCAATGGGCACCGCTATAGCAAGTAGCGCCCCCCAGAAAGCCTTCATGCCAATATTATGAACCAACCTCTTTTTAAGCATCTCCCATGACCCGCCCGAAGGCGAATATACGCGGCGACGCCTTCCTGATCAGCAGCACACCGTCTCCGCGTTCAGCCGGGAAGGGGCTCTTGAGCTCAAGCTCCAGCGCCTGTCCGCTTGCGTTCTTCACCACGCACTCGCTGTACGAGAAGTTGCTTGCCACTCCGTAGCTTTTTCCCTTCTCTATGCTCTCCCGGGCCACAGGGCTCGCCCTGTACTCTATGCTCAGCGTGTTCTTCTTTGCCACAGGTTTTGATGTCAGCAGGTCTCCTTTCTCTATCTCTTTGTCTCCTATGTCCTTCAGCGATAGGCCCACCCTAGTTCCCGCTCCCGCGCTCTCTATATCCTCGTCCTGGCTCTGTATCGACCTCACCGTGACCTCTTTCCCAGAGGTGTGAAAGAGCCTGTCGTGCTGCCTGACAGTGCCCCTGGTCACCACGCCGAGCACAACCGTGCCGATGCCCTTCACCGGGAATGCCTTGTCTATGTCCACCCTGACCTCGCCTTCGTTTTGCACCGCGCCTTCGTGCAGCCTGTCAAGCAATTCGGCGCTCGACACAACAGCGTAGTCGCCGAGCCCCGTGCCTTTGGCCAAAGACGTGGCGTCATTATCATCGGTAAGCAGCACCCGCTTCCCAAGCAGGGAGCATGCGACCAGCGCCTCTCCGAACCTTCTGTCCAGGTTCGCGGTGCTCAACACAACGCTAGATGCAACGAGGAGAGATTCGGCAAGGGCATAGAACTTGTCTTCATCAGGACTGGGGAAGAGCGCAACGATCACATCTTCTCCCATCTTCCTGTTGTAAAATGCTATGCTGTTCTCCGAACTCTTCTTCCCCATGAACGAGGCCAGCTTCTCGTCCACCGGCACAGCAACAACTATGTTCATGCTTCATTTTGCTGTGCTAAAGCTAAAGAAGAAGACGCTTTTCCAGTTCCGCAGCCTCCCCTTCGTGGCCGAGAACCCTGAGGAAATGCAGGCACGCTGCGGATGACTCGTCGTCAAGCGCGCGGATGCCCACGTACTCGATCAGCAGCTTCAGGTGGAAGCCTGTGGCACCGAAGCCATCAGGTATCTCGTCATCGGTTCCCAGGCGCACGAACCCCGAGAGTGCATCCATGGCGACTCGCTGGATCAAGTGCCTCAGGCCGTCGTCTGCAGTCCTGAAAACGGCTTTGCAGGTTTCCTCATATAGCCGAGTGGCCTCGGCAGCGTGCATTGTTTCAGAGCCCGCGGCGCGTCTCATCATCGAGAGGTTCCCGTTCAGCTCATTGCCGTAGTAAGCAGATGTCGACCCGAGTCCTGTGCGTTTGCCGCCCTTCTCCAAAACAGCCATTCTCTCAAACAGAAGCAATGCAATGAAACGCTTTAATCGCTTTTGTTCTTTCCGGTTTGCTTAAATATCTAGTCAGCCATATCAGAAGCATGGACGTCAGCTTCCTTAAGTGGATAGAACACGCAGGATTCCTGCTGGAAATAAACGGGAAGAAGGTGTACATAGACCCCTTCAGGATACGCGGAGAGCTGCCCAAGGCTGACATAATATTCATAACGCACACGCACTTCGACCATCTCAATGAGGAGGCGGTGGGTAAGATAGCAACGAGCAAGACGCAGTTCGTGGCGCCGAAGGAAACGGCGAGCAAGCTCGCGGGGAAAAAGGTGCTTGTCGTCGAGCCGGGCGGGGAGTATGAGGTGGATGGAATAAGGTTCAGCACAGTGCCAGCGTACAACGTAAGCAAGGAGTTCCATCCGAAGGCGAACGGATGGGTCGGCTACGTGATAGACGTGAACGGCACCAAGATATACCATCCCGGAGACACGGATGCGACTGAGGAGATGAAGACCGTCAAGGCAGATATCTTCATGATGCCGATAGGCGGGCACTACACCATGGACCTGCAGGACGCGATAAAGATAGCCAGCGCGGTGCGCGCGCAGGCTTTCGTGCCAATGCACTACCGCACGCTTCTCGGCGAGGAAGGGGCGAGAAAGGCGGAGGAGGAGTTCAGGAAGAAGGTGAAGAACGCGCTCATTCTCGATCAGATTCAGGAACCGTACTACTCATTCCAGTAGACACCTGCTTGGCTATTGCAGCTATTCTCTCAGGATCCAGTTTGAAGAGCCTGCTCTCTCCGTCCTGCAGCCCGTCGGCTATCTTGCGCGCACGCACGTTGTCGGTGCCGAGTGCAGAGGCGGAGTCGATGATCGCATTTCTCACCGTCTTCTTCTTGTGCTGCATAATGGCCTCTATCACGGCCCTCTCAGTCGCGTCTATGCCCGTTCCACGCGGTTTTACGTATACCACCACCGAGTCGACTCTGGGTATGGGCCGGAAGCTTCCGCGCGACACGTCTACGAGTTTTGTGTGGCTGAAGCCGAGCTGGAACATCACGCTGAGCCGAGAGTAGCTGCGCGTGCCGGGCTTCGCCATCATGTGCTGCACGAACTCCTTCTGCAGACAGAGCACCGCCTGAAGCCTGTGCTCCAGGAGGAAATCTATCACCCGGCTTGAGAGCCTGTATGGCACGTTTGCTATCATTATGTCCGTATCCTCAAGTCCGAGTTCGCTATCGCTCATCTCAAAAAAGTCTCCGTTCATCAACTGCAGGTTCTTCTCCTTCATCCCGCCCTTAAGCGCCCTGAAGAGGTTCTTGTCGAGCTCCACGGCAACAACGCGCTTAGCGTGTCTGCACAGCTCTCTTGTCAGCACCCCGTATCCGGAGCCGAGCTCCAGCACGCGCTTGCCCCTCGCATGCTCCGCCTCAACCTCAGCCACAGACCTGTTCACCAGGAAGTGCTGTCCCATGGCCTTGATCGGCTTCAGATATATCTGCGTGCGCTCCAGCAAAGGCTCACCTTCCCTTATGAGCTGTTATGGGCGAGATAAGGATAAAAATACCTTACGCGCATGTAAGACAAGTGCTTGCATGCGCCTGCAGTCGTCGGTAGAGTTCCTCACCACCTACAGCTTTCTCTTCATAATACTGGGAGTGGTGATGGCCGTCCTGATCTTCGTGGTCTCCGCGCCAGCGTCCACGATACCTTCGCAGTGCAGCTCGTTCGGAGGGCCAAACTGCAACTACATACAGGTCTACACGAACGAGACCTACGGCTACTCGCTCATCACCTTCAGTATCGTCAACTCGCAACCGTCTCCGATAAACGTGACAAACACAATAGTCACGGTAAAGAACAGCAACTATGTCGGTGCCTGCACTCCCTCTTTCCTCGACCCCGGCGAATACTCAACCTGCTCGGTTGAGTTCAACACGTTTTCGCCCACCACGCAGCTGATGCAGGGCTTCTATCAGTTAAATGCACAGTTCTGCAACTCGGGCGTCTCCTCTCTTTCCCAGACTCAATGCAACTACGAACTCGTCCAGTACAGCGGCTCATTCGTTACTATGCCCTCCAGGTTCAAGAGCATAGTATTCAGCGTTGCGGCGCTTCAGAGCCCTGGCAACCTTCAGCTGCTGCCCTTCACCTCAATCTCAGCGTATCCCATCCAGCCGAGCAACTTCACTCTTATGCAGAACGGCGGTTGGTCCGCAAACATAACGAGCGGCACGCTCGCGTACGCGTTCGCAGGACAGGGGGCCATGCTCGGCAACTCATATCTGGGCTACAAGACGCTGCCCTACCCAACGTCCCTGTCCATGCTCAGCAATCCAAACATCGCGTGCGTAGCACCATACAATTCAGTTCTCTCCATAGCCTCGACAACCCTCTACGTCAGCGCGGCTGCAAGCGCTCCCCTGACCGTGGAGACAGGCGGAGGAATCGAGTTCTTCTACAAGGTCGCGCAGCCAGGCACTGCCTGGATCAGCGTTCCGGGTTCAGCAGGGTGGGGCGCGGCTCAGCTATCAAGCAATCAGGTAGCCACGCCATTTCCAGCCAACACGCTCACGCTCAGTAAGGGGCTATACAACATGGAGGTGTGGTGGACCAACCCGTGCGGTTCTGGCGGAGGCCAGGTGTTCACGCTGGGCAGCCTGCCGAGCTAGCGAGAGCGCTCTGTTCCTCAGAAAGTTTTTATTCGTTTGATGCGAGGTGCTAGAGAGCGCATGAGGAAGCAGCAGGCCCTCAGGTCACAGTCTGCGATGGAGTACCTGATGACCTACGGATGGGCGATACTCATCATAGCCGTGGTCCTGGGAGCGTTATTTCAACTTGGGGTCTTTAACGCTGGC
>JAKANZ010000008.1:18387-22192 GCA_021823435.1 Microcaldota archaeon
AACGCTGGCACATTTTCACCACGAGCGCCTCCCGGAGCTTGCCAGGTATTCAGACCCAACGGGCCAGGAACCTCGTCACTGATAAATCTTGAAGGCGTGTGCAGCGGGGAGCTGCCGCAGTACGTTTCGGTTGTTCAAAACGGCGGCTATTTCAACATACCTTCTTCTTCGCAGACTTTCACGTCATTCACAATATCCCTGTGGGTGACTTCGCCGCCAGGGTCTGCGTGGTATAGAAATTTGGTTGCCGCTGCGCCTTTCAGGTTTGAGCTTACAAACGCAGGCTACCCTCCAAACTATGGCTTAACTTTCTCCTTCAACAGCCTATACAACACAGGCGGCGCATCGTGCGGCCAGTTTTCTACGAACCAGTGGTATGATTTTATGGTAACGTATACGGGCAGCAACGTACTGCTTTACTCTAATGGCGCGCTCGAATGCACAGGTTCCGCAACTCAGAATACCTTATCAATAAATCAGTTCCACGTGGGGCAAGACGGTCTATCTTACATAGGAAGCGGCGACGACTTTTATGGTTCCATAGCCAACGTGCAGATCTACAACACATCGCTTTCAGGTAACGAGATACAGGCACTCTACCTCGAAGGCATCGGCGGTGCGCCACTGAAGCTGCAGAACCTCGCGGGCTGGTGGCCGCTCAACGGCAACGCGAACGATTACTCTGGCGATAACAACAATGGCGTTCCCATCAGCGTTACCTACACCAACCAGTGGGCATCTGGCTATACATCTCCATAGTCAGATTACGCCGCTTTTGACTTTCTCTCAAATGCCTTGCCAATAGCTGCTATTCCCTGGAAGTTCTTCAGCTGCGATCCCGCATCGTCATCAGAATTGAATATCACGATCTCGACTTTCTGCCTGTACGCTGTGTCAAGCAGCGACTTCGCGTCTGCGTCGTTGAGCAGCGAGTCATTCACAAGTATCGTCCCGACCTGATACTGCTCCAGTGCCTCTCCTATTTTCCCAATGCTGGTAAAGGATGCGCCTACGTTCAGTCCTGCCAGGAAGAGGTTTAGCAGCTCGAACTCCCTTTTCACCTTCTCGTTCTCCAGCAACTTCGACACGGTGTCGCTCTGTATCGCCTCCCTTATGCCCGACCGTTCCGCGTCGCTGGCCCTGGTGTACGCCACCTTCTTCCCCACGTCTATGCGTTTCTCCTCAATGTATTTCTTCAGGTCGTCCTTCATGAAGCCCGGCCCTGCTATAACCACCATATCCACGTTCATGCTGCCAGACTTCTTTATTATCTCGTCAAAGTACGCGTCTCTCGCCTTCTCGAAGTCCTGGCGCTTCATGCGCTTGCTCAGCCTGCTGTACACCTCTGTCACCACGTCTATTCCGTATCCGCGCACGTACGCGAAAGTGGCCTTCTCGTCGTCCAGCGCCACCACCCCAAGCCTCGGTTTCTTCGAGTCAGCCACGGCCTGCTTTATCATGCCAAGCACGTATGCCTTCCACTCCCCCTTCCATATCGTTATCGCGTCGCCCTCGCCCACGTTCGTCGTGTGGTAGCCTCCCAGCTTGACGTACTCGAGCGGCCTGCCGCTTATTATCTTGCCCATCAGCCTGAGCTTCTGCGCGTTCTTGTCTATCTCCACCTTCTCCACGAGCAGCTCTATCACCACCTCCTTCTGCTCTCCCACGTCGCCCTCGTTTGGCCTGAAGCGCCTGTACGTGCTCGCAGTGACCTTGTCTCCGCCCCCTACTATCCTCGCGAGCAGATAGAGATCGTCGAACGATCCAGGCACCAGCTTCAGCTGACCCGTAGCATCGCTGAAACGTATCACCTTCATACGCGCACTCTTCGGACAATTGATAAAAGTTGCAGTATAAATACAACTATGTTTTCTTCGCTGCTGCTAAACATCTTCAGCCTTACCTACGGTGCCGTCACCGCGCTCATCTCCCAGTACAGTTACTATGCGATACTCGTGCTCATGCTGCTTGAGGCGGCGGCGTTCCCCGTGCCCAGCGAGGTGGTGCTGCCTGCCGTCGGCTATCTCGCCGCGACGAACCAACTGAACCCGCCGCTGAGTTTCGCGGCGGTGATAATCGGCGGCATAATAGGCATGGGTGTAGATTACTACATAGCCTACTTCCTCGGCAAGGACGTGGTCTACAGGCACCTCTCGCTCTTCCACGTAAACAGGGAGCGCCTGGAGGCCTTTGACGACTGGTTCGCGAAGAACGGCGCGTTCGCTGTTTTCATAACCAGACTGGTGCCGCTCGTCCGCGCTCTCATCAACTTTCCCGCCGGTTTCGCTCAGATGCCAGCCAGGAAGTTCTTCGTGTACTCCATAGCAGGCACGCTCGTGTGGGATGTCCTGCTCATCGGTTTCGGCTACTACGCGCTCTCGCTCAACAGCTTCCCCATGGTCATCGCCTCCATCTTCCTGTTCGCGCTTGCGCTTTATGCCGTGTATCACTTCACGATGAAGAGGATAAAGAAGAAGTAATCAGGCCTTCTTCTCAGAGAGTATGTAGTTCTTCACTACCTTGATTACCTGGTCGATGGCCTTCTTTATGTCCGCCTCTGTCTTCGCGCCTGTGCAGATTATCTTGCCGTTCTTGAAAAGCAGAAGCGCCACCTTGGGCTCGTGTATCTTGTATATGGCGCCAGGAAACTGCTCCGGCTCGTAGTCTACGTCTGGCGATGCCTTTGCTATGGCGTAGAGGTCAAGCTCGACTCCCAGGTCGGCGCTGGCCACTATGTTCTCTATCTTGAACTGAGGCTTGAGTGCAACTCGCTTTGCCATACTATCACGTCGTTTATAAACAGGGAAGGTATTTATATACCTACTTGCAGTATATCCAGTATTCTGCTATTTGTAGGCGTTAGCATGTCTGAACGTTCCCACGGTCTCTTCTCTGGCAGGGCAAGGCACCTCGCCAGGCACCACAAGCCGAGCAAGCTTGCGATAGGCAAGCTGCTCAAGAACTTCAACGTGGGCGACAAAGTGGCGATAGTGCCCAAGGGCGTCTTCAAGGACATACCGCATCCGAGGTACAGGGGGAGAGTGGGCACCGTGACTGGGAAGCGCGGCGGCGCATACGTCGTCGAACTAATGGTCTCTAACAAGACCAAGCGCACGCTTGTAGTGAACCAGCGGCACCTGGAAAGGCTGTAATTACAAAAGACTGCCAGAGTTAGTGCTTCGGGCTGGAGGACTTTTTGAAGATGTACTGGTCTCAAGATAACAAATTGTTGGGTCAGATTCGCAAATATTACCAATGCTTAAATAAACCGGGAAGTACAATACATATGTGATAAAATGAGTTTCAAGACAAAAGCGCTGTACGCAGGAGAACTTGCGGTTACGCTGGTTGCCGTGCATATGACAGGAAATGCTGCCGTTTCAGTAGGAGGCGGCGTGGCCGTGGCAACCACATTTATCTCGCTTCATCGTCATTAGGCCGTTAGAAGGCCGCCGCGGTATCGAATCTGAATCAGCTGCTGCTCTTTCCTGTTATCTCATCTCCCTGCCGTACGGCCTGGTGAGCATATAGAACCGGCTCTCGCCCTTCAGCTCCTCGATTACGCGTTCCGTCAGCAGTTTCATCGGGTCCTGAAGCAGCGACACCCGCTCGCTTATGTCCTTGAAGCTTGAAAACTCTTTCTCGTCCCGCGCCTTGAGTATGGCGCTGAGGTGCTTCTTCCCGACGCCAGGCAGCAGCTCAAGTGAATGCATGCGTATGTTGAGCGGCGAAGCCGTGTTGAACACGCCGACGAACTTGGCCTCGTTCTGCTTTATTATCTCGGCTATAGCCCCTGGCAGCTCGT
>JAKANZ010000047.1 GCA_021823435.1 Microcaldota archaeon
GGCCCGTAATAGGAAGGCTGCTCGACAGGCGATACTTGAAGGTGCCTGAGGAAAACCTGGACGGCGCGCTTGTTTGGCTTGACAGGTTTAAGATCGGCAAGCGGCTAAAACTGAGGATCGTCAGCGCGTATCGGCTGCTTCACGACTATTACGCTGAATCAGATGTCAGGTTCAAGCCGGTGCTCTGCCATGGCGATTTCAAACTTGGCAATATCATCAAACAGGGGCACGAGCTGAAGACGTTCGACTGGGAAACCGCGCTAATCGGAGATCCAGCATACGACATTGCCGTGCTCTTCTTCACTTCCGACTCGGACCTTGAAGACAGCAAGGTGCGTCTCTCCAAGAAATGGAAGGAATCATTTATCGAGAGCTATCTGAGCTTCAGACATGATGATACACTACGGTCTAGAATTGGCATTTACTACAATCTTGCCTACTTCCAAGACATGTGTTGGGCAATAAGGGATTATTTCGGGTGGGGCAGGAAGGCATCTCTGAAATACATAGAATCACATCTGAAAAAGATTTCAGAGCTTGACCTCGGAAGCTGAGCTATGCATACTCGGCCATTCTCTTCTGGCCCTTGTACTTGACGAAATTAGACACCCTTACGCCAACCTTTCTCAGTTCCTCGCCGGTCTCTGCGTATTTGTCGAAGAGCTGGGTTGCGACCTGCGAGATCTCTTCCGGTTCAACCGACCTGTGCGTCAGACTGCGGCTCTTGAGGGTCTCCTCAAAGTTGGAGTAACGAAGCTTTATCGTCACTACCTTGAAAGCGAAGCCGCCCTTCTTCAGCTCATCGCCCACTTCCTTTGACATCTCCCTTATCGCCTTTGTTATCTCATGCCTGTCGCTCGTGTCCCTCTCGAAAGTCCTCTCCCTGCCTATGGACTTGACCTCCCAGTTCTCCTGCACCTCGCTATCATCGACTCCGTTCGCTGAGTTGTGCAGTTCTGCACCGTAGCTCTTGAACCGTTCCACAAGCACCACCGGATTCGCCTTCGCCAAGTCACCTATCGTCCTGTAGCCGAATTCTTCGAGCATCTTACCCGTCTTCCTCCCTACTCCATAGAGCTCGCCTACCGGCTTCCTCGACAGAAAACCTGCCGCGTCCTCCTCTTTCACAGCCTTTATGCCATCGGGCTTCGCGTCCTCGCTGGCCATCTTCGCCATTAGCTTGTTGACGCTTATGCCGATCGAGCATGGCAATCCCAGCTTATCCTTCACTTCCTGCTTGAGCTTCCTCATCAGCTCCAGCGCATCGTCATAATCGCCTGCCCTCTTAGATATGTCTATGAAAGCCTCGTCGATGCTTACCTGCTCGAACTTGTCCGCGTATACCTTTACCAGGGTCATCACCTTCGCGGACATCTGCTCGTAGTACTCGAAGTCCTGGGGGATGTAGATCGTGTCCTTCCTGATACGATACGCCATTGACAGGGGCATCCCGCTCCTGAGGCCGAGCTTCCTTGCGACGTAGCTGGCTGTCATGACCACACCGCGGCCCTCTCCCTGCTTTGGGTCCGAGCCCACTATGGCAGGCTTGTTTTTTATCTCAGGCCTCCTTAGCTCCTCGCATGCCACGAAGAAATAGTCCATGTCTACTAGCGCGATGAGCCTCATGCTTCCTCCAGTCTTATCTCCTCGATCTTTCCGCGCGGCTCTTTCTCCCCGAAGACTTGGCTTGAAAACCTGTAGAGCGACGCTGTGCCATGCGTCCAAGTGTGTTCCGGCAGGCCTGCCTTTACACAGACCTCGTCCAGGAACCTCGGAACGCTCCAGTGTTCTTCCACAGGCACTATCGGAAGCAGAAGCCCTTTGTGGTATCCGTACTCTATCACAAGACCATCCCTGCCTATCTTCACCTGCTTCTTTATCTGTTCGGCGCTGCCCTGTATTCTTTCCATAGGTGAAAGAACGCTAACCTCTATGGTCGCGTGCTCGAATTCGAGATGCGACACGGGCACAAACCGCGGGTCCTCGGCTGCCGCGGCGACAGCCGCCTCGACAACCAGCTTCTTCATCTCCCCCACGCCCTCCGGGAAACCAATGCAGCCGCGCAGCGTTCTGGTTGGGTAGTGGTAGATGGTAACGAAAACCCCGTGTTTCTGGTTGAAATCCGACAATGTGCGCTCTACAGCGTCGCCCCTGAACTCTCTTGAGGTTATATAGAGCTCTATCGCGTGCCTGGCTGCCTTTACTAGCCTCGTTCCTTCTTCGAGAGAATATGCGTGCATCTAAGCGCCAGAACCAGACACGAATAGTGACGATTGAAAATATTTAATACCATTTGTGCAATAGAAAATAGAAATGTCAAGTGATAGCCAGCTGGTTCGATGGATAAGCTGATCCTGTTCGACGTAAACAACACCCTGACCAAGGACACGAAGAGCCTCAGGGATATGTCGGATTACGTGCAGGAATCGATAAGGAACATATACGGAACACTCGTTGATGTGGATCTCTCAAAGTACGAAGGCATGACAGCGCAGGAAACCGCTGAAGCGGTGCTGCTGGAGAACGGCATGCAGAAGGAGGAGATAGAGGAGAAGCTTGTGCGCTACACCGAGGACCTCTTCTACTCTTACTACAACGTCGCGGGCCACGACAGGCAGCTCGTGCTTGACGGGGCCAGAGAGCTTCTTGATGGCCTTTCTGAGAAAGGAGTCCTAATCGGCATAGCAACCGGAGAGGCGGAAAAGGTTGCAAGGTTCAGGCTCGAGAAGACTGGTCTTCTCGAGCATTTCAAGCTGGGCGCATACGGAAACGAGGCAAAGAGCGCGGACGGGATAGTGTCCAAGGCTATGGACAAGGCAAGAACTGGCTTCTCTTTCTCCGGAAAGGCCGTATTGGTTTCATGCTATCCTAACTTTATGAAGGCGGCAAAGGCGAACGGAATATTCTCTGTTGGCGTTGCGACAGGCGGGTTTACATCTGATAATCTTTCCGAAGCTGGCGCAGGAGCCGTAATCGGGACCCTGAGAAGCACGTCTGAGATAGAAAAGATGCTCCGATAGATATTCGGATTCTATATCTCCCGCGCGCGTTACCCGAATATTCCTGCCGTCGGAGAAAACGGGGAGAAGGGGAAGCCGCACGACTTTATCCGAATATATTAGAGAAAAAAGTTAACGTATGTCTGGCACATTACCATCGGGATGAAACGGGAAAGGTTAAACGAGATATTGCGAAAGGCGGCCTCGGGTAGAGAATGCTGTAATCATGGCGTTGTGTAACCCGACGTCCACTGGCTCGTGTACGTCACGCCGCTTGGCACGCCGTTGTTGTTATTACCACTGTAGTCGTTGGCATTTCCGTTGAGCGGCCACCAGCCGACTAGGTTCTGGAGCTTGAGGGGCGCACCTCCGATGCCCTCAGCGTACAGAGCACTGACCTCCGAAGAGGAGAGTGAGGTGTTGTAAACCTGAAGGTTGGCCTCGAAGAGCCCGGGGCTTGCGCCGGATGCCACAAGGAATTGGGTCACGCCTGAGTAGGTCATCGCCGCCGAGGTGCCAGTGTTGACCTGCTGCCCGTCGATATAGAGTGCTATGTTGGTGCCATCGAACGTTGCCACTTCCTGATGCCATTTTCCTGTCGACGGGAGGCCAGAATTTATGTTTACGTATTTCTCTGTGCCACTACCTATGGTCACTCCAAGGTTACCAGAGCACGTCTGCAGAAGCAGATAGCCCTGCGTGTACGTCACACCCGCACCCTCAGTGGGGTAGCAAGAATCGTACGACTGTTCTTCAAACCACACCGCTATTGATACCTGCAACGGCTCCAGTTGTGAGGGCACCGGAGAGACGATTATCACGCCTGAAGAGCTGAGGCTTGCGACATACTGTGGTAGCTCGCCGCTGCAAACGCCCTCTAGGTTAACCAGAGACGCGGTGTTTGGCCCATTGGGTCTGAATACCTGACACGCGCCGGGCGGGGCACGAGGTGCAAATGTGCCCGCATTGAAGACGCCGAGCTGGAAGAGGGCACCAAGCACCACGGCTATTATCAGTATGGCCCACCCGTAGGTCATGAGGTACTCCATCGCGGACTGCGCTTTCGGGTTTTTTGGCAGGACTTTTTCTAGAAAAATTATCGGCTTAGCCTCTCTCTCTCTCTCTCTGCCATGCGCCGACTTCTCGCAAGAGGAAATTGGCATGCGCTCTTGACTACCATCCAAAGAAAAGATTTATGCCTTTCGGGGAGGCTGCGGGCTTGCTGACCTTCGCGAGTCCTGCAGAGCAGGCGACAGGGCTGGCATAAGGAAAGAGTTTTATACCAATTAACGCCCAATCAACTGTGGTGGCATGATGAAGATGGAAGTTTACGGCTTCAAGGCCGAGGTCTACAAGGACGGAAAGTGGTTCATCGGCGAGGTGCCGGAGCTGCATGTGCACGACCAGGCGAAGACGTTGCGCGAGCTGGAGAGCGAGCTGAAGGATGCCATAGATACAGCGGTAGCGTTCCTGTCTGAGAAGAAGGGACGCACGACAGGCATAAAGTCCCAAGCGCTGAGGAGCCTGCTCGCCAGAGCATAGGGGATTTTATTCCTAGGCTGAGGCCGGTTAAGAGCGCGGAGCTGCTGAAGATACTGCAAAAGTACTATGGCTACTCTGCCAGGCAGGGGAGGGGCGACCACATCGTGCTGTTTGACGATAAAGGCCACCATACTGTGATTCAGGCAGTGAAGGAACTCAGACCCAACATCGTAAGATCTATTCTGAGAGAAACCGGGCTTGGCTGGGAGGATGTTGAGAAATATCTGTGAGGTTCAGGTTTCAGGGAGTAGTATAGCCGCTCGTAGAT
>JAKANZ010000009.1 GCA_021823435.1 Microcaldota archaeon
TCGCATGACCGAAAAAATAAGATGCTCGCACATACTGGTTGAGAAGTTCTCTGTTGCGCAGCAGCTTCTGGAGCGGCTGAAGAAGGGAGAGAGTTTTGCTGCTCTGGCGCAACAGTACTCGATAGATGGCTCGCGGAAGAGGGGTGGAGACCTCGGAGAGTTCGGGAGGGGCATGATGGTCAGGCCGTTCGAGGACGCTGCTTTCGCGCTTAAGCCGGGGGAGGTATCGGGAGTGGTCAAGACCGAGTTCGGCTATCATATCATAAAGAGAACTGCGTGAGGCGCTCTTGATGAAAGGAGTGCGGCATCGTCAAGCCACGATAGCTAAAGAGAATAGTTAAATAGACGGCGACAGCAGGTATACTGAGAGCACAATCAAGGGGAGATTATGGTCGCTGTCATTGCGAGAGCGCTGAGGGAGGAAACGGTTGCTACAGGCACGCCGCTGAGGGAGGCTCTCTCGAAGAAGCTCCTTGACGTGGGCAGGAAGATGACCGCGGACGATATCATCATAGGTCTCGAGTCTCTCGTCCGCGAAGCCGGAGGCAAGGAGGCGGCGATTGGCGTACTCAACGAATTCGTAAATGAGGGCCTGCTGAAGTACGCGGAAGATGACAAATACGTGCCGACCCAGAGGCTTGGCGAGGTATTCATACTGAGCTACAACGGGGGCCAGGTGCTGCGCGGTTAGATCGGGGAACTAACATTTGACTAGGCTCACGATTCTGGCTCCGTTGAGGGCTTCTCTTCCTTTCAGGTCTTCAAGTTCTACGAGAAACCCGAATCCCGCTACTGTCGCGCCAGCTTTCTCTACCAGCTCGTCAGCTGCTCTGGCCGTCCCTCCGGTGGCAAGCAGATCGTCTATTATCAGAACCCTTTTGTCTCGCTCCAGTGCATCTTCATGCATCTCGAGCGTCTCCCTCCCGTACTCCAGATCATAATCGACGCTTATCCTTTTGTAGGGCAGCTTGCCCTTCTTGCGGAGCGGTATGAAACCGACTTTCAGCCTGTTGGCGACCGCCGCGCCTATTATGAACCCCCTGGCTTCTATTCCGGCAACGTAGTCTATGTCGCTGTCCGCGAACCTGTCCGCCAGTTCTTCCACGCAGGCGCCGAACATCTTGAAGTCCTTGAGAACTGGTGTTATGTCCCTGAAAAGCACGCCCTTTTTTGGATAGTCTGGTATGCTTCTTATCTTAGCTTTTATCTGCGTCTCTAAATCGCTCATTCTGCCCCGCAATACTTTAAATAGAAATGCTTTATAAATATGCAAACTCCATTTGGTTCGTTCTTATGCGCATCAGCAAAGCACCCGCGGCATTGGGCCTCATACCTGACGGAAACAGGCGATGGGCGAGGGGCCACAGCCTTTCGTTTTTCAATGGTTACAGAACGGGAGTGGAGAAGTTCATCGATTTCGCCGACTGGTGCAAGGATTACGGGGTAGGGAACATAACCGTGTGGGCGTTCTCCACCGAGAACTTCAGGAGACCGAGCCCTGAGAGGAACGCGCTGTTCGGCATTTACAAGAAGGTGGCCGCTGACAAGGAGATACTTGAGAGGCTGCACGAAAACAAGACGAGGTTCAACGTGGTTGGCGAAAAGGCCATGCTGCCGAGAGACCTCAGGGCCGCCCTGAAGAAGGTCGAGATAGAGACGGGAGCCTACAAAGACAGAGTGATAAACATGCTCATAGCCTACGGCGGAAAGGATGACATACTTCATGCGGCAAAGATGCTTGTCAGGGACGCGGTGACGCGTGGAGTGAGGAATGTGAACGAAACGCTTTTCAGAAGCTACATGATATCCAGGAGCGTGCCGGACATGGACCTCGTAATAAGAACATCAGGAGAGGAGAGGCTCTCCGGCTTCATGCCATGGCAGAGCGGCTACTCAGAATTGTACTTCAGCAAGAAATTATGGCCAGATTTTACACGCAAAGACCTGGAGCGCGCCCTCTCGGAGTACGAGAGAAGGCAGCGAAGATTCGGAGTCTAGCGCTTGTTTCCCGTGTTTTACATGGCTGATTCAAGAAGATACATAACGCATTACGTAAAGTACTTCACGATGCAGGCGCCGAGCGTGACGACGCAGGTGCTCGTGCTTCTGCTGCTCGGTGGCGCAGCCGGCGGGTTTGCAAGCGTCATAATACATCTGCAGGGCGCAACCGACGGTCTGCTGCAGGTTGTGCTGTCGGGCTTGAGTTCGGGGGTTCTGGTGGTCAGCCTGCCGGCGCTGCTTACCGTGGCTGTGATAAAGAGCATCAGGCGAAGGATGCTGCTGAGACATGCAATGCTCTCCACGCTTTTGATAACTTCCGTGTATGCGATACTGCTCTTCATAGGCTCGGCGTCTTTTGCGCTGACCAGGAACGCAACGCTATCCTATATCTTTCTGCTTGCCATAAACGCCGCCATATACGGCTACTGGCTCTTCGTGGGCAAGTTCCTGATAGGCGGGCTGCGGAAGATGGCGCTCGTGGCTGCGACGCAGCCGGTGCTTAACATACTCTTCTACCTTCCGCTCGGCAAATACATACTGAGTTTTAGCGCGCCGCTCAATCTCACGCTGATCAAGCTCTTTGCCGGCATGGTGGTCTTCCTCGCAGTGGGCTACTTCTTCATCTACCTGATAGACAGGCCTTCGAAGAAGATACTAGAGGCAAGCGGGCTCAACGTGATGATCTCGATGGTTGGCCAGTGGCTTTTCAACCTTACAAATGATGTGAGCGTGCTGGGGCAGGGCGCGGGCGTGAGGAGGGACCTGAACATAGACGTGATCGCGCTGAAGAACAAAGACGGCTATGCGGGCATATTCGTCAACCCCGATGTGCACTTCGGCCCCTTCCACGGATCCGGAGGCAGCGTGGTGCCGCTCAGCATGGGCAAGATGCTTGCAGACAGGTTCGGTGCGACGCCGTTTGTGCTGCACGGCCCTCTGGACATACAGGACAATCCCATAAGCACCGTGCAGGCGTATTCGCTTGCCTGGGAGGCAGAGAGGGGAATAAGGAAGATGAACAATTTCAGCAAGGCATACGGAGGACTCGCGCAGGGTGCGTCAGGCGCATGCAGGGCTATAAACATAGGGATCGGGAATACGCACATCTTCCTTCTAACCAAGGCCCCGCATGTGACGGAGGACATGACCCGGGAGGTGGGAATGCACCTCAGACAGGTTGCTGAGGGCGTTTCTAGAGGAAACTCGATAATCGTTGACGCACACAACACACGCTTCGAATCTGCGGGAGCCGAGGAGCTTTCCGGAGTACATGCTGGAAGCGAATATGTTGCGCGGTACGAGAAGGCGATAAGGAACACCGAGAATGCACGATGGAACAACAGGCTGGAGTTCGGCGCCGCGCACAAGAGAATCGCAGGCGCCCTGGGCGGCCCGAAGGATCTCGGAGAGGGCTACACGAGCGCGTGCGTATTCAAGTTTGGACGCAGGCGTTTTTGCATGATATACTTCGACGCCAACAACATGCTGCCTGGGTTCAGGGAGAAACTGATCGACCACGTGAGAAAGACGTTCAGGATGGAAGCAGAGGTGTGCACGACGGACACGCACTCTCTGAACACGCTCTCGTCTACCGCGCGCATGGCGCTGGGCAGGAAGACGAATGCCAACAGCGTGATGCCGGTCGTTGACGCGCTGATAAAGAGCGCGATGGCGAATATAAAGCCGGTAAGCTACGCGTACAGGAGCATACGGGTAAAGAACTTCAGCGTGTGGGGCGACAAGGCGGAGATGCTCATCGAGCGCACCGGAGCCGAGGTCAGGAGAATGGTAACGTACGTTGGCCCGTTGGTCGTGGTGCTCGCTTTCATAGTGGCGGCGTGGGTAATCTACGTGGTCTGATGGACTCGATCGTACTCTACGCGCTTGCGCTTCTTCTGCTGGTGCACAGATTCATGTGCACGAAGAGAAAACCTGCTGTTTTCCTGACTGCTGCCCTGGCAGCGGGTGCGGCGTTGGCTCTCTACGAAGGCGCTGACGTTCTGCTCATGCTCCTTGGCATACTTATATTCAATGGCCTGGTATCAACGTACCGCTCCAGGGAGAACTACGCCTTCTTCCTTCTCGCGATAATATTTGCAGTTCCCTTCTACTATCTGATAACGCTAGTATCGCAGACCGCTCTGCTGGGTTTGCTGAGCGGCGCATACCTCTTCCTGGGTCGCAGCAGAAGATCCAGCGTGATTGTTGAGAAAAGAAGAGACGTGGTCCAGATCATACTGGGGCTTGCCTTAGTATCTCTTTTTGCAGTTTTCCCAGTTGCTTATGTCAAACTTCTACTGATAGTGGCAATACTTGTCTCGTCTACGCTGATCAACTTCAGTATGAGAAACAGGAAAAGCAGGGTATCGAAACTGCTCCACTCGTTCGAACGCGGAGGTGCTGTGCTCGGCCAGGGGGCGATGTGGCTCGCTGCTGGAACTCTCGTGATTGTCTCATTCCTTAATGGAGCGGTAATGATTGCAGCCCTTATCGCGATTTTCGTGGGAGACGCGATAGCGACGCTGATGGGCACGGAGTACAAGACGCCGCTTCCATACAACAAGAAAAAGAGCATCGCTGGGACGCTCGGTTACTTTGCCGCAACCGCCGTAATCGCCTTCCCGTTTATAGGTTATGCTTGTCTGCTTGTCGCGCTGGTAGGGGCGTTGGTGGAGAGCCTGCCTAGGCACATAGATGACAACTTCGACACTGCAATTGCACTTACGGCCCTGCTTCTTTTTTTAACTGTATTTAAGCTACTCTGAACTCACGGAGCAGTATATCCACTCGTCCACTGGTTCGTGTAAGTCACTCCGTTAGGTGCGCCGTTGTCGTTATTTCCTGAATAGTCGTTCGCGTTGCCGTTGAGCGGCCACCAACCAACTAGGTTCTGTAGCTTGATGGGCGCACCACCGATACCTTCGAGATAAAGAGCGGCTATCTCATTTGCTGAGAGGGAGGTGTTGTAGACCTGAAAATCAGCCATATACTGACTACCAAAAAAGTTACGGCCGCCTACGTAATCCAGCGCGCCTAAAAGCAAAGTCGTAGTTCCTGACGCAAGGGAGTTGGAATAGATTGCAGAATTTACCTGCACGCCATTCACGTAAAGTATCCAATTGGTTGGAGTTTTGACTAGACTCAGAAATGTCCAACTATTTAGAGGGAGTCCTCCAGCGTCAGGGCAGGGCTGGTCGTATGCACCTGACGAATCCTTGTAGCCGTAGCATATATCGTATGACACTTCACTTTGCACCCAGATAGCGTCATCCAAATTGTCACCTCCAGAATAGGGGACGTCTACCGAAAACACACGTAGATTGTTACCGCTACCATGTGACTGTGGGTATTCCCAAAACGAAACCGCAAAACTGTTCAGTCCTCCGAGACCAAGATTCCCGCTGGCATATATATATTGACTGCTCGTCCCATTGAACGACGCCGAATACTGCGGAAGCTCTCCACTGCACACTCCCTCAAGATTAATCAGCGTTGATGTTCCGGGTCCGTTTGGCCTGAGAACCTGGCAGGCACCAGGCGGAGCTCTTGGCGCGAATATGCTTGCATTAAATACACCAAGTTGGAATAGGGCGCCCAGCACCACTGCGATGATGAGAATGGCCCAACCGTAGGTCATCAGGTACTCCATCGCGGACTGCGCTTTGTTATTTCTACGACGCATACGGCTCCGCTACTCTATCTGTAGCAAAAAATAAGAGTATTGGGTTGCACTCTGTGCACTATACCCTTCTCCCCCTTCTTCCGCCAGGCCTCCTTGTAGTGTCTGTTGGTATGGGGGTTACATCCTCTATGCTGCCGATCTTGAAGCCGCTTCTCGCAAGCGCTCTAACCACGGCCTGCGCCCCTGGCCCTGGGGTCTTGGGTCCGTGGCCGCCTGGCGCGCGTATCTTAATGTTGATGTGCGTCACTCCCTTCTCTATCGCCGTTGCCGCTACCTTGTATGCCGCCTGCATCGCCGCGTAGGGTGAGCCCTCCTCGCGGTCAGCGTCGACTATCATGCCGCCGCTTCCTATGGCTATGGTCTCGGCGCCGGAAAGGTCTGTGAGCGTGATTATCGTGTCGTTCTTCGAAGAGAAAATGTGCGCAACGCCCCAGCGTATGCCCTTGGGCTTGTACTTCTGCGTTGCCTCTATTGCCGCCTCCTCAAAGGAGGCCTCGCCCTTCTTCTTTTGGGGCTTTTCCTCTGCTTGAGGCTGCTTTTGTTTTGTATCTTTGGCCACGCCTACGCCTCTTTACTCTCTGCTGCTCCCTCTGCAGGAGTCTGCGCCTGTTCCGCGGCTGCCGGAGCAGCTGCCTGCGCCGCAACGGCCACTTGCACCGTCTCCCTCTGGATCGTGAATGGCTTGTAGTATGCTATCGCTGTCTCTTCGCTCGCGAGAACTAGATGCCCCGGAGACGTAACCCGCCTGCCGTTTATCGAGATGAGGCCGTGGGCTATTAGCTGCCTTGCCTGCGCACCTGTCTTTGCCAGGCCCTTCCTGAGCACCACAGTCTGAAGCCTGCGCTCCAACAGCGCCTCCACGCCAACGACCAGCAGGTCGTCAGGGGTAGCGTCGCTCTTCACTATGCCGTACCTGCTAAGCCTCGCAACTATGTCCTTGCCTGTCTGTTCGCTCACCTTGCCGGACAGCACTGTTCTCGCGTTCTGCTTTATTCTCCGCAGCTCGCTGCTCAGTATCCAGAGTTCGCGCAGGTTCTTCAAGCCGTACTTTGCCTTTAGCTCATGCTCGCGCTGGATTCTCGCCGAATCCCACATCTTGGAGGGAGTCTCGTATTTCTTCCTTATCCTCTTGGGCGCACCCATTCAATCACTACTTCTTCTCCTCCTTTGCGGGCTTTGCCTGAGGTGCGGCTGCTGCTGGCTGCGAGGCCGCGGGTGCCGCCTGGGCCGCTGCTCCTGCAGCAGCTGGCGCTGCACCCTCTTCTTTTGGTGCCGCCGCTCCGGGGCCCCCGCCAGGGGCTCGTGCCCTCTTCGCTTCTTCCTGAATCTTCTTCTTTGTGACTCCCACCGTCTCACCCGTTCTTCCGGTCGAGCGGGTGTGCTGGCCGCGCACGCGCTGGCCGTACTGCCTCCTGTACCCGATCCAGCTCTGGAGCTTTATAGTAGAATCCATGTCTTGCTTGGTTTTCACGATCAGATCCGTGCCTGCGAGGTGCATGTCCGAACCCGCATCCGTATCCTCACGCCTGTTGAGCATGAATCTTGGCACTCCGAACTTGCCTGGTTCCTTGATTATGGTCTCGAGCTTGTCGAGCTTGTCCTCTTCTAGGGAGCCTATCGTTGTGCTGGGCGCTATCCCGAAGTTCTTCTCCGCGAGCAGGGCAAGAGCGTTGGCCATGCTGTGGCTTATTCCCTTTATGTGACGCAGCGCAGCGACAATGTCGTACTTGCCGTTTATGTCCCTGCCGGCTATTCTGACTATGTTTATTGCTTCGCTGGCCTTGGGCTTGCCCTCCTGGGCCTTTGGAACATTTTGCTTCGGCTCTTGTGCCATTATACCACATCATCAGGATGGGAAAATCCCGATGACACAAATAGCATACATATTGCCATGATTACGTATTTAAAGGTTTTTTGGAGACTGAAACTGGCGCCCTATCCATACCAAACCTCTTCAGGCGCCGAAGTTACATTCACATATCGACTCAGAGAAGCAGCAAGGGATAAACGCCGCCGGTCAAGAAGATAAGCCCGATGAACGCAACCTTCACCGCATCTTCGCCCTTCTGCGAGGGGTCGTGAAGAACGTCGATTATGTAGTATGCCAGCAGGGTTACAAAGGCTAGCGCAAAGTACACCAGCCCGAGTGTCCTTGAAAACTCCGCGGCTATGATGCCAAACGCGTTCAAAACCATATTATTCCCAATGGTGTGGGTTACCCAAGCGTACCTGTCAAAGAGACGGGACTTTTCTCTATAGCTTACTTTTGTGTATGCGAGGCTTGAAACGAACAGCAACGGGATCGCCAGAACGACCTGCCATATTATGAACGCACTGAACTTTTGAGTGCCCAACGAGAATATGAGAGTCAGGATTATGAACAGGCTCCCAATCATGAAAGCGTTTATGGCCAAACGTAATGACGCCTTGTGAGGGTTAACCCAGACTTGTTCGTTTTTCATCACATCATATTCTGATATGCCATTTAAAAGCTGATGGGCTGGATTGGAACGCCAGGGTTGGGATTTGAACCCAAAAGGCTCCGAGGAGCCATGCGCTTTATGGCATGTTTTCCAGGCGCACGCGTTACCGGGTTCCGCCACCCTGGCACGCTATAAGTAACGTTGGCACAATTAAAAACCCGCGCTATTCCTGCATCGGGCCCACATGAAGGCTGCGAGCTTCGAAGATTACACGCGCGGCGTGCTCCGCGTCCTTTACAACCGCGGTGTTTGGCTCGTGCCTGCACGCAACGGCCTCTTCCCACCTGTTGACCAGGAGTAGCGCCCTGTTTCTGGCGATCTCATCCTTCATTGTTGCCGCAACGTACGGGCTATCGTCTATAAGGATGTCAAAGCCGCGTTCCAGCTTTCTGATGCCGTGCATGTCATACGGCTCTGGGTTCACGACGACGACATTTGCAGTCTTGCCGTAGTGCCTATAAATCCACTTGTACAGGCCGTCCGAGCTGTTTCCACCGCGGGCGCTTACGAAGCTGAACTCGACTTTCTCGTTCAACAGGGCGAACGTTTCCCGACCCAGAATGGGCTCGATCTCCTCGCCATCGCGCTGCCACAACTCGTTATAGATGTCCATGAAGTGCTTGTCAGTCGCGCCTGTTGATGACCAATCGTATTTGTTCCCCACTAGCGAGAAATCGAAACCGTGCCTTTCCTTCATCAGATCCCTCACAACCTCTGAGGTCCGCGCCGCGGTGTCATCTACGTCCATGCCCACTTTCAGTTTCCTGCCGCCATTCGTCTTGCTGAGCTGCGAAAGAACAAGATCAAGTGCGTGGCTCCCCTCCACTTCAGTCATACATTTGCATTGGTTCGCAGATATATAAGCATTGGCGAAAAACTGGTTATTTGTCTGCTGTGCCCTTCGACTTCTTTCCCTCGGGCTTCACGGAAGGAAAGAGTATTACCTCTTTTATAGACACGTTGTTCGTCAGCAGCATGACAAGCCTGTCTATCCCTATGCCTATGCCCGCAGCTGGCGGCATGCCGTACTCCATGGCCTCAACGAAATCCTCGTCCATGGGCGGCTGCTCCTCGTCTCCTTTCTTCTTCTCCGCTACCTGCTCATCGAACTTCTTCCTTTGCTCCGTGGGATCGTTGAGCTCGGAGTACACATTCATCAGCTCGAACTCTCCAGCGACGAACATCTCGAACCTCTCGCTCTTTCTCGGGTCTTTCCTGCTGTCCTTGACAAGGGCACACATGTAAGCAGGGTAGTCCATCACAAGCGTCGGCTCCCAGATGCTTGGTTTTACATACTTGTCGAGGAGCGCATCTGCTACGTGGTACCTGTTCATAACTGGCGTGTCGAGCTTCTCCTTCTTTGCTATGCGCGCAGCCTCGTCATCATCCTTTATTGCGGCAACGTCTATCCCGCTCTTCTTTTTTATCTCGTCTGCGAAAGAGAGCCTTTTGAACGGCGGGGTGAAGTCTATCCTCTTGCCCTGGAACTCTATCGTGTGCGTGCCGAAGATGTGCTTCACAAGGCCAGCAAGCATCTCCTCGAAAAGCTTTGCATAGGTGTTGTAATCGCCGTATGCCTCGTACGCCTCGAGCATTGTGAACTCGGGGTTGTGGAGCGTGTCCACGGACTCGTTCCTGAAGTCCTTCGATATTTCGTAGACTTTCTCGATGCCCCCTATTATCAGGCGCTTTAGGTAGAGCTCGTCGGATATCCTGAGGAAGAGGTCCTGGTCAAGGAAGTTGTGATGGGTCGTGAACGGCTTGGCATTCGCGCCTCCGTAAACCTGCTGCAGCGCGGGCGTCTCGACCTCAAGGTAGCCGTGGTCGTCAAGGAACTTCCTGATGTAGCTGATCGTCTTGGCCCTTATAGTGAAAACCTTCCTCGTGTTCGGGTTCGTGGCGAGATCTAGGTATCTCTTCCTGTATCGTATCTCAACGTCAGAGAGACCGTGGAATTTCTCTGGCATCTCACGGAGCGCTTTGGCGAGAAGGGTAAGTTCTTTCAGCTCGACGCTTATCTCCCCGCGCTCAGACTTTGTCACATTCCCTTCGACGCCTATTATGTCACCCCTGTCCACGGTGTCTAGGAGTTGCGCGACGCTCTTGCCCGCGCTATCGGCCTTTATCATTATCTGTATTTTGCCACTTGCATCGAGAAGGTCAAAGAAGGTCAGTTTGCCCATATGCCTTGTCCTGATCACACGTCCGGCTACAGACACGCGTTTGCCATTCAGCGTTTCGAATTTTTCAACTATCTCTGCAGCGTGGTGGGTCTGGCTGAACGCGTAGGGATAAGGATTTACATTCATCTTCCTTAGCTTACCTATCTTTTCCAGCTTGGTTTTATCGGTCATTTAGCTTCCCTAACAAATCAACGTTACCCATAATATTATTTGCTGATTGCCCGCAGTATCTCCTCTGTCTTCCTAACCAGTCCGATTCGTGGAAAAATGTATTTTACAGTGTTTTCGTGCTCTTCCTTGCTCATCGCAGACATCGCGTCCTCCACGAAAATCTGGTTGTAGCCATGCTGGTACGCTTCTCTCGCCGTCGTCTCAACACCTATGTTGGTACTTATACCGCATAAAATTATTGTGCCCAAGCCTCTTCTCCTCAGCTGTAGGTCCAGGTCTGTACCGAAGAAAGCGCCCCACTGGTGCTTGGTCACCGAGTAGTCCCCGCTGCCGACCTTGAGCTCAGGAACAAAGTCAGCCCAATCATCACTCCTGCTTCCTCCCCAACCCTGCTGATCTGAGATCGGTCTGAGCATGTCCTTCCCATCTACGGATGAAACATGCACTGGCACAACGAATGCGCCGGCCTTTCGGAGTGCATCTGCAAGACTTGAAGCGTTGCGTATCACCTCGGCCGCAGAGTAGGGTTCCAACTTTCTGTCCATGCCAGCTATGCCTTTCTGCAAGTCTATCATCACCAGCGCTGTTTTCTTCACATCTATCTCCAATGTCATCTCCTCACCTGGGCCCGGCGGGATTTGAACCCGCGACTGTCGGCTTAAAAGGCCGCTACTCTGGCCATGCTGAGTTACGGGCCCTTATTGGATTTTGACATCTACTTTATAAAACTTTGATGCATAGGGGCTTGCGCGTGACTATATGGCAATCGGCAATTCGTTGGGTAGGAGGATGCTTGCGGAACTCGTGGGCACGTTTCTGTTCGTATTCGTGGGCGCGGGGTCTGCTGTGGCCGCGCAGTCGTTCGCTCCTGGAAATGCAGCACTGCTAATCGCCGCGCTGGCTAACGGAATCGGGCTCGCGATGGCAATCACGTATGCGCTCAACACCTCAGGAGGCCACCTAAATCCTGCAGTGACCATAGGGATATGGACTGCCAAGATGATAAGCAGCCTTGAGGCCATAGGGTATATAGTGGCGCAGGTGGTAGGAGCAACAGTAGCTGGATTGGCACTCGTATGGCTGCTTCCGGCCGCGCTTGGAGGCGCCGTGAACTACGGAGCCCCGGCTCTCGGCTCAGGCACTGGCGTGCTGCAGGGCATAGCTCTGGAAGCCATCATGACATTCTTCCTTGTCTCCATGGTCTTCGCCACCATTGTTGACAAGAGGTTCCCTAAGTTTGGAGGTCTGTTCGTGGGTCTCGCGGTTGCGGTCGACGTGCTCGTCGGAGGGCCGTTCACCGGGGCAGCGATGAACCCGGCAAGGGCCATAGGGCCGCAGCTTGCTTCAGGCTTTCTGGCAAACTGGTACGTATACTGGGTAGGCCCCATAATCGGCGGAATACTCGCCGCGCTGGTCTACAGCTACGTGTTCCTCAGGAAGAGGTAAATGGAATCCGAGGGAAAGACGAGGCTTTTTATTAGTATACGGCTAGATAGATTGGTGATGCTATGGTAGAAGCGTATTGCGTTAAGTGCAAGCAGAAGAGGGAGATGAAGGACGCCAAGGAAGTAACCATGAAGAGCGGCAGGAAGGCCATGCAGGGCGCTTGCCCGGTCTGCGGCACGAAGATGTTCAGAATAGGAGGAAAGTAATCTCGCAGCGGAAGTTCAGTGGTTAATACTACTGAATATCTTGTCGCGCTCGTCCTTTGACGCTGACAGCCAGGCGCTCGAGGCGCCTATGCCTATCTCGTAGCTGTCGCTCTCAATACCATTGAGCGTAGCATCGGCCACCTCCTTTGCTGAGAGGCTCCAGTCAGCCTTCTCTATAGGATTTCCTTTGAGCTCAGTGTCGTGTACTGTGGGTGGCACAATCTCGAACACCTTCACGCGTGTGTTCCTTAATTGGTGACGCAGGGAAATGCTGAACGAGTGCAGCGCCGCCTTAGTGGCGCTGTATACCGGAAACATGGAGAGAGGCACAAACCCCAGACCCGATGAGACGTTTATTATCGCTGCACTCTCCTTTTTCATGAGAAACGGCACGAAGAGCGCCGAAAGGTGCACCTGTGCCTTCAGGTTTATGTCTATCTCGTCCTCGTTATTGAGCAGATCCTCCATGCCTTTGGTGAAGTCTATGCGCCTCTGTATGCCGGCATTGTTGACAAGCAGGTTCGTCTCTGGGAACTCGGCGCTTATCCTGTCGTAAAGCATCTCGCGGTCGCCGCTATTTGCGATATTGCATCTTATTGCCTCTATGCCAGGCAGCTTCGCTTTCGCCTCGCTGAGCTTGTTCTCTCTTCTGCCGCAGATAACGACCTTGTTTCCAAGGGAGGTAAATTTCTCCGCAAGCGCGAAGCCTATCCCTGTTGCGCCGCCTGTTATCAATACCGTGTTATTGCTGATCCTCACCGTAGTCCACATCGGCACCGTCTACACGAGAAGGTACGGGTTCAGCAGCAGTTGCATCCTTGCTTGGATCTCTTGCCGCCGCATCCAGCGCAGTCCTTGCAGTCGCACATGTTAGAGCGCGAACTTGCAGAGTGCGTCGTCCTTCTCTTAGCTCTCTTTGCCATAGCTGTAGTACGTAGAGAAAATATTTATTGACTTCGCATCTGTAGCAGATATCTCCTTCTCTTCGTGGGCACGGAGCCGGGAGCGAGCGCCAGGATGAGAAGCGTTACGCCTTTTGGTTCAGGGCGTGGGCGCAGGGAGTATATGTCATTTTCATCCTATCTGCTTTTCCCAGAAAATCTCATCTTCTCTAAAAGCGTGTTTTTGGGCAACGCCTATTCTTCTAAAACCCATTCTGGTAAAGAAGTTAACCGCGTTTTTGTTGTGAGGATTCGTATCGCACCAAACTTTATGGCATCCACGTTTCTTAGCGTCTTGCATTACAAAATCTATCAGCGCCCTGCCCACACCCAGTTTCCTAAAACCCCCATCAACCAGAAGCCAATCTAGCCAATCAACATGTCCATGGCCCGGAAAATGCGTGCAGAATCCGATGACTCTGCTGGCCTCCGTCACAGCGATCACTATGCTGTTTTTGTGTTCTCTGAAGGTCTTACTTAGGTCCTTTGTACTCAGCTCGTAGATATTCCTGGCGGTATGCTCCTTGTTGTAGAACTTCATTGATTTGACTACAGGCGTTCCGAACTTGCTTACTGCAGTGAGGTCTCTTTTTGTTGCAAACCTTACAGAAAACTTGACAGACTTTTGCACGCCACCACTTGAGTCGAGTTGTTATGGCGCCCGAAGCAGGGATTGGACCTGCGACCTAGCGGTTAACAGCCGCTCGCTCTACCACTGAGCTATTCGGGCACGATATGGATTTTCCTTAAGGAGTAATAAGCCTTGCTACTTGCTTGCTTTTTCTAGGAAAGGAAATGGTTCCGCAAGGTTGATTACCTTTGCGTACATGTACGAATGGCCTTCCATGCTGTCCACGAAATCCAGCACGTTGTTCCTGTAATCGTATCTAGCGAAGTTGCCTCGTTTAGGCGAGCCGAGATAGGCGTAGAAGAACGCGATCTTGTCATTGGATAGGCCTTCAACAGCGTCAAAGGCGCCGAGCACCGTCTTCGCGCCTGTGCTGAAGCAGTATACGTGCGCCAGTTTCTCGTCGCGCGACGCGTTTCTTATCACAGCGCCGATCAGGTCTGTAGAAGCCTCAACTTTTATCAACTGCACGCTTTTCTCATCTACTACTGCCGCGGTTGCAAACCTGCTCAGGTCCGCACGCATCACGTTGATGTACTGCTTGTTCGGAAGGTCTGTGCTGGCGGTGAACATCGCTCTTTCTTCCGTTTCCCTGTAAGCTGGTTCGTAAAGAAGCACACTGCCGTTGTCCTTTGTGGTTATGTAATAGGCGATCTGCGTTTCTCCGACGCGCTCGCCAAGCGCCATAAGCTTCCCGTTTGAAAGAAGCAGGGTATCGGATGTGAAGTCGAACCTGCACACGAGGCGGCAGATGTCCTCTATCGATGCCGCGCGGAGGTAGAATATCCTGCTCTCCTCTTTGCCCTTCTTACCTTTCTTTTCTTTCTTCCCCTGCTCCATAGAATCAGTTACTTGAAGATCGCATTGTAAATGTCGCTAAGCAGCAGCATGACCGCGTAGGCGGGCTCGTAGATTATGGGGGAGAGAACTACTCCCTGTCCCGTTGCCGTGAAGTCATTTATCAGGCTTGACCGCGCGATGAGCGTTATCGAGTAGGCCTTGTGTATCAACGGACTCGTGGTCGAGTTTATTGTGAGGTTGAAGTGATAGATTCCCGGTTCGTCTACGAAGATTGGATACAGGTAGGTGTTGCTCGTGGAGTGTGTGGCTATGACCTCCGTTGGAGAGTTCCATGCTGGCAGCCCCGTCGCATTGACTAGGAACGGGTCGTCTGAGGCGCCTGTGTTGTTTATGACTATCTGGAGGTTAACGGGCTGCCCCAGGCCTGCCGATATGTTTAGAGGAGCCACGGAAGTGGAGAGGACATCAGGAGTCACGTTAATGTATGCGGTGAATGTAAGGTTCCCGAGTTTGGAGTAGTTACCGACGTTTACTGCGCGCAGGACCATCTCATAGGTACCATTCTTTGCCGTAGGATCTACTGTGATTTTCATCTTCATCGGGTTCTCGTATAGCGGAGATGCCTGCGCCGACCACCCGCTTGGCAACTTTATCGCCTCGAGTTTGTCCCACCCGATATTCACTATTGTGCCTGACATGTTGGCTGTCTCAGCAGACGCCAGCACATAGAAACTTTCGCCTGGGCCAACCTTCCCCAGGTTGAGCGTTCCGTTGTTGTAGAGAAGCGCTGATACCGGACCTTCTACGGTAAGATACGTAGCGCTTACCCCGAGCGCCACCGCTGACAACGCTAGTATGAAAAGCAGCGTTCTGATACGGGCTGTCGCCATGTGTGAAGTTAGGAATTAAAGTTAAAATGCTTTGCTCTGCGACGCCAACCTGACTATCTGCCTCACTTCCTTTGTGAGTTGCGGTATCGTACTCGTGCCGGAAATGACGTAGTCTGCGCTCTCTATCGCGCCCCATAAGCCGAAGCGTTCCTCTTTCTTGTCTCTTTTCACGAAGTCGGCGTAGGTCTTCTGCGCGTCGGCCCTGCCCCTTTTCCTCATCCTCTGGAACCTCAGCCTGCTCGGTGCAATAATCGCAATTGCTACGGTCTTGCCTTTCTTCCTTATGTAGTCGAGTTCGGGTTTGCTTCTGACTCCTATTATTGCTATGTTTCTGCCTCTGCTTAGATCAACTTCGCTTGCCAGTTTTCTTACAGTTACCAGTCTTCCGTGGCTCTTCCGCAGCCAGATTGTAAACTTCCTGTCGGACTCGGGGGTTAGCGCTATCTCTTTGTCTCGCATCATCCTCCTGACTATGTCGCCGAGCTCGTAGATTTTGAATCCCATGTGAGACAGCACCTTGCCTACGCTGCTCTTCCCGGCGGCGGGCGTCCCTGTCACGCAGACTATCATGCTAATGCACTCTGCTGCCCTGCTCTATGTCCCTGTCAGGCACAAGCAAAGACAAGGATACGCCGCTCTCTGCAGCGAGTATCATCCCGTTTGAGATTACTCCTGCAACGCTTTTTGGTTCGAGGTTGACCACGCACGCTATCTTTTTGCCTTCAATCTCCTCCTTCGCATACCTGTCCCTTATGCCAGCGACAATCGTACGTTCCCCGATTTCGCTGCCGAAGTCTATGCGCAGTATGTACATTGGATTCCTTGCCTTGTCGTGCACGCTTGCCTCGATCACCTTGCCCACCCGTATGTCTATGTTCTTGAACTCGTCTATCGAAACCATATAATCAAAAAATGTTCTTTGCTTAAGCTTATTAGTCTTAAGATGCGGGCAACAAAGCTCAGGAGCGCGATGGAGTACCTCATGACCTACGGTTGGCGATACGCCACTATGACTAACCTGACCCAGGACGAAATGTTGTGATGTATATGCGCGCGTTTATTGCGATCGATATCCCTGAAGAGCTAAAGCGGAAAGCGGAGTTGCTGGAGAACGGTTTTAGAATGGAAGGCATAGCCCTAGTGCACAAGGACTCGATGCACATAACACTTCAGTTCCTCGGCGAGATTGACGCTGCACAGGCAGAGAAAGTGATCGCGGCCATAAAGAGCTGCGCTACCAAACCATTCAGACTCACGCTTTCCGAAGTGTCTTATTTCACCCCCAGGCTCATACGCGTGATATTTGCAGACATTACAGAGGGAAGGGATGCGTTGCAGCGGCTCTACTCTAAGCTGGACTCCGCGCTTACTGCACGGAGCATCGTGTTCGAGAAAGAGCACGGCTATGCCCCCCACCTTACTCTGGCGAGAGTCAGGCGAGTAAAGGATATGCGCGCGCTGCGCCAGGCTCTTGAACTGAATGCAAAGGCTGAGCTCGGCTCGTTTGAAGTCAGATCGATAGTGCTGAAAGAAAGCGTTCTTACCCCAGAAGGCCATACCTACAGAGACCTATACGTGCTTGCGCTCTAGCGCTGCGGTTTTTGGAAGCGCCTTCTGGGCCTCGTTGGCTCTCTTTACAAGCTTGAGACCTGCAGCCATTGCAATTATGTCGATGCCCAGAAGTGCGCCATCGACAAGAGGTTTCTGCGCCGTGGGCTGACGGAGCAGCGCGCTAATAAGGTCAAACGCAGGTCTCAACGCAGCGACGGCGGCGGCAGAACCTATCAGCAGACCGCCCGTTACCTCAAGCGGGCCCGACTCCTTGTTCAGTTCTGTTCTGACCCTTGCCACTGCTTTTCTGAATGACACAGTAATACACATTTCCCTTTGGTTTCGGCAGCCTTAATACAGTTTCTAGGCGAACTTGAGTTCAGCCTTCATCTTGTTGTATTCGTCTGCGCTCTGCGTAGTCGCAAGCTCGTGAGGCCTGTAGATGCGGTTGAGCAGAAGGAGATTGAAAACCATTCCTAATTTGGTGTCGAAAACGAGGTGGCGCGTCTCTCCCCCAAAGACATCGAGCTCCACCAGGGCAGGCTTCGCACTCGCGTACAGCCTCTCGGCGCTGCTCAATAGTTCTGTGTCCCTGTCCTGCAGTCCTATGACACGCATCTCCAGATTTGGTTTCTTGAGGGCTCTCAGGTTGGTCGTCACTTTCTTGAGAGCACCGTCGCTCAGTTTCTGAGAGAATCTCAGTACTGTTGACTGGGTGGTGTTCACGTCGTATATGGAGACGAAAAGGTCGTGGGTGAGGCTCTTGCTCATTACGAAACGCCCTTCTTCACTATACTTTCTGAACGTGCCCTGGTTCATTCCGAGCAGCACGCCGTGGTGTTCAACATGAGAGAGCGAGAGATGTATCCTGTCCCTTGATCTAATGTACAGCTGCACGTTTCCGAATTCGGGCTTTGCCTTTTCCTCCTCGTAAACACTCCAGAAGTTCATCAATATCTCTCGCGGCGCTATCTTTAAATATTCTCAGCTCAGATATAAATAAGGCTTTTGCCTAATCCTTGGATTGATCATATGAAGGTTAGCGTAGTCGAGAATTCGCCAAAGGTTATGCGCGTAGACATAAGCGGAATAGGCTATGGCGTAGCCAATGCGATACGCAGAGCCGCAATCGGGGGAGTCGGCTGCTTCTCCATAGATACGGTGACGTTTTACGAGAACAGCAGTGCGCTCTTCGATGAGTACCTGGCGCACAGGATAGGCCTCGTGCCGATAATAACGCCGAAGGATTATGACGAGAAGGACGAGGTGGTGTTCTCGCTGGAGGCTGAGGGACCCGCCACCGTATACTCGAAGGAACTGAAGAGCAGCGACAAGAACGTCAAGGTGGCCAACGGTGACATACCCCTAATCAAGCTCGCCGAGGGCCAGAGGTTGAGGGTGGACGGCAAGGCTGTGGTGGGCACGGGGCGCAGAAGCGCCAAGTTCCAGCCGGGCATAGTGAGCTACAAGGCTAAAAGCGACAAGGAGTTCGAGTTCTATTTTGAGTCTTTCGGACAGATGCCCGCCAACGAGATAGTCAGGCGTGCATTAGATATAATAAGTTCTGGATTGAGAGATATACACAAGGAACTGAAGAAATAGCGCGCGGGGGTGGCAGAGCTTGGTCAAATGCGCAGGATTGAGGTTCCTGTAGCCTAGTGCTTGCGCGAGTTCAAATCTCGTCCCCCGCAGACCTCAGATTTGTGCAGGTATATACCCAATTTTTAAATAGAAGAAAACCGAGGTTAGGGCATGGAGTACCTGAAGCACCTCAGGAACCACACGCTTGTAAATCTAGATGCACAGCTCAAAGGCCCCACGCTTGTCAGGACTGACATAAACCTGCCCGTGGTGGAAGGCCACGTCGCCTCAGACGCTTTGAGGCTGCGCGTGTACTCGCACATGCTCGAACTGTACGCGGAGCGCAGCGGCCTCGTGGTTATGGCTCACCAAGGAAGGAAAGGCGATGATGATTTCCTGCCGCTGAAGGAACACGCCAGCCTTCTTGGGTCGTTGGTGCGCGAAGCGACAATTGAGTTCATACCGCACGACGCCATCTTTAGCGACGAGACGAAGCGCAGGATAGCGGGAGTGAAGAGGGGGGAGATTATCCTGCTGGACAACGTGAGGTATTTTGATTTTGAGAAGAAGTTTGAGCTAGACTCGTGTCCTTACCAAAGCCTGTTTGAGGGATCGATCGCCACATGCGTAAACGATGCGATGCCGGCGTGGCACAGGGCAGACTCGAGCATGATGGTTCTTCCGCATATCGCGACCACCTTCGTCGGCCTCAGGTCTGCTTACGAGCTTGAGATCGTTGAAGGCATAATGGGAAACGGGCAGAACAAGGCGCTCATATCGGGAGGCAAAAAACTGCAGAAGGTCACAGACCTGCAGCGGATATTCGCTTCGGGGGTGGACGGCTTCACCGGAGGGCTCGTAGGGCAGCTGATTGCTAGGGTCAGGGGACACGATCTTGGGAAAGCGAACAATGACTTCATAGAAGCGAAGTTCGATGAGAAGGAGCTCGAAGACGCCAGATTGATAGCGTCTCTTCAGAACGTGGAGCACCCGTGCGACTTTACTGTGCTTGAGAACGGGGAGAAGAGGAATGTTGAGCTGAAGGACTTGCGAGCATGCGATGGTCAGATAGTTGACATAGGAGAAGGAACGGTGGAGCGGTGGGCCAGAAGGCTCGAGGCAAAGGAGATAAGGATAAGGGCTGGCCCTCTGGGTGTGTACGAGAAAGGATACGTGAACGGGGTTGAGCTTACCAAGAGGATAGCAGGAAGCGGCCTTGTTTTCCTCGGCGGAGACACGTCGCAGGAGGTGGTTGAGAGCGGGCTGGAGAGCCACATAATAGATGCTGGCGGCAAGCTGCTCGTCAGCGGAGGCGCGGCTCTGCACAGGCTCGCGGGAGGCGGTTACCCGCCCCTGGATGAGATGCTCGTGCTGCAGAGGAAGGCATAGGTTTTAAATAATGTAAAAGCAATCTATTATACGCTTGTTTTGAGGCATGAATTCCGATGGCTGAGAAGGAATACGTGATCGACTGCGATGAGCAGATTCTCGGAAGGCTAGCGAGCCGCACGGCCAAGCTGCTGCTTCAGGGAGCCAGGGTGACGCTGGTCAACGCCGAAAGGGCGGCGATAAGCGGACACGAGAGCAACATAGTGGCGAACTACAAGCAGAGGCTTGAGTTCAAGGACAAAGCCAATCCCGAACACTCACCCTACTGGTCGAGACGCCCGGACTTCTTCGTCAAGAGGATAGTCAGGGGCATGCTGCCATGGAAGAAGCCCAGGGGAAGGGATGCATTCAAGAGACTGCGCGTGTACATAGGCGTGCCTGCAGAGATCGGCAAGGAGAAGGCCACGAAGGAACAGACGAAACGCAGGAGCGAAACATACGAGAGCTCGATGACCGTAGGCGAACTGTCTGAGAGGCTTGGGTACAAGATGTGAAACGATGGCTAACGAGGGAAATGTTGACAACCTTAACAAGGAACTTGCCGGAGTGATCCAGCAGGCCGAAGCGCAGCAGAAGCAGGCAGTAAAGAAAACTGTTGTGCGCAGGAGGGCGCCGTCAAAGAAGAACAAGCCTGTGCTCGAGAAGGCGAGGAGGAAGATGGCGACCGCAAGAGCCAGCCTCGCTCCAGGAATACCCAGAATAACGCTCAACGGCTTTGACATCCTTACAGTCAAACCAGCCGAACTGCGGGATATGATACTGGAACCAGTGAACATAAGCAGTCTGACCAAGGAGATAGCTGGAAAGTCAAGCATAAGCATAAACGCCTACGGTGGCGGGTCGAGCGGCCAGGCGCAGGCCGCAAGGAGCGCGCTCGCAAAGGTGATTGCGCAGGCTGCAAGCAGCGATGTTATAAAGAAAATGTACATGGATTACGATAGAACCCTGCTCGTGGACGATGTCAGACAGGTGGAGCCGAAGAAGTACAAGGGGCCCAAGGCAAGGGCAAGGTTCCAGAAGAGCTACAGATAGTTTGGTGATGCTATGATGGTACCAGTAAGATGTTTCTCGTGCGGGCAGGTCGTTGCTGACAAGTGGGAAGAGTTCGACAAGCGGGTGAACAAGAACGGCGAAGATGCAGGCAAGGTGCTCGACGACCTAGGTGTCAAGCGCTATTGCTGCAGGCGCATGCTGATAAGCCACGTGGACCTGATTGACGAGATAATAAACTACGGCAGGAAGTGAAATGGCTCTGAAACTGACTAAGGAAATGGAAGCCGAAGCAAGGGCGATGTACGAAAAACTT
>JAKANZ010000048.1 GCA_021823435.1 Microcaldota archaeon
ACGCTTGCAGGAATATTTTCCAGGCGTACGCGTTACCGGGTTCCGCCACCCTGGCACGCCTATAAGTAGCGTTGGCACAATTAAAAACCCGCGCTATTCATGTGCGGGCTGCTCCCTGACCCTATGCGCTTCAAGGATGACACGGGCCGCGTGTTCGGTGTTGTCTACCACTGCGGTGTTTGTTGTGTGCCTCCGCTCCACTGCCTCCTCCCACTTATCAACCAGCAGCAGCGCCCTGTCCTTTGCGATCTCCGCCTTCATGTTCACAGCCACGTGGGGGCTGTCGTCTATCAGCAGATCGAACCCGGCCTCTAGCTTCCTTATGCCGTGCATGTCATACGGTCGCGGATCGACCACTATCGCCCGCGCTTTCACGCCGTAGTGATTGGAGACCCATCTGTACAGCCCCTCGGAGCTCTCCTCCCCTCTTGCGCTCACGAAACTGAAATCGGTCTTCTCGTTAAGCAGTGTGAAGGTCTCCTTGCTAAAGGCAGGCGCTATCTCCCTGCCGTCGCGCTGCCAGAGCTCGTTGTAGATCTCCATGAAGTGCCTGTCTGTCGCGCCGGTAGATGACCAGTCGTACTTCCTTCCCACGGATGAGAAGTCGAACCCGAATCGCTCTTCCATCAGGCTCCTCACGGAGAGCGAGGTGCTTGCCGCGGTATCGTCTATGTCCATGCCGACCTTGAGTTTCCTGCCGTCTTTTGCCTTGGCTAGCTGCGAAATAACCAGATTGAGTGCATGTTTGCTTTCTTCCCCAGTTCCCATACATCAGAGACGCTTTCTGGATATATAAGTGTTGGCTGAGGTCATGCCACTGCGGCGTCGAGCATCTTCTTCACTTCGCCTATTCCTATTGCGGCTATGAGTTTTCCGAGGCGCGGGCCTTTCTCCTTGCCTATTATGGCTGTGTAAAGGGCTGAGAAGAGCTTCCCTGCCTGCTCCTTGTTGTCTTCCGTGGCCAGATAGACGAGGTTGTGCACATCGACGTCAGACATGCCGGGCTTCAGCATCGACGCGAACTTTGTGACTAGCTCTCGGCCCTCGGTTATCTTCTGTGGCTTGACGCTGAAGTTGTACTGCTCTGGCTCAAACCCTCTCCTGAGCCATTCGGTGATGAATGGCGCCAGATAATCGACTCCTGGCTTGTCGTGCAGCATCTCGCCGACCTTGTTCCAATCCCTGTATATCTGATAGTTGAGAAGCATGTCAAGGAAAGACGACGACCACTTGAGACTTTTGATTGACAGTTTGAATGCGAACTGCTTCTTCTCGTCGGCCCTGTTTTCAGGCTTGGAGACTTTCGAGACGCGCTCTATGTCCGAGAAGAGGTCTATCAGGCCTGTGCCTTCCGGATCGATGTTCTTGTTCTGTTCCTGGTTGGGGAGTATCAGCACATACTTAAGTACCTCTGGCGGGATCAGGCTCATCAGCTCGAGCGCACCCATGCCTATACCCTTGGATTTCGAGTACTTCTTTCCGTGAAGGAGCACGAAGCCATATTTGAAGAGTATGGGAGGTTCCCTGTGCAGTATCTCTCTGTGGATCGCGACCGCTGTGTCTGCGCTGCCCCCTCTGGTCATGTGGTCTACGCCGCTTCCCTCTGCGACTGAGTTGAAATGCGCTTGCCACGAAGGCCAGTGGAGGCGCCACTGCAGCTTGTACTTGTGGTCGCTTATCTTGGCCTTGCCGCGGTATCCGCAGCCTTTGGTATATTTGACATCGCGGTCGCACACGTATTCATAGCTCTCGTCGTCGTGACTTACAACGCGCGTGGTGGCTATCTTGCCGCACTTCTCGCACAGTGGCATGATTGGACTCCAATCCTTGAAATCCTCGACCTTCCTGAGCGATGAGCTGGCAACGACCTCCTTCACCCTCTCCTCCTCTTTGAGGAAAGTCCTTGCGAACACGTCGAAGCTTCCGCTTGAATAGAGTTCTGGCGATCTTACCAGCTCAAGCTTCAGCTCCATCCTCTTTATGATCTCAGTAGCCTGCGAGAGGTAGTGCTCGCCATAGGAGGGGTGGCAGCCCAGGGGGTCGATTACGTTTGAGAGCGGCTTTCCAAGCTCTGGGGTGAGCTGGTCTTTGTACTTCTTTAGTTCAACAGGTATCCCGTCGAAAGCGTCGAATATGTCTGCTATGAAGAAGAGCTTCGCCTCATGACCTCCTTCTTCCAGGACCTCTCTGAGCACCGCAGGATACAGGAACTCGCACACAGTTCCCATGTGCGCGGGTCCGCTTGTCGTCATCCCTCCAGTAAGTACATACGGAGCCTGCTTCTCTTCGAGTATCCTACTTGCCAGTATCTCTGACCAGTGCATCTCCTTCAGTTCTTCCTTGCTCTTTTGCTGCATGCAATCACGTGGGCCCGGCGGTTTCCGAACCCAAATAGCTTACTTCTTTTATGAGCTGTATTGGAATTTAATCCTAAGCATTCAGTCAAAAAGACCCATACCCACGCTTCAAGCTCGCGCGCCCGCCAAGCCAGCTTCGCTGGCGATTGGGCGCGCTCGCTCCTTATTCCTAACGGCGCGAACCAGCGAGCGAGGGCTTCACAAGAAGCCCGAAGCGAGCGCAATAACGGAACTACGGGAGCAGGTCATAGCCTTAGGCGAACGGGTAATAGCCTTGGCAAGGCTAACGGAAAGGGCCGAATTGACCCATACCCACGAGCCGAGCCGCTACTGTATCTTCGCCTTCTACATATCGAGGTGTCCATTATGGCGATAGGCGAGGACACCAAGCTAGAGGAGCTGGAGCGCATAAAAGGCGAGCTACGCGAATTGATGCCTCTACTGAGCAAGTGGCGCGTGGAGGAGCTACGCGCGCTAGTCTCCAAGTATCACGAAGCAAAATGGCGTCGCAGGGGCTTTAGAAAATACGGGAGCATAAACAAGGGCTTTACCCAAGAGGAACTTAACAAGTTTCTGGGAGCTATAAAAGAGCCACGTTACAAGCTTCTTTTTGAATATCAGGCGTATCTCGCTTTGCGTGTGGGCGAGGTCTGCAAGCTCAATATCAAGAATTTTGATTTCAATAGCAGAGAGCTGAAGGTGAAAACCGAGAAGGCGCACACGCTCGACGTCCTGCTTGTGCCTCGATTTCTTTTTGAAGAGACATTAGATTATGTGAGAGAACGCACGAAAGAGATTGATAACGCTCAGGGCTATTTGTTTTACACAGATAAAACTCGAAGCCATACGGACAAGCCGTATTTTGACCTTGACTATATACGCAAGGTATTCCGCTATTATATCTCGCTCACGGGGCTCAACGAGGTCTATGATACTACAGAAGAGACGATACCAGACCGAACGAAAAGAAGATTGCACAGATTGACTACGCACTCGCTTAGGCATTTCGGGATTACGGCGTTCAATCGGGCGGTTGGCGGTGACATAATGCTGACGAAAGCTTTCGCCCGCCACCGCGAGGTTTCGAGCACGCAAATCTATGTCCATATTCCGCGAGATGCTTTGTTTTCTGCGATTGATAGCGCATTCCCCACCAACAAGATTTTTGCTGAAAATAAGGTGAATATAAGATGAGACTCACACCCAAACAATATTGGTTTAAACTCCTGATATTCCTTCCTATTTTTATATTTAACTTGCGCGAGTTAAATATGGCTTTTTGGTCTGCGATAGGAACGATGTCTTTGCTATTGCTTACTATTTCTGCAATCTATGTTATTGCCGACATCACATATGTTTTACTTATCCGTTTCCACCTAGCTAAAAGCAAAAACCCATTCAAACGTTTTCGTCTTATTTTTTCGACATTATACGTTGTTGCATTCCTGCTACTGATGATTGCGATAATCGAAATCGGCTTAACACATGACCCTTCTGGTTCAGATTGGCTGAATACATACATTCTACCTAACTTGTCAACAATAGGAGGCATTTCTGCCCTGCCTGCTATCTATTTAGTGAGTGTCTTTTGGTATAGAGCGAACAGCGTAATCAAATACGTAGAGAACAGAGAGAGCGGTCTACCTTCTGAATTAAATAAAATCAATACAAATCTAATTAAAATCAATACGAAATTAGAAGGCATAGATAACGACATAGAGAGATTGAAAGATTCTCGAAATAAGTGAAATTATGAAAGCTCAAGCAACACTAAGCGGTGGCACAGCGGTAATCGTGCTCTCTGCATTAATCTGTATGGGTCTGGCTTGGTTTCCCACGCAATCATTATTTGCGACTCTTATCGGTCTCATTATAGGTGTAATTATCGGAGTTGGGCTTGTTTCACTTTCAGAACCCAATACTGAAGAAATCGGCTGGGCAATATTCGGAGGACTCGTGGGTGGAGGTGGTGGTTGGATTCTATATGACTCTTTGGTTCCGTTTCTCATCGGAATAGCCGTTGGTATCGCTGGCGCATATGCCTTATACGCCCTTCTTAATGGGTTTGTTGTGTTCGGATTTACTGAATTTGACTCTAACTCAAAACGTGGGCCCGGCGGGATTTGAACCCGCGGCTGTCGGCTTAAAAGGCCGCTACTCTGGCCAAGCTGAGTTACGGGCCCGTATTGAATTTTGCTATCTATCTTATAAAACTTTGATATATAGAATGAGACAGGTG